>NZ_CP071246.1:1839831-2146470 GCF_021496665.1 Corynebacterium sp. CNCTC7651 | reverse complement strand
GGCGGCAGCCCGCGCGTGGGATTCCGCGGCCAGCTTGTCTTGGCGCTCGCGAGCAATGGAGTACTCCTCGCGCAGGTTCTCGGCGGTCTCGATCATGCCGCCCGGGATCGGGTGGTGCTTGCCGCCGGCCTTCTCGCGGCCCTCCTGCAGGCGGTCCACAACCTTGCCGTCCACGCTGTACTCGGTGTTGGACATGGACTCCGCACCACCCGCGATGATCACGTCGGCGGCACCTGCAGCAATGTGCGCCGCGGCAGTCGCCACAGCCTGCAGGCCGGAGCCGCAGCGGCGATCCAGCTGCATGCCCGGCACGGACACGCCGCCCTCACCAAGCTCCGCATCCAGTGACACGATGCGGCCCAGCGCCGGTGCCGCGCCGTTGGGGCCCGCCTGGCCGAAAATTACGTCGTCGATAAGCGCGGTATCAATGCCGGACTCCTCGATCACGGCGTTGACCACGGTCGCGGCCAGGTCCTGCACCGGCACGCCCACGAAGGCGCCGCCGTAGCGGCCAACCGGGGTGCGCTTGGGGTTGCAAATCACAATGTCAGTCATGGGGTTTCTCCTTCTAATTCAGGGCTGCTGTACGTACGTCGCGGGAAATCGCGCGCGCCGTGGCTTGCAGGGAGGGCAATAGCTTTTCGACGATTTCCTCATACGTGTACGCCGCCACCTGCGTGGACACGTTCACCGCGGCCACTACCTCGCCGCGCTCATCCAGCACGGGGCAGGCCACGGATCGCAGGCCGGCCTCAAGCTCCTGGTCCACGATGCACCAGCCTTGCTCCGCCACCTCCGCCAAAACCTCGCGCAGTTTGGCCGGGTCGGTGATGGTTTTTGGGGTGAGGGGCGTGAAATGTGTCGTCGATAAGCTGTGCTCTAGCTCCTCCGGGGGAAGCCCGGCGAGCAGGACCCGGCCGAGTGCGGCGGCGTAGGCAGGGAAGCGGGTGCCGATGGTGATGTTTTCGCGCATGATGCGGTTCGCGGCGGAGCGGGCGACGTAGACCACGTCCTCGCCGTCGAGCACCGCCGCGGAGCAGGACTCGCCCAACAGGTGGGAGGCGGATTCCAGGTGCGGCTGCGCGATCGCGGGAAGCCCGAGGCTGGAGAGGTAGGAGTAGCCCAGCGTGAGCACATGGGGGGTGAGCCAGAACTCGGAGCCGTCGGTTGCGGCGTAGCCCTCCGCGACCAGCGTGTGTAGGAAACGGCGGGTGGTCGCGCGGGCTAGGCCGGTGACCTCCGCCACCTGGGCCAGGGTTTGCCGCGGGTGGTCCTGGTCGAAGGCGCGGATGACGGCCAATCCGCGGCTCAGGCTCTGCACGAGCTGCACGTTTGACTCTGGCTGCTTGGGTGTCACGGGGCCTCCTTTCCGCGTCTGCGTAAGTGTGAGTGTAATCATAACTGCATCAAGTTCGTTATGTGAACCCTTGTGCAGAATACGAACAACTGTTAGGGTGGTCACATGATTAATAAGGTGGTTTCTTCGGCTGAGGAGGCGGTGGCCGATATCCAGGACGGCGCCTCCATCGCCGTCGGCGGATTCGGGCTGGTGGGCATCCCGGCCAAGCTCATTGAGGCGCTGCGCGCGCAGGGTGCGGGCGACCTGACGATCATTTCCAACAACCTGGGCACGGACGGCTTCGGCCTCGGCCTGTTGCTGGCGGATAAGCGCATTTCGCGCTCCATCGGTTCCTACCTGGGCACCAACAAGGAGTACGCGCGCCAGTACCTGGAGGGTGAGCTGACGGTGGAGTTCACGCCGCAGGGCACCCTGGCCGAGCGCATGCGTGCAGGCGGCGCCGGCATCCCGGCGTTCTACACCAAGGCCGGCGTGGGTACCCCGCTGGCCACCGGCGAGATCCCCACCCGCTACAACCCGGACGGCACCATCGCGGAGTACTCCAAGCCGAAGGAGCTGCGCGAGTTCAACGGCGAGCAGTACGTGATGGAGGAGGCGCTGACGCCGGACTACGCGTTCGTGCACGCGGCGAAGGCGGACCGCTTTGGCAACCTGGTCTTTTCCAAGACGGCGCAGAACTTCAACCCGGACGCCGCGGTGTGCGGGAAGATCACCATCGTCCAGGCGGAGGAAGTTGTGGACGAAATCCCGGCGGCGGAGGTCAACCTGCCGGGCATCTACGTGGACAGGGTCGTTGAGGTCGGCCCGCAGGAAACCGGTATCGAGTTCAGGACGGTGAGCGAGTAATGGCGTGGTCACGGCAGGAAATGGCGGCGCGTGCCGCGCAGGAGCTGGAGAACGGGCAGTACGTGAACCTGGGCATCGGCATGCCCACGCTCATCCCGGGCTACCTCCCGGAAGGCCTGGAGGTTGTGCTGCACTCTGAGAACGGCATCCTGGGCGTTGGCCCGTACCCGAAGGACGATGCGGTTGATCCGGAGCTGATCAACGCCGGCAAGGAGACCATCACGGTCGCACCGGGCGGCTCGTTCTTCTCCTCGTCTACCAGCTTCGGCATGATCCGCTCCCGCGCGATCGACGTCGCCGTCCTGGGCGCCATGGAAGTTTCCCAGTTCGGCGACCTGGCCAACTGGATGATTCCGGGCAAGATGGTCAAGGGCATGGGCGGCGCGATGGACCTGGTTCACGGCGCGAAGAAGGTCATTCTGATGATGGAGCACACCACCAAGAAGGGCGATTCCAAGGTCCTCGCGGAGTGTCGCCTCCCGCTCACGGGCGCGAAGTGCGTGAACCTGATCATCACCAACCTCGCCGTGTTCGAGGTGGATGAAAAGAAAGGCCTCACCCTCATCGAGGTCGCGCCGGGCGAAACCGTCGAGTCCGTCCGCGAGGCCACCGAGGCGCCGTTCGAGGTCGCTGTCTAGGTCACTAGGATTCGTCCTCGGGCCACATCGAAAATTGCTCCATTGCGTCCGATGCGGGGTGGGAACGTAAGTACTCGCGCATGTAGGGAAGCTCGAAGTCGATGAACCCGTAGCCTGCCGGTTGGATCATTTCCGCGTCGATGAGGCGGCGCCGGTACTTACCGGCGTACTGGGCGTCCACACCGAGGCGCTCAGCCACATCCCCGATGCGCGATGGCCCATCATCGTGGGACATTGCGACGAGAAAAGTCCGATCGACCTGGGAGAGATCAGCGAGTGACGGTTCGTGGACAAGTTCGCCGAGGCGACGGCGGGCATCTCCCACGCCTTTTTCGACGGCGTCGATGGCGATCTCATCGCCATCCGAGTTCCTGAACGAGTATTGCCCGACAAGCTGGATCATAAACGGGTATCCGCCGGTTGCTTCGCATGCAGCGCTGAGCGCGTCTTCTGTCCACGACCACCCAGCAGCCTCAACTGGCTCTCGCAAGGCGCGGGCAACCTCATTCTCTGAGATAAGGCCAATTTCTATGCGGTTCGCGCGGCGCAAAAACGTAACTGGGTTCTTCCCCTCGTTAGCCGCAAGTAACGGTTTCACCGCGCTCGGGATGCCAGCCATAGCTACAGCGATTTCGCGCCCATCGCGAACCATGTGCTGGATGGTTGTTCCGAACTCCACGATGTCCTGCATATGCGCATAATGCAGTTCATCAAGCGTGATAAGCAGGCCAGTGGGATCTTGCCGACGTTCGCGGTCGCGCGTCTCTTGAAGCTCGAAAAAATCCTCCAGTACAGAGCGAAGAGTCGGAGCGGGTTGGTGCGTTGCCGTGTGTTCCCACGTTGCTCCCGTGTTGAAGGGGAGAGTGAAACCGATGAGTCTGCGGCTTGGTACGTCAAAGTTGCGGACAATGAGGCGCAAGATTGCATCTCGGATTCGAGCGGTGAACCCCTGCGTCGTCGTTTCCGAGACAACGTGCCACGATTGGGATCTGGCAGAGTCTTCCAACTCGTTGAGTAACACGGTCTTGCCGATGCCGCGTGGTCCGGTCACAATTGAGATGCGTTCGTGCGCTCCGGGGCCGTCATACAACGCGTTGGAAAATTCCTGAACATATCGCTCGCGCCCGACTACTACCGGTGGAGTTCGTCCAAGCGTCGAGGTAAAGGGATTCCTTGGTCGTCGGCCGATAGCTGTCACAATTTCCGTTCCTTCCCGCATCTTTACTATCTCTTACAATCTTTACTATTTTTACAATCTTGCGGTCCGCAACTGGCCCGCTTTCTCTGCCGAAGTAGTCCGACGACATTTTCCTCACTCTCCGCCCTAAGCTGATTTCCCAAACGCCAAACAACTCGTTTTTAAAACGCCAAGCAAACCGTTTTCAAAACGCCAAGCAGATGGCTTTCAAAACGCCAACCCAGACCCACTAGCTGCTACGATGAGGACCCATGGCTGACGGGTATTTACCGCGTCTCGCGGATGGCGAATTGGAAAGGGCGCTCCGTCGTCAGGGCGGGGTACTGATTCAGGGGCCGAAAGGCTGCGGGAAGACAGAAACGGCGAAGCGGCAAGCTGCGAGTTTCCTCAACGTGGAGACGGATCCCGGTGTCGTACTTGCCATGGACACGGACCCGCGGCTGTTGTTGGAGGGCGCGACGCCGCGCCTGATCGATGAATGGCAGCTGCAACCGCGTCTCTGGGATTTCGCGCGGCACTCGATTGATGAGCGCCGGGCGAAAGGGCAGTTCATTTTCACCGGTTCCACGGCACCCGGGGCGGACGTGACGAGCCACTCGGGCGCTGGCCGGTTCGCCCGCATGACGATGTCGACGATGACCTTGTTTGAGACAGGGGAATCCGACGGGTCGGTTTCTCTTGCCGCGGTGGTCGCTGGTGACCCGTTGCCGTTCTCTGCGCCCGCACTGACACTGCCGGAACTCGCTGAAAGGGTGTGCCGGGGCGGATTGCCGTACAACGTTGGGCTTCCGCTTGGCAACGCCCTGGACAACGTCCGGGATTACATCCAAACCGTCGCCGACGTGGACATCCACACTGTCGGAGGGGTGAAGCGTGACTCGGAGCGCGTAAGGCGGATGATCCGTTCGCTTGCTCGCGGCATTGGCACAGAGCTAGAGCTGCAAACCATCGCCACAGATTCCGATACCTCACGGGAAACAACACGGGACTATCTTGGCGCACTGGCGAGCATTTTTGTCTCCGTAGATCAGCCTGCTTGGTTCACGCACCTGCGCTCGAAGGCGACGCTGCGGAAAGCACCAAAGCGCCATCTCGCTGACCCCTCCTTCGCCATGGCTGCACTCGACCGCGGTCCGGAGCACCTGCTGCGCGATCCCGCCTATTTCGGCCAACTCTTTGAGTCCCTCGTGGTGCACGAACTGCGGGCTCTTACGGGCAGAACGGTCTACCACGCCCGTCTAAACACGAAATTAGAGGTAGACGCGGTCGCGAACGTCGGCGGTCGGGACGTGCTCGTCGAGGTGAAGCTCGGGTACAGTCCCGAGGTAATCGATCACGCCGCCGACACTCTGAAACGGTTCGCTGGCCAGCTAGAGGACGATCCGGCGTTGGTGGTAATCACCTCTGGTGGCCCTGCCATTCGACGAAACGATGGTGTAGCCGTCATCCCGATTGGGGCGCTTGGGCCGTAGCTAAATGCTCGTTTCCGAGGAGTGCACCGTCAATTTCTTCAGCGTCGCCCACATCACTAAACAGGTAGAAGTTTGGAGGATCCGACCAAAATTGGCCACATAAAAGGTGGGATGAGCCGTGTAGGTGGAGAATATGCTCATTCAGAGTTCGGATTAGCCGGCTTGTTACTTCACGCAGATAAGCGATAGTGGCAGGCCGGTTGATGGCTTCGTCGTATGGGTTGGTTGCGTGAAGTAGAGAAATCAACCTTCCCCAAATCTCTGCTACTTCCTCCTCTTCGATCCGCCCATCTGTATCTTTCCGCTCGATCCGGCCGTCGGGATGGCGAACCTGCGTTACGCCTCGGGGCCAATACCGAGTGTTCAATCGTCACAGCGAAGTACTGGTGTGGTTTAGCCACACGCATACGCAGCTCCCCGTCCATTTCATCGAACGCGGTGAAATCCACGAAGATCTGGCCGAAACGCTCGACATTGAACAAGCCCCACATGAGCATGTCGAATTCGGTCATCTGCTCGCCGTCAACGACGACGAGGGGAGCCTGTTCAAATGGTTCTCCGTCATCGTCGACACGCCATGTGCTCATGTGCTCGCGCGGGGTGAACGACGTGCCGTAGATGGCATCGATGCCGTCGGAAGCGACCACAAAGTTGGCGAAGCGGAACGCCATCGGGAATTCTTCAACGTAGGTTCGGAGCTGGTTGAACGCATTCTCGACGGTGGCCGTGGAACCGGACTGTTTCAATTCGATGATCCCTAACGGCATCCCGTTGACATACAGCACAACGTCAAACCGCCGCTCCTTGTCCAGATTCCGGATGGTGATCTGGTTCGCCACGATGTAGTCGTTCTTGGACGCGTCGCCGGAGAAGAAGGTGATGGTCGGGTTCTGACGCTTCCCGTTGGGGTCGTAGGTGTGCGTAGCGTTTTCCGCTTCCGCTGCACGGCTACCGCATGGCCCTGAAATTGAAGAAGTGATCGGGGAAAACTCCCGTCGACGAAAGGTTGAATATTCCTGGGCAGACACTGCAAGTTACGTGTTTTAACTCACTAGCTGGGAGGCGGGGGAGGGCGGCGCTGGATGGGCGCGTGGGTTCTGCTGTTGCTGAACCTTGTGAGTTGGATGTTCTGGTGGTCTTCTGTGTGGGATCAGGGGTTATGAACTGCGGCCGGGGCACCTTTCGCCATTGCTAACGTTGAAAAGATCTGGGGGAGATGACACCTTCTAACGTATCGAACGTAGGTGAGCAAGGGAGCGAATCTGATAAGCGCTTTCACGGCTCGCCTGCTGAACCACCCTCAGTGCGGCTGCACTCGCGGCTGAAGTGCGTTGGACCGCCTCATTATCGCGCGCGACCGCAAGGCGCTGGCGGCTCCGAGCATGATGTGGCAGCAGTAAGAGCCTTTGCTGATCAACAAGCCCCACACTTGTGTTAGGGTAGGCAATCCTATATAGTTCGTGTAGTGAGCTTCCGGCCCTTCCTTGCAAAAGTCGTTCGCAGCGAGCGCATCGCACCGAGTTTTCAACGTGTGACGTTCACTGGTGTCGACGCAATGGGCCCCGCTGTGCCCATCATGGACCTGCGGATCAAACTCATCATCCCGTCGGAGGCAGGGCTTGTCGATTTGCCGGCCGAGGGGTGGTGGGACCTCTGGCGCGCGATGCCGGAACAAGCGCGCGGGCATCTCCGTACCTACTCCATTCGCGACCTCAGGCGCAACGACGGTAACCCGGACGAACTCGATGTGGATTTCGTGCTGCACAGCCACAACGCTGGGCCGGCCTCCGCGTGGGCGGAAAGCGCACTGCCCGGGCAGAAGCTGTGGATCATCGGGCCGACCCGCGATGACGCGTCCGGCGTCGGCATCGAATTCGCTCCTGGCACCGCCGCGGCCGCTCGACTGTACGGCGATGAAACCGCTCTTCCGGCGATCTCCCGAGTACTGGAGGACTGGCCCGAAGACCTCGCCGGTTCCGCCGACATTGAGGTGCCGGTGGGCAACGCACTCCAAATCGATGCGCCTGCCCACGTTGACGTCCGTTGGCACTTCCGCACCGAGCCCGAAGCCGGGCATGGGGACATGCTTTACACGCAGCTCAAACAGGACATTGAGCTGCTGCGAGCCCCAGTAGGTCCCACCGCCGATGAGCCTGATAACGACGAAGAGGATCAGCGAGACCGAGACAATGTCTGGGAAACCCCGACGTATTCAGGAAGCGGGGAGCCCATCAACGGTGGGGCGGGCGCGTCCGGCCACACCTACTACTGGATCGCCGGCAAGAACACTTCGGTGAAAGCAATGCGCCGCCTGTTGGTAAATGAGGCAGGGTTGCCGCGCCAACACGTCTCGTTCATGGGGTACTGGCGGTGACAGACCATGAGTGCGACTAAACACGCGGTATTCGTCGTTGTGCTCGGGATTTCGGCTGTCGCCGCAGCGTTGCTCTCGCTCGCCGTCGGCGCGCGGGAGATGAGCGTGGCAGAAAGCGTCAACGCTGTGCGTGACGGGCTTGCCCTCGCATTCCACACCAAATCTGAGCAGGTCAGCGAGGAGGCGCACGTGGTTGCCCATCTACGGGTTCCACGCACGCTGCTGGGCCTGCTCGCCGGCTCGGCGCTAGGCACAGCGGGAGCCCTGCTCCAGGGGCACACACGCAACCCGCTGGCGGACACAAACCTGTTGGGCATCGCCCCAGGGGCGGCGCTTGCAGTGGCTGCGGCAACTGCCGTGTTCGGCTCGCTACCGGTGCTGGTCGCGGTGGTGGTCGGTTTCCTCGGCGCGACATCGGCGGTAGCGCTCGTATTCGCACTGAGCGCGCGAAGCCGCGGCTCCACCCCGATCACGGTGGTGCTCGGCGGGTCCGCACTCGGTGCGGTATGTTCCGCGCTGACCAGCGGAATCGTGCTCACAAACACTCAAAGCCTCAATGACATGAGGTTTTGGACGGCGGGCTCCGTAGCGGGCCGGGACATGCACGTTGTCGCCACCGTCGCCCCGGTCATCCTGGTCGGCCTGGTCGCCGCGTTCGCCACGGCGAACCGGGTAAACATGGTGAACTTGGGCGATGACGTCGCGCACTCCCTCGGCGTCAACGTCGCAGCTGCACGCGCGGTGGGGATCCTGCTGGTCGCCCTGCTTGCCGGTGCAGCTGTGGCGGGGGCGGGCCCGATCGGGTTTGTCGGCTTGGTAGTGCCGCATATCGTTCGCTCCCTGACTGGGCCAGATTACCGGCTGGTGCTGCCGTGCTCCGCGCTTGCCGGTGCGACGCTGCTGCTCCTTGCGGATGTCGCCGGCCGAGTCATCGCCCGCCCTGGTGAGCTGCAAGTTGGCATCACCCTCGCCTTCGTCGGCGCCCCGTTCGCCTTGTACCTGCTGCGGAAAGGGGCGAAGCTGTGACCCGCACGTTTGTAGTCAATGTCGTGCTCGCGGCGTGCGGGCTCGCCGTTGCGCTCGGGGGCATCATGGTGGGGGAATTCGGGCTTGGGCCTCATGACGTCCTCGCCGCCCTTACCGGACAGTCCACCGGCATGGCCCGCACGGTGGTCGTCGAGTGGCGCTTGCCGCGTGTTGCCACGGCGCTGGCGGTGGGGGCCGCGCTCGGATTCGCGGGCGCGATCTTTCAGACGATCACTGGTAACCCGCTGGCCAGCCCAGACATCCTGGGCGTTGTTTCAGGTGCGTCGGCGTTCGCACTCACGGCACTGCTCGCGGGTGGCGGCACCGGGGTGCTGCTCAGCGCGCTCGGGGTGCCGCTGAGTGCGTTTGTCGGCGGGATCGCGGTCTCCGTGGCGATGTGGTGGCTCAGCCGCGGGGGCGGTCTGGGATCGTTCCAGCTCATCTTCGCTGGCATCATCCTCAATGCCCTGGCGGTGGCGTACAACTCGTTCCTCCTCGTCCGCGCCGACTACCGCGATGTGGGCAAAGCTCAGGCGTGGGTGACCGGCTCGGTCGGATCCTCGGGATGGGGTGACGCCGCTGCTGTGCTGGTGGCGGTTGCGTTGGTTGTGCCGCTGCTGCGCTGGGCGGCGTTCCAGCTCGAAGCCCTATCTCTCGGCGCCGACATGGCCGCGGGACTGGGTGTTGATCCGCGGCGCACCCAGCTTGTGCTCATGGTGCTTGCCGTGGCGTTGACATCGACGGCGGTGGCGGCTTCAGGTCCGATTGCTTTTGTGGCGTTTGTGGCGCCGCACGTGGGCCGTCGACTAGCGCATACCCCCACGCCCCCACTCGGCACCGCGATGGTTGCCGGCGCGCTAATCGTCGCTGGTGCGGACCTCGCGGTGCGCACCGTTGTGCCGGGTGACTTGCCGGTAGGCGTGGCCACGTCGGCGTTCGGTGGGGCGGCTCTGCTCTATGCGCTGATGCGCGCGTCCAGAAAGGTGACCTTGTAATGCTTCACGTGCGTGATCTCACTGTCAGCTACGGTGCGGCAACGATCATCGACGGGCTCGCCCTTGACGTCCCGCGCGGCGGCGTCACCACCATCGTCGGACCGAACGGCTGCGGCAAATCAACGTTGTTGCGTGCGGTCGCTGGCCTGATCCCGCGCGAGCATGGCGAGGTTGTCTTGGACGGCCGAAACACTGCGGAGATGAAACGCCGCGAGATCGCCCGCACGCTCGCGGTGCTGCCACAAACCCCCGTAGCGCCGGACGGGCTGACGGTGCGGGACCTGGTCGGGCGCGGGCGCCACCCGCACCAGACGTGGCTGCGCCAGAGCTCGGAGAAAGACCGCGCGACGGTGGACGAAGTGATGGAGCTGACCCAGGTGGCCGAGTTTGCGGAGCGCCCGCTCGAGCGGCTCTCCGGCGGGCAGCGGCAGCGCGCGTGGATCGCGATGGTTCTCGCCCAAGACACCCCGCTCGTGCTTTTGGACGAGCCGACCACGTATCTGGACCTTTCCCACTCCGTCGAGCTGCTTGCACTCATTCGCCGTCTCGCCGATGACATGGGGCGCACCGTGGTCATGGTACTGCACGATTTGAACCTCGCGGCGCGTTTTTCCGACCAGTTAGTCGTGATGAAAGGCGGCGAGGTGCAAGCGGCGGGTACACCCGCCGAGGTTGTGTCGGAGCAGTTGCTTGCCGACGTATTCTCTCTGCCTGCCGTGGTCGCCGAAGACCCGGTGGCAGGAGGGCCGCTGATCGTGCCCCGCTAGCGCGCTCTAGAGCTCCTGGTCAATCTGTGTGATCGCGTACGGGATGGTCAGCGGGTTGGGCATACTCATCGCGTTTGCGGTGTCGGTGTCGAGCCAGTGCACGCCGCCGCGCGTGTTTACGTCGAGGTTCGCAAACGAGGCATCTTTTTTCAGCGCGTCGATCGCGCCGTAATAATCCAGGATGAACACGTAGTCCACATCGTTGAAGTCGGAGTAGTTTTCCGGGGACCAATCGATGAAGAAGCTGGATCCGTCACCGTTGAACTTGTCCGGGATGGTAAACCCGAGCTTCTCAATGAAGGAGCCGCGGCCGTCGCCCGCTGTGTACACGCCGAGCTTGCCGTCGTAGGGCATTCCGATGACCGCGGTCTTGCCCTGCAGCTCCGGATGCGCCCGCCGGAAGTCCGCGAAAGCCTGCTCGGATTCTGCGATGAGCTTGTCGCCCTCCGCTTCCTTGCCTAACGCCGCCGCGATCTCCTTGATCTGCTCGTCCCACGGCACCTGCCAGTCTTCGTGTTGGTCGGAATGGAAGGTCGCCGGCGCAATCTGCTGCAACAGGGCCTGCTTGTCGCTGTCGAAACCGCTGTTGACCGCGATGATCTTGGTCGGATCGAGCGCTGCGACCTGCTCAGCGGTATCAGTGCTGAACTCGGTGGTGGTGTTGCGGATCGGGTTCGGCTCGACGGTGAGCTTGTCTTTGGCCCACGGTCCGAGGCCGGACGGATCGCCCGAGCCCTCTGCCTCCCAGGTGGCGTAGCCGACTGGTTGCTCCCCCAGCGCGAGGACGGTGTCCACGTCGCCAAGCCCCAGCGTGACAATACGGTCGTTCGACCCCGCCGCGTCGGTGTGTTGGCTGAAGTCTGCGGACTCGTTGGAGCAGCCGGTGAGAAGCAGCGCAGCCGCAGCGAGGGTAGCTGTCAGCCGCCGGAGCGGCAGTGGGGAAGTGCGTTTCAAGGTTCGCCCTTTCGGTCTGGAACGAAAGCACCCTGAGTTAGGTGTGCCTAAGCTAACGGAACTAGCATACGACACGGCGCTGCTGTCGGGCAAGCAACCCCCGTCGGGGCGAGCGGTTCGCGAGTGGTCTCGGTGTGAGGGGTAGCCATATGTATACGGTTTTCAATGCGTTAGAGGATTTCCCCTCGAGCAGGTGAGGGGTAGCTACCGTAACGGCCCCGGGGGGGCGAGCGCACTGCAGCCGCCGCGCGAAAACAGTCCTCACTACGAGGCGGGGAGGTCGCCGCGGATCGTCGCCACGCTGTTTGCCACCATGTAGATGCCGACGATGGCGGCGATCCAGAGAAGCGTCACTTTCGCCTCGTACTCGAGGCGGGGGATGATGCGCTCGAGCTTCGGGAAGAACCGCTGCCCGAAGACGAGTGCCAGGGTGGCCAGAATGATCGTGGGTGCGATCATGATGAGGCAGTACATGCCAACAGCTCCCACCTTCGCCGCGGTCGGGATGTCCCAACTGCCGATGATGCCCATTGCGGCGAGGTAGGGGAGCATGGTCGCCGCCTCAGTGAGGGAGGCTCCGAGGCCGATGGCCACCATGCTCGGCACGCTGTTTGTCGCTCCAGCTGCCCGTTTCGGCAGCTGCCCGGGTTCGGGCTTTTTGGGGTTAGGGCTGAAGATGCCGAAGATGGCGAGGGCCGCGCCCAATATCAACGTGATCCACGGGAAGACATCAGTCTTCGTGAGCCGGTCTAGCGCAGTGCCCAGGCCCGCAAAACCGAGGAGTAGTCCAAGCCCAAGAACGAAGTACACCCCGGCAACCGTGACCAGGTACGCGGTCAGCGCCGGTACGCGGACGCTGCGCCAATGGACGATGAGTGCAAGGGGAATGACAAGGGTGCCCAGGCTCAGGCTGTCGAGCAGCGCTAAGCCGATAACGGGGATGACCGAACCTATAGGTCGCTCCGATTCTCTCGTACGAACGTATTACGCCTTACGAACGTACGAGAAACTAGACTGGTGTGCAACCATGAACGACTATTCTCTTGACCACCAGTTCTCGGAATCTGCCGCGACCATCGCCGATGCGACCATCCGCATCATTGCGTCGCGCGGCCTCGACGCCGTGAGCGTGCGGGAGGTAGCGAAAGAATCCGGGTTCGCCGCCGGCTCGGTGCAGTACCACGCCCCGAACAAAGACACCCTGCTTGCGCACGCATTCATACGCTCCATCCAGCGGCAAGAGAGGCGTGTCGAAGCTGTCCCCGAAAAGGACAGCGTGCTCGAGACCTGGGTGGCCAGGCTCGCAGAGCTCCTCCCCATCGGCGGCGTGCGGTCCGAAGACGCCGCGATCTGGGTAACGTACGGCTCAGCTTCGGCCACCCGAGAATGGATCACGAAGCTTTACACCGAGGTCCTCGAGGATTTTCAGAACAGTGTGGTCGCGGCGCTTGGCAATGACGAGCAGTTGAGGTGGCGCGACTCGTTACGGCGTTGATCAACGGTTTGACGCTGGACAACCTGCGTGTCCCAGAATCCGAGGCCGAGCGCATTCTGGCCGATCTCCGCGAGGGCCTGCGCCTCCTCTTCTCCAGTTAGACAGTACGAACCGCGACCCCATCCCGACCCGCCCCGCCCGCGAGCCGGAACAGGAATCCATAACGCAGCAGTTACCCTAAAGAGCTGTGGATACACCTATCGCAGTCGACGTTCTCGCGCGTGTGCTCATGCCGAAGAAGGGCGAGCCGCACGATGTGCGCATGCTCTACCTCATCGAGCCCGAGTTCAATAAGCAGCGCCTGACCTGGGCGGACCGCACCAGCTTCACGGTGCCCGCGGGAAACGAGGTCAGCTTCGAGACGTACTTCAACGCCTTCCCCGCCAGCTACTGGCGCCGATGGTCCCAGCTGGACCGCGTGATCTTGGCGATGGATGTGGAGGGCACCGCCACTATCTCGGTCTACCGCTCGAAGCACGACGGCACCCGCATCGCCGTGGGCAACTTCGAGGCGCGCGACCAGCACATCGAGATCCCGCTGGAGCTGCGCAATTTCGAGGACGGCGGCTGGCTCTGGTTCGACATCACCGCGGAGACGGACGCCCGCATCTCCCGCGCCGCGTGGTGCTCCCCGCAGGAGCCGAAGGAGCAGGTGCTTGACGACGGAACAGTTGTACCGCCCCAGCCCAAGCAGGTGGCCGTTGGCATTCCCACCTTCAACCGTCCGCGCGACGCCGTCAACGCGTTGCATGCGTTGGCTGAAGATGGGGAAGTGCTGTCGTCGATAAGCAATGTCCTCATGCCGGACCAGGGAAACCAGCACCCGGCGGACGAGCCTGATTTTGCGGAAGCGGAGGCCGCGCTGGGCGGCAAGCTGCGGATCTTCCCGCAGGGCAACCTCGGCGGCTCCGGCGGTTACAGCCGCATTATGTATGAGGCACTGAATAACACGGACGCCCCGTTCATCCTGTACATGGACGACGACATTGCGATTGAGCCGGACTCCATCGTCCGTGCGGTGCAGGCGGCGCGCTACGCCAAGCAGCCGATCCTGGTGGGCGGGCAGATGCTCAACCTGCAGGATCGCTCCCAGCTGCGCACCACCGGCGAGGCCGTGGACAAGGACATCTTCATGTTCCGCGCGGCGGAACACGCGGTGTACGACCATGACTTTGCCAAATACCCGCTGGGCTACGTGGGCACCAAGGAAGAGCAGATGGACCCGCGCAAGACCACGTCGCGTGCCCTGCACCGCCGCATCGACGTGGACTACAACGGCTGGTGGATGAACCTCTTCCCGCGCGTTGTTGCGGAGCGCATGGGCCTGCCGCTGCCGCTATTTATTAAGTGGGACGACAACGAGTACGCGCTGCGCTCCAAGGCTGCCGGTTTCCCCACCGTCACCTGGCCGGGTGTTGCCATTTGGCACATGGCCTGGGCGGACAAGGACGACGCGATTGACTGGCAGGCGTACTTCCACATGCGCAACCGCCTCATCGTCGCCTCGCTGTACGGCCCGGAGAACCCGGAGGCCATGCTGCGCAACATGATGAAGTCCACCCACAAGCACATCATGTGCATGGAGTACTCCACTATGGCCATCCAAGTGGAGGCGATGCAGGACTTCCTGAAGGGGCCGGACCAGCTCTTCGACATCCTGGAATCCGCGCTTCCGAAGGTGCAGGCAATCCGCAAGGACTACACGGACGCGCAGGTGGTGGATTCCGCAGCGGACCTGCCGGCGCCCACCGGCGCGCCGGGCGTGCCCACCCGCAACATCGGCGGCCGCCTGGCCAAGATCAAGAAGCTGCCGTGGGCGGCGAAGGCGCTGTTGCACCAGCGCAAGGCGGAGGACCGCGCGCACTGGGACGCGCCGCAGCTCAACCTCACGGCGGATGAGGCCCGCTGGTTCACCCTTGCGCGCGTGGATTCCGCGACGGTCTCCACCGCGGGCGGCACCGGCGTTGCCTTCCGCAAGCGGGACAAGGCGCTTGCGGACGATCTCTTGGAGCAAACCAAGAAGCTCCACGCCGAGATCAAGGAGCACTGGCCGCAGTTGCGCGAGACCTACCGCGCTGCGATGCCGGAGCTGACCAGCCACGAGAACTGGGGGAAGATCTTCGATGAGCAGTAAAGAAGCAGACCTCCTGGTTGAGTTGCAGGAGGTGGCGTATTCGCCCGCCGTGGCCAAGGTTGCCCGGGGTTTGAGCCACTTCGGCGAGCACGACTTGGGCTGGATGGCCGTGGCTGCGGCTGGTGCCGCGGTGGATGAAAAGCGTCGCCGGAAGTGGATTGCGCTTGGCGTGGGCACGTTCACGGCCCACGCGGTGAGCGTGGTGCTGAAGCGCATTGTGCGCCGCCCCCGCCCGCACGATGCGCGCATCACCATTGGCGTGAAAACGCCCTCCAAGCTGTCTTTCCCGTCCTCGCACGCCACCAACACCGGTGCCGCCGCGGTGCACTTGGCGGACATCACAGGCTCCAAGTGGCCGTTTGCTCTCGTGCCGGTGATGATGCTTTCGCGTAACGTGCTCGGCGTGCATTACCCCACTGACACCCTGGCCGGTGCCGCGCTCGGCGCAGCCGTGGCACAAGGTGTCATCAAGGCGGAAAGGCGGATCTAGGTGAGCGAGCCAGTACACGCAGGACACGCAGCCGGCGCTGGACAAATCGGAGACGCGGCGCGAAACCATGACCGGCACCCGGAGCATGAGCCGTTTCTGAAGCCGGAGCCGCACACTGAAGGCGTGGACTACCAGCGGAAGAAGAACCCGCCGAAGAACCTGCCGGACGCGATGATCAAGGGCCTGCGCCCGAAGCAGTGGGTGAAGAACGTCCTGGTTTTGGCCGCCCCGCTCGCGGCCGGCTTGGACGCGTTCACCGGCCGCACGCTGGTGGACATCGCAATCGCGTTCATTGTGTTCTGCTTCGGCGCCTCCTCGATCTATCTGATCAATGATGCGCGCGATGTGGAGTCGGACCGCCAGCACCCCACCAAGCGTTACCGCCCGATCGCCTCTGGCATGCTGCCGATCAACCTGGCCTACGCCATGGCCGCGATCCTGATCGCGCTGGCCATTGGGTTGTCGTTCCTTGCGACGGATGGCTCCGCACTGGCAATGGTCATTGGCATCTATATCTTGCTGCAGCTGGGCTACTGCTTCGGTTGGAAGCACATCCCCGTGATCGATATCGCGCTGGTGTCCTCCGGCTTCATGCTGCGCACCATGGCCGGCGGTGTGGCAGCCGGCATCGTCCTGTCCCAGTGGTTCCTGCTGGTCGCCGCGTTCGGTTCCCTCTTCATGGCCTCCGGCAAGCGCTACGCGGAACTCATTCTGGCGCAGGAAACCGGAGCCAAGATCCGCAAGGCGCTGGAAGGTTACACTCCCACGTACCTGCGTTTTGTGTGGACGCTGTCCGCCACCGCCGTGGTGCTCTGCTACGCACTGTGGGGCTTCGAACTCTCCGCGGAGGTCACGGGTGCCGCCGCCATCTGGTACCAGATCTCCATGGTGCCGTTTGTCATCGCCATCCTGCGCTACGCGGCTGAGGTGGACGGCGGCCGCGGCGGCGCTCCGGACGAGATCGCGCTGGAGGACCGCGTCCTGCAGCTGCTCGCCCTCGCCTGGATCTTCTGCATCGTCATGGCGGTCTACGTCGCCCCGGCGATGGGCTGGTAGTTCCTCGCAGCCGTCAACAAAGTAAACTCCCCACAATGCAACGCCACGCCCGCGCCTCACTCGCCGTAGCCACGGTGATCGCGGGCGTTTTCGCATTCTGGGGTGGTTGGACGCGCCGCTGGATGTCGGATGACGGCCTGATTGTCCTGCGCACCGTGCGCAACCTCTTGGCCGGCAACGGCCCGGTGTTCAACATCGGCGAGCGCGTGGAGGCGAACACCTCCACGCTGTGGCAGTACCTGATCACCGCCGTTGCTTGGATTACGGACGGTCGGCTGGAGGACATTGCAACAGCCCTCGCCCTCACCTTCACTGTGCTCGGCGCGGCGCTAGCCACGTACTCTGCCGGCGTGTTCTGGCAGCACGCCCTGCGGCGCGCGTGCCCCGTCATCCCGTTCGGCATCATCATCTACTTCGCACTCCCGCCGGCGCGGGATTTTGCCACGTCCGGCCTGGAGTGGGGGCTCGCCCTGTTTTGGCTGGCGGCGTGGTGGGCGCTGCTGACGGAATGGGCTACGCCAGCGCGCCGCGCCGTGCCCTCCGCGGGGTATCTGCTGGCGTTCTGGTGCGGCTTGTCCTGGCTGGTGCGCCCGGAGTTCGCGCTCTACGGCGGCGTGACCGGCATCATGCTCATCGCGTATTCGCCTCGTAAGACGCCGGGCATCCTCGCCGCCGCGCTTCCCGTGCCGGCCGCGTACCAAATCTTCCGCATGGGCTACTACGGCCTACTCACCCCGCACACCGCTGTGGCCAAATCCGCCGCAGATTCCCAGTGGGCGCAGGGCTGGGAATACATGGTGGATTTCGCCGGCTACTACGCGCTGTGGCTGCCGGTGGTTATCGCCGTCGCGGTTGGGGTGTGGCTGGCGCGCGGGATTAGGGGACGTCGTATAGCAATCGTGCTCTTGGTCGCGGCCTGCGCCATCGCGCACATCCTGTACGTGCTGCGCGTGGGCGGGGACTTCATGCACGGCCGCATGCTGCTGCTGCCGCTATTCGCGCTGCTGCTGCCGGTGATGGCGGTGCCGTACAGCCGCGCGTTGGCCGCGCTGGCCACGGTGGTTGTGGTGTGGGCGACGGTGATCGTGGTGCGTTCCAACCCGGTGGACGCGCAGGATTACAAGTACGAAAGCGGCGACCTGGGCATTGTGGACGAGCGCGATTTTTGGACGGTTGCGCTGGGCCGCGAGCGCGGCAACCCGCCGCAGTACGCGGAGGATTTCCGGGCGATGCCGATGATGCGCCACTTTGCGGAGACCTTGGAGGACGCGCAGGAGGAAAACGCCGCCCAGATTGCCATCGGGCTGGACATGGAGGATGAGGAGCTGTTCGACTGGTACGTCCGCCCGCGCCTCACTGATACTTCCCGGCCCAACACCGCAGGTGAGACTGATATCCCGCTCACCGCGTACTGGATCAACCTGGGCATGACCAGCATGAACGCGCCGCTGGACGTGCGCGTGCTGGATACCGTTGGCCTGGCCACCCCGCTGGCTGCACGTATGCCGCGCGACCCGGACGGGCGCGTGGGCCACGACAAGCAGCTGCCGGAGGAATGGCAAGTGGCGGACACGTCCGTGGACCTGGACTCGCTGCCGGACTGGTTCGATGTGCGCGCGACCAGGCAGGCGCGCAAGGCCCTGCACTCCGGGGAGATCGCAGAGCTGCTTGCAACCTCGCGTGAGCCGATGAGCCGGGAGCGCTTCTTCGCCAACATCCGCTACGCTCTCGGCCCGGGGCGCACACTCCAGCTTGACGACGATCCGTCGTCCTACCGCGACACTTCCCGCGCTACCCGATGATTCTCAACGCGACTGGCCCGACACTCCCGCTGTTGCTAACGTTGCGATAACATTCGTGTTTTCTTAGAGCGCCTAGGGGTTTTCATGTCTGCAGTGTCCAAGCGTCGTAGCCTGATGGCCCTTATCGTCGCCTTCTTCACCCTGCTCGGCGGCATGGTCGCCGCCCCTCAGGCCCAGGCGGCGAACCGCGACTGGCTGCGCCCGGACGCGACCGGGTTGTGCGAGTGGGACCCGGTGGGCTGGTGGGTCCAGCGCTGCGATGTCTGGTCCCCGGCCATGAACCGCAACATCCCGGTGCAGATTCAGCCCGCGCAGCGCGGCGGCAATGCCGGCCTGTACATGCTGGACGGCCTGCGCGCGCTGAACACCACCAACGCCTGGCTGAGCGACGTCAACGCGGCCGCCACGTTTGTGGACCACAACATCACCCTAGTGATGCCGGTGGGCGGAGAGTCCTCCTTCTACACCGACTGGAACGCGCCGGCGACGTATGACTTCCACAACCCCGTCACCTACAAGTGGGACACCTTCCTAACCAAGGAGCTGCCGGTCTACTTGGAGCAGCACTTCGGCGTGGCGCGCTGGAACAACTCCATCCTCGGTCTGTCCATGGGCGGCACCGCCGCGATCAACCTCGCCGCGCTGCACCCGGACCAGTTCCGCCAGGTCCTGTCCTACTCCGGCTACCTCACCACCACCATCCCGGGTGCGCAGACGGGCTTGCGCGTCGCGCTTCTCGACGGCGGCTTGTACAACCTCAACGCCATGTGGGGCTCCGTGCTCAACCCGCGCCGCTATGAGAATGACCCGTTCCTGAACATGGGCAACCTCCGCGGCCGTGATGTGTACGTCTCCGCTGGCAGCGGCATCCCGGGCCCGGCGGATGAGAAGTACTTGCCGGAGCACCGCGCTGCCGGCATTGCGCTGGAGCGGGTGGCAAACTTCACCACCAAACTCTGGGCAACCAAGGCCACGGTGACGGGTGTGCAGCACACTGCGGTATTCACCCCGACTGGCCTGCACAACTGGGATCAGTTCGGCTCCCAGCTCGAGGCGACCAAGCCTCGCATTCTAGATGTCATGAACGCCTGGTAACCCCAGTTCGCGTGTGACTGGTGTGACTGTTTGTGTCTCACCGGCGTGTCGCCATGTAAAGTCTCAAGTGAAACTTAACCTTTTGGGTACTCCCGCCCCCAAAAGTTTCCCGACCGAGAGTGATGAGGCTGACTTCCATGCGCGCACCACGATTCTCCAAGCAGGCCACCCGTGCCCTCGCCCTCCCCGCAGCAGCGGCGATGGCGCTGTCGCTGCTCCCGGCCGTTACCACCACGGCTCACGCCCAGGACCTGTCGTCCCAGCTGTCCTCCAACAGCTCCAACCGGGGCATCTCTGATGGCATCCGCCCGTCGGACCCGCCGGTGCGCACCCCGATCGACGTGGAGCGCAACCCGGAGATCCCGAACCTGCCGGAAGGCGTGTCGGTGGACCGCATTGAGTGGCTGGGCAACCGTCGTGTAGCAGTGTTCATCAAGTCCGTGGCAATGCCGGAGCAGCTAATGCAGGTGCAGATCCTCTTGGCGCGCGACTGGCACTCCAACAAGGCAGCTAAGTTCCCGGAGGTCTGGGCGCTGGACGGCCTGCGCGCGCGTGACGACGAAAACGGCTGGACCATCGAGACCAACATCGAGCAGTTCTACGCGGACAAGAACGTCAACGTGATCCTGCCGGTCGGCGGCGAGTCCTCCTTCTACGCGGACTGGCAGCGCCCGAACAACGGCAAGAACTACAAGTGGGAGACGTTCCTGACCAAGGAACTCGTGCCCATCCTGAACAATGAGTTCCGTTCCAACGGCCGCCGCGCCGTGGTGGGCATTTCCATGGGCGGCACCGCCGCGGTCAACCTGGCGGAGCGCAACCCACACCTGTTCGACTTCGTCGGCTCCTTCTCCGGCTACCTGGACACCACCACCACCGGCATGCCGGCCGCCATCAAGGCCGCGCAGCTGGATGCGGGAGGTTTTGACACGGACGCGATGTGGGGCCCTCCGGGCTCCCAGGACTGGATTGACCACGACCCGAAGACGGGCATTGAGAACCTTGCCGGCAAGACGGTGTACGTCTCCGCAGGTTCCGGCCGCGATGATTTCGGCACCGCGGACTCCACTGCCAAGGGCGCGGCGAACCCGGCCGGCAAGGGCCTCGAGGTCATTTCCCGCCTGTCCACCCAGACGTTTGTGGATTACGCCAGCCGCACCTCGGTGAAGCCGATCGTGCGCTTCCGCCCGTCCGGCGTGCACTCCTGGGAGTACTGGCAGTTCGAGATGGCGCAGGCGTGGCCATACATCGCCAACGCCCTCAGCGTGCCGGAAGGGGATCGCGGCGCCGCCTGCACCGCCATCGGCGCGATCGCGGAGACCACGCAGTCCGGCATCATCGGCACCTGCGTGAACGATGAGTACCCGGTGGGCAACAACGGCGTCGGCCGCGCCCAGGACTTCCGCGGCGGCACCGCCTTCTGGTCCCCGGAGACTGGCGCGCACGCGCTGTTCGGCGCGATCCTGGCCAAGTACTCCGCGCTCAACGGCGCGCAGGGCTGGCTGGGCTTCCCGCTCACGGGTGAGACGAAGACCCCGGACGGCAAGGGCCGCTTCGTGCACTTCCAGAACGGCTCCATTTACTGGACCCCGGAGACTGGCGCGTACGCCATCCCGGGCGACATGGTGAAGGAGTGGGGCCAGCACGGGTATGAGACCGGCAAGCTGGGCTACCCGGTTGCAGAGGCCACCAAGGTTGGCGAGGGCTTTGTCCAGCGCTTCCAGGGCGGCTACCTCACCCGCAACCCGGATGATTCCCACTACGTGGTCATCGGCGCGATCGGGGAGAAGTACGGCAAGCTCGGCGCGGCAACGTCCCAGCTCGGTTACCCGAAGAGCAACGAGATCGCGGTCCGCGGCGGCTTCTTCCAGAAGTTTGAGAAGGGCAACATCTACTGGTCCCCGGCAACTGGTGCGCAGGCAATTCAGTACGGCGCGATCTTCGATGAGTGGGGCAAGCACGGCTGGGAGCAGGGCAAGCTTGGCTGGCCGGTCACGGACCTGGAGCCGATCCCGGCTGGCGGCCTGACCATTGACTTCCAGAACGGCCGCCTGAAGCAGGTCAACGGCGTCGTGGTGGAGGAGAAGCGCTAATGCGCCGCGTTCTTGGGGCGCTGTGCGTATCGACGTTCGCTTTTCTCGGCCTCACCGCCTGCGGGGGTTCCGCGACTGTGGACGGCGATGGCGCAACGGTGACTCCGACGACCACCACGGCAACCTCGAGCACGGCCACCGCCACCACGACGGAAACGGCGACGTCGAGCAGCCCCCGCGCCTCCGGTGGTGCGGCCCTGCCGCCTGCGGACGGCGACCGTCCGGCCCGCGAGGTGGAAACGATCCCTAACCAGGCCACAGCGTTTACTCCGGCGGAGGAGGCTTTCCTGGAGGACCTCAGGGAACACGGTCTGAACGTGGAGGGTGTTGAGGACCAACTCACAGCGACGGGCTTTAGCGTGTGCTCGAACGATGTGATCACCCGCGACGCGGTGGCGGGTCAGCTGGTGGAGCAGCGTCGGACCGACATGGATCCGGCCGCGCTCGCTGAGCTGCTGACGGACACCGCGCGCGCCAACCTCTGCTAGGAGGCGTTGCCTCATGCGCACTGAGCGCACCCCACGTTCATCCCGCGCGTCTCGCTCCGGCACCCGCAACGTCTTTGTTGTCGCGGCGGTGCTGATTGTCCTGGCGCTGATCGGCCTGGGCATCTATCAGTGGCGCTCCGGCCCGGGCCCGGATCCCGGTCCAGGACCCCTGAATACGGAGACGCAGACCCAGGCGCAGCCGGAACCGACCACGCCGACCGAGCCGGAATGGTGTCCGGCGGTGGAGTTTGTCTCGGTGCCGGGCACGTGGGAATCCTCGCCGGAAGATGACCCGTTCAATCCGCAGGCCAACTCGGCAAGCTTCATGCTGTCCATCACGCGCCCGATCGAGGAGATGTACGGCATCGACCACGTGCGCGTGTTCACCGTCCCGTATACCGCACAGTTCCGCAACATCCAGACGGAGCGCGGGCGTGCGGAGATGACGTACGACGATTCGCGTGCGGAAGGCACGGCAAAACTGAAGGGTGAGCTGGGGTTCGTGGCCAACCTGTGCCCGCGAACCAAGTTCATCATCGCCGGGTTCTCCCAGGGCGCGGTGATTGTGGGGGATGTGGCAAACCAGATTGGTACCCGCCAGGGCCCGATTGATCCGGAGCGCCTGTTGGGTGCGGTGATGATTGCGGACGGGCGCCGCGAGAACGGCGTGGGTGTGAACCCGGGCGTGGAGCTGACCGGCCAAGGCGCGGAGATCACCATGCTGCCGCTGCAGCGGGTGGTGGATCTGGCCACGCCGGGTGCGACCATGACGGGGCCGCGCCCCGGCGGGTTCGGCGAGGTGGCGGACCGTGCCTTTGAAATCTGCGCGCCGAATGACACGGTGTGCGACGCGCCGCTGGCGGTGGGCAACGCGATCGACCGCGCCGCAGACCTTTTGCTGGCCAACGGCAACCATGCGCTCTACGCCACGAACCCGGACGTCATCCCGGGAACCACAGCGTCGCAATGGACTGTGGACTGGGCACGCTCTACAATCGATGCTTTGTAGAACAAAACTATCTCTCGAAGGAGACCCATGGATCTTGAAGTGATCATCCAAAAATTCCTGGATGAGCAGGGCAATGTTGTGCTGCCGCCGAACTTCACCATCCCCGCCCTGTCGGAGATGCTCTACGGTGCCGCCGTGCAGGCGGGCCAGGCCGACAACGTGAACATCCGGTTCTGGGACTACTCCACGGATGTGGACGGGGAGACGGTTGAATGCAGCCGTCGAGAAGCAAATACCCGCTTCAAGGCGATCGCCGCCCGCCTCGCGCAGGTGGGCAACCCGGGGGATCGCGTGGCCATCCTGGCCGGCAACTCGCCGGAGTACATCTTCGGCTTCATGGGTGCGCTCTACGCGGGCCAGGTGCCCATCCCGCTCTATGACCCGAACGAGCCGGGGCACGAGCACCACCTGCGCGCAGTGCTTGGTGATTCCGGCGCGAAGACGGTGCTGACCAACAAGCAGGGCGCCCCCGCCGTGCGCAACTACTTCGCCGAGGTGCCGGCCGCGGAACGCCCGCGCATCCTGGCGGTGGACTCCCTGCCGGATTCGCTGGCGGATTCTTGGCAACCGATCGAGGTTGCGCCGGGCACCGACACGTCCCAGAACACATCGTTCCTGCAGTACACCTCCGGCTCCACCCGCAACCCGGCGGGCGTGGTACTGACTAATGAGTCCATTGTGACCAACGTGCTGCAGATCTACACCGGCATTGGCGTGAAGCAGCCGATGCGCATCCCGTCCTGGCTGCCGCTGCACCACGACATGGGCATCATCCTGGCAACGCTGCTGATGATCCTGGGCAACGAGTTCGAAATCTTCTCTCCGCGCGACTTCATCCAGCAGCCGAAGCGCTGGCTGGACCGCCTGAACCGCCGCGAGGACGACCCGGAGGACATGCACATCTACACCGCGGTGCCGAACTTCGCGCTGGAACTGGCGGCGCGCTACGGCACGCCGGAGGACCCGAGCGAATATGACTTCTCCCGCGTCGAAGCCATCCTTTGCGGCTCCGAGCCGGTGACGGAGTCCTCTGTGGAGACCTTTCTCGATGCCTTTGCGCCGTCCGGCCTGACCCGCGACGTGCTGCGGCCCTCCTACGGCCTGGCGGAGGCGACCTTGATCGTGGCCACGCCGCAGACGGAGGACCGCCCCAAGTTCGCGTACTTCGACCGCGAGCAGCTTGCCGAAGGCAAGGCCGTGGAGGTGGCCAAGGAGGACGGCGTGGCGTTCGCCTCCAACGGCCAGCCGGTCAAGTGGATGCACTTCGCCATCGTGGACCCAGAGACGAAGGACGAGCTGCCGGAGGGCAGCATCGGCGAGATGTGGATCCACGGCAAGAACAAGGCCGGCGGCTACCTGGACCGCGAAGAGGAGACGCAGGAGACCTTCCACAACACCATCGGCGAGACCATCCAGGAGAACCTGCCGCAGGACGGCTGGATGGCAACCGGAGACCTGGGCACGATTCTGGGCGGTCACCTCTACATCACCGGCCGTCTGAAGGACCTGGTGGTTATCGCCGGGCGCAACCATTACCCGCAGGACATCGAGGCCACGGTCATGGAGTCCTCCGACCACGTCCGCGCGGATTCCGTGGCGGCGTTCTCCGTGCCGGGCGATGAGGTGGAGCGCTTGATCCTGCTGGTGGAGCGTGCGGACGACGCTTCCGAGGACGGCGACAAGGCCGCCGAGGACACCATCCGTGCCGCCGTGACCACCAAGCACGGCATCAGCCCGGACGTGATCGAGTTTTACCCGCCGAACGGCATCACCCGCTCCTCCGCCGGCAAGATCGCCCGCCGCGTCAACGCGAAGCGGTACATCGAAGAGCACGCCTAGGCTTGGTAACAAATTGGACACGGGAGCGCGATAAGCTTCCCACTATGACTGAGAATGATCTGATCGCATGGCTCACGCGGTGGGTGGCCGCAACAACCGGCCAGGAGGTCGTGGACAGCGCCACGCCGCTTGAGTCCTACGGTCTGTCTTCTCGGGACGCGGTGGTGCTCTCCGGCGAGTTGGAGACGTTGCTGAACCGCAAGGTGGATCCCACCATCGCGTACCAATACCCGACGATCGAGGCACTTGCCAAGGCGTTGACGGCCAGCGCGGGGGCTGTGGGGCGCACCTATGAGCGTCGTGAAGCAGGAAGCTCCCCCGGGCAGCGCGATATTGCCGTGGTGGGTGCCGCGGGGCGCTTCCCGGGTGCGGCCTCGGTGGGCGAGTATTGGCAGGTGCTTATCGACGGCCGGGTGACCACCGGCCCGCTTCCAGCCGGGCGCTGGAGCGAGTACACAGGCGATCCGTACCTGCGCACCAAGATGGCGGAGGAAGCCACCGACGGCGGCTACCTGGAAGATATTGCCAGCTTTGACAACGAGTTTTTCGGCCTGAGCCCGCTCGAGGCGCAGAACATGGACCCGCAGCAGCGCATCATGCTGGAGGTTGCGTGGGAGGCGTTGGAGGACGCGCACATCCCGGCCGACCGCCTCCGGGGTGAGGCTGTGGGCGTGTTCGTGGGCTCCTCCTCGAACGATTACGGCATGCTCATGGGTGCGGACCCGGCGAACGCGCACCCCTACGCACTGACCGGCGCGGCGAGCTCCATCATCCCGAACCGCATTTCTTACGCCTTTGATTTCCGCGGGCCGTCCATGAACGTGGACACCGCGTGCTCTTCCTCCCTGGTCAGCGTGCACCATGCGGTGCGGGCGCTGCGCGACGGGGAGTGCGACGTGGCGCTGGCCGGCGGCGTGAACATCCTGGCCAACCCGTTCGCGTCCCTGATGTTCTCTGAGCTGGGCGTGATCTCCCCGTCCGGCGCCATCCGCGCGTTTTCCGATGACGCGGACGGCATCGTGCGCTCCGAAGCCGCCGGCATGGTGGTGCTCAAGCGCGTGGCGGATGCGGTGGCGGACGGCGACGAGATTGTGGCTGTAATCAAGGGCTCCGCCACGAACTCGGACGGCCACTCCAACGGCCTGACTGCCCCGAACCCGGACGCGCAGATTGACGTGTTGCGGCGCGCCTACGCGGACGCCGGCATCGACCCAGCCGAGGTTGACGTGGTGGAGGCCCACGGCACCGGCACCATTCTGGGCGACCCGATTGAGGCCACCGCGCTCGGCGCCGTGCTGGGGCGCAACCGCGGCGCGGCGAACCCGCTGCTGCTGGGCTCTGCCAAATCCTCTATCGGCCACTCCGAATCCGCCGCCGGCGTGGCCGCCCTGATCAAGGTGCTCGAGGCGCTGAAGCACGACACCATCCCCGCCTCCGCCAACTTCACCGCACCCAACCACTTCGTGGACTTTGACGCGGAGCACATCGAGGTAGTGCAGGACCCGCGCGAATGGCCGCGCTACTCCGGCCGCCGCGTCGCCGGCATCTCCGGCTTTGGCTTCGGCGGCACAAACGCGCACGTGGTGGTCACGGACTTTGAGCCGGGAGACTACGCCGGGGCCGTGGCGGCGGATGCAACCGCCGCCACGAGCAAAGCGGAAACCACCCGGCTGGCCGGGCTCGATGTGGCGGCGCTGCCGGTGTCTGGGCTGCTGCCGTCCCGTCGTAAAGCAGCTGCCGCGGAACTCGCGGACTTCCTGGAGGGCCGCCCGGACGCGGACCTGGTCCCGGTGGCCCGTTCCCTGGCCAAGCGCAACCACGGCCGCTCCGCCGCCGTCGTGCAGGCCAGCACTGTCGAGGACGCGGTGGCGCGGTTGCGCCTGGTTGCAGAAGGCAAGATCGGCACCGGCATCGCGGTGGCGGATGCGCCGAACACCATGGGCCCCGTGTTCGTGTACTCGGGCTTTGGCTCGCAGCACCGCAAGATGGCCACGCGACTTATGGAGACCTCCGATGTCTTCGCCGCGCGCATGCGGGAACTGGATGAGCTGGTCCGCTTCGAGGCGGGCTGGTCCATGCTGGAGATCATCGAGGATGACGCGCTGACGTATGACACCCAGACCGGCCAGGTCACCATCACCGCGATCCAGATCGCGCAGACGGACCTGCTGGCCACGTTCGGCATCACCCCGGCCGCCACCATGGGCATGTCCATGGGCGAAATCGCGGCGGCCTACGCCGCCGGCGGCATCACGGACCGCGATGCGATGCTGATCGCCTGCCAGCGCGCTCGCCTGATGGGCGAGGGCGAGGCCATGATCGCCGGAACGCCGCAGGAAGGCGCGATGGCCGTCGTGGAGCTGGGCACCGACGACCTCGCGGCGTTCATCGAGGAGCACCCGGAAGCCCAGGGTGTGGAGCCGGCCGTGTACGCCGGCCCGGGCATGACCACCATCGGTGGGCCGATTGCGGCGGTTGATGCTGTCGTCGAGAAGCTTGAAGCCCAGGAAAAGTTCGCCCGCAAACTGAACGTGCGTGGCGCGGGGCACACCTCCGCCCTGGACCCGATCATGGGCGACCTGGCCGCCGAGATCGCCGGCATTACCGCCCGCCCGCTGACGGTGCCGCTGTTCAGCTCCGTGGACCGCGGCGAGGTGTATCCCGCCGGCTCCGTCGTGCACACGGATGAGTACTTCCTGCGCATGACGCGCCAGCCGGTGTATTTCCAGGACGCCACCCAGGCCGCGTTCAACGCCGGCCACAGCACGTTGGTGGAGGTCACGCCGAACCCGGTCGCGCTGATGGGCATGATGAACACCGCGTTCGCCGCAGGCAAGCCGGACGCGCAGCTGCTGTTCACCACCAAGCGCAAGCTGGATGAGGCGGAAACCCTGCTGGATCTCGCTGCCAAGCTGTACGTCCAGGGCATGCCGGTGGACTTCACCGGTTTCTACGGCACGGGGCCGCGCATCAACGCGCCTGGCGTAACGTTCCAGCGCAACCACCTGTGGACGCCTGCGCGCCCGTCCTCCAACGGCGGCACGTTGCTGGGCGCGAAGGTTGAGCTGCCGGACGGCCAGGTCGCGTTTGCCACGCCGGCAGACGCGGTCTTCAGCCCGTACCAGCTCATCGAGGCAGCGGCCGCGGAAGTTGTCCCGGGCGCAACCGTGGTGGCCACGGAGGAGCACGGCTACCTACCCGCCGATGGTGAGGTGACCACTATTGTCGCCCGCTCCCTCGGCGGCGCGAGCATCACCGTCTACAACGGCGCCGAGCGCATCGCCGAGGGCTTCGCGTCCTCCCTGGGCGAAACCGCGCGCACCCAGGTTGCGGGAGTTGCGGAGGTCACGGCTTCGGAGCCTTCGCTTATCGACGATGACTTTGCATCAATGCGCTGGGACCCAACCTCCGGCGAATCCGTGCCCGAGCGCCTGCGGGCCATTGTGTCCGAGTCCATGGGCTTTGAGGCGGAGGACCTGCCGGATGAGCTGCCGCTGATTGATCTTGGCCTGGATTCCCTCATGGGCATGCGCATTAAGAACCGCATCGAGCACGATTTCCAGATCCCGCAGCTGCAGGTGCAGACGCTGCGCGACGCATCGGTGGCTGATGTGATCCGCCTGGTGGAGGAGTCCGTTGCCGGCCACGCAGATGCCGTGCAGCCCATGGCAATGAACTCGGAGACGCGTGACGTGGCGTCCGAGGTGGCCAAGGCCCAGGAGGCCGGTGCGGACTCCGGCGCCGGCGTTGTTCCGGGCCCGGCTGGCGGCGCCCAGGGCGTGGGTGTTGCGCCGCGCGATGCGTCGGAACGCATGGTCTTCGGGGCGTGGGCGAAGTTTACGGGTGCGGCTGCGGCTGGTGTGACCAGCGAGCTTGCGTCGATTAGCGAAGGCCAAGCTCAGGAGCTCGCGGAGCACCTCACGCAGCGCAGCGGGATCGAGATCACCGCGGAGCAGGTGCGTGAGCCGCGGACGCTGGAGCCGCTGGCGAACCTGGTGCGCGAGGGGCTGGAGACCGAGGTTGAGGGCAATATCCGCGTGTTCCGCGACGGCGATGCCGGCCGCACCCCGGTGTTCGCCTTCCACCCGGCCGGCGGTTCGAGCGCAGTGTACGCGCCGCTAGCCCGGCGCTTGGACGATGCAGTGCCGGTGTACGGCGTGGAGCGCCTCGAGGGCTCGCTGGAGGAGCGCGCGGCGGCGTACGTGAAGGACATCGAAGAGCTGGCGGCGGGGCGCAAGGTTGTGCTGGCCGGCTGGTCCTTCGGCGGCGCCCTAGCGTACGAGGTTGCGCACCAGCTGGGCAACGACAAGGTGGCGTTCATCGCGCTGCTGGATACAACGCAGCCGTCCGTGCCCATCCCGCGCACGATGGAGGAGACCAAGGCGCGCTGGGGCCGCTACGCAACGTTTGCCAAGGAAACGTACGGCCTGGACTTCGAGGTGCCCTACGAGCTGCTGGAAACCGCGGGCGAAGAGGCGCTGCTGGAGATGCTGCAGGAATTCCTGGCTACCACGGACGCTTCCGCGCACGGGCTGGCGGCCGGCGTCCTGGAGCACCAGCGCGCCAGCTTCGTGGACAACCAGATCCTGAACCACCTGGACTTCTCCCGCTGGGCGGAGGTGGATGTGCCGGTGCTGCTGTTCCGCGCTGAGCGGATGCATGACGGCGCGATTACGCTCGAGCCGAACTACGCCCACATTGACGAGGATGGGGGCTGGGGCGCTATCGTCGAGGACTTGACCATTGTGCACCTGCCCGGCGACCACCTCGCAGTGGTGGATGAGCCGGCGGTGGGGATCGTGGGCAAGCACATGAATGAGTGGCTGGCGGCGCTGCCGGAACGCGGTGCCGGGAAGGACGACGTGTAACCGATGACGACCGCCGAGAAGCTCGCCGACCTCCGCGCGCGGCTGGAGAAAGCCCAGGACCCGGGTTCGGAGCGCTCCCGCAAGCGCCGCGACGACGCCGGTCTGACCACCCCGCGCCAGCGCATTGCCGCGCTTATCGACGAAGGCACCTTCGTGGAAATCGGCGCCCTGGCGCGTACTCCGGGCGATGAGAACGCGGTGTATTCCGACGGCGTTGTTACGGGTTACGGGCGCATCGACGGTCGCCCGGTAGCCATCTACGCCCACGACAAAACCGTGTACGGCGGTTCGGTGGGCGTGACTTTCGGCCGCAAGGTGGTCGAGGTGATGGAGTTTGCCATCAAGATCGGCTGCCCCGTGATCGGCATCCAGGATTCCGGCGGCGCCCGCATCCAGGACGCGGTGACGTCCCTGGCCATGTACTCCGAGATTGCGCGCCGGCAGCTGCCGCTGTCGGGCCGCTCCCCGCAGATCTCCATCATGCTGGGCAAGTCCGCCGGCGGCGCGGTATATGCGCCCGTGACCACGGACTTTGTCATCGCGGTGGACGGGCAGTCCGAGATGTACGTCACCGGCCCGGACGTGATCCGCGAGGTGACGGGCGAGGACATCACCTCCGCCGAGCTTGGCGGCGCACGCATCCAGGAGCAGTCCGGCAACATCTCCGCGGTGGTGAACAGTGAGGAGGAGGCCTTCGACTTCGTCCGCGACCTGCTGGACCACCTGCCCACCTCCACCTTCGACCCGCTGCCCGAGGTCTGGGCGCCGGCGGACGAGGACTTGGATGATGCTGAGCTGGACACGTTCCTGCCGGACGACACCAACGCGGGCTACGACATGATGGAGCTTCTGGTCCAGCTTGGCGACGATGAGGAGCTGGTGGAAATCCAAGCCAACTACGCGGAGAACCTGATCTGCGCGTTCGGGCGCATTGACGGCCGCCCCGTCGGCTTCGTCGCCAACAACCCGATGTACCTCGCAGGCTGCATCGATGCCGACGCCGCCGATAAGGGCGCGCGCTTCATCCGCACCTGCGACGCGTACAACATCCCCATCGTTTACGTAGTGGATACACCCGGCTACATGCCCGGCGTGGAGCAGGAGCGCCAGGGCCTGATTCACCGCGGCGCGAAGTTCGCGTTCGCGGGTGTGGAGGCCACCGTGCCCAAGGTGACCCTGATCGTGCGCAAGGCGTACGGCGGCGCATACGCGGTGATGGGCTCGAAGAACCTGAACGGCGACCTGAACTTTGCGTGGCCCACCGCGCAGATTGCCGTGATGGGCGCGGCCGCCGCCGCGATCACGCTGCAGGGCAAGCAGCTTGCCGCGGTGGAGGACCCCGTCCAGCGCGAGGCCATGAAGAAGATATTCATGGACTTTTATGACGAGAACATGACATCCCCGTACGTCGCCGCGGAGCGCGGGTACATCGATTCGATGATCCAGCCCTCCGAGACTAGGCTGGCGCTGCGCCGCGCCCTGCGGCAGCTGCGCACCAAGCAGGCGTTTGACCTGCCCAAGAAGCACACCATCGCACCGCTCTAAGCGGGCAGGTTGACGAAAGGCACCCCATGCTCTCCAGCACGCTCGACATCCTCGGCGACATCATCTCGAACACCATCTGGTTCTTCAACGGGCTGAGCTCCGGCAACCCGCTCTTCGCCTGGGGTTCCAGCTTCTAGCTTTCGCGCCTGCCGGCGTTCTTGCCGGCGAATCCCGCAATGGCGCGCCAGCCCAGCATCAGCAGCGCGGACATCACCGTAGCAACGATGACGAAGGACCAGTGCGGCACCGCCTGATTGCGCAGGCCCCAGATCACCAGGCCGGTGATCACGGTGACCGCCCAAATGATGCCGCCCTTGTTCTGGCGCACGATCAGCCACCCCAGCGTCACGCCGAGGGCGAACGGCCACAGGGTGGATAGCCACCCCGTGAAGGTGAACGGCATGTCGTCGCTTCGGTGCGCCGCTCGCGCCAGCAGCGCGAAGACGGCAATGGCTACGTAGTCCGCGGCGATTGCCGACGGCTTCGAAATCGTTCGCTTCATGCCCACCACTCTAGGCTCGGCAAACGGTCATGACCAGATGGTCACCTGCAGAGTGTTGCTAGCAAAGTGTTGCTTGCAGATGGTCATTAACCGAGTAACCGTCACCGTTTCAATTCGGGCGACGGCGGTTAATGACCTTCTGGTAGTTACCATGTGGCGCCGAGCCACCCAAGGAGCCGGCGGCATGTTACGGATGGGACCGGTGTGGCAAAATTCTGCCGCGCATAATTCTGCGGCGCAGAATCCACAGCCAGCGCACGGCCCTTTAAAATACCGAGTCGTTCCACCACCGGCGCTCGGGCGTTCCAGCGCGTGAGCCGTTGCTATCTAGTTTGATGCCCAGCACCTGGTGCAGTTCCACCACGTCGTGTTCGAAGCCCCACTGCGACCCAGCCATGTACATCCCCCACAGCTTGGCGGTGTTTTCGCCGGCGAGCGCGACTGCTTCGTCCCAGTTGTCTTTGAGGTTGAGGCACCAGTCGCGGAGCGTGCGCGCGTAATCGAGACGGATGTTCTCTTCGTGGAACACCTCGAACCCGTTGTCCTGCATCATCTTGATAATCGTGCCGGAACCGGTCAGTTCCCCATCGGGGAAGATGTAGCGGTTCATAAACGCGCCTTTGTCCGTCTTGTGGTTGTCCGGGTACGTGATGCAGTGGTTCACCATGACACCGCCCGGGCGCAGCTTGTCCGAAAGGAACTGGAAATAGCTGGCGTAGTTGCCCACACCGATGTGCTCGAGCAGGCCGATGGACGAGATGGCGTCGAAGTCGGTTTCTGAAACGTCGCGGTAATCCAGAAAGCGCACCTCCGCGAGGTCTTCGAGACCCTCCTCCTTGATCTTCGACTGCGCCCACTCGGCCTGCTCTTTGGACAGGGTGACGCCGAGCGAATGGACACCCTGGCGCGCAGCGTAGCGCACCATGGATCCCCAGCCACAGCCCACGTCGAGGTGCCTGTCGCCAGGCTTCAGGCGCAGCTTTTCAAACACGAGCCGGAACTTGTTCTCCTGCGCCTCGTCCAGGCTCGCGTCCGGGGTGGGGTAGTAAGCACAGGTGTACGCCATTGAATCGCCGAGGAACAGCTCGTAAAAGTCGTTGCCCACGTCGTAGTGCGAGGAAATCACCTCAGCGTCGCGCTGCTTGGAATGCACGGCCAGGCCTTGGCGCACGCGCCTCTCCAGCCAGCTCGCCTGCTCCGCTTCGGGGATTGGCTGGATCTGGATCGCACCCATAGATCGCAGGGAGCGCATGATGCGTACCAATGCGCCCGCGTCCGGCTTCTGAAACGAGTCGTACAGTGTTCGCAGATTATCGAAAACGCCGTAGGGGTACGCCAAGTGCTCGCCCTCGACTACAAGGCCCCCGGTCACCCACGCACGCGCAAGCCCCACGTCGCCGGGCGCGGTCACAATATAAGACAACCCCTCCGGGCTGGTCACGCGGACCGTGTGCTCGGCGTCCTCGGGGCCGGTTGCCGTGCCGTCGAAGGCGACCCACCGGAACGGATTGTTGGAGGGAAACAGCGTGTCGACGATGTCGGCCACCGTCATTGGTTCAAAATTAAGCATTCTCCACCGCCTTTTCGTAGAGGCCCGGGAATCTGCCGTCCGGGTCGTAGGTGCGTTTCATCTGCTGGGGAAGTTCGCCGCCGTATAACGCTGCGAACTGCTCGCGAGAGTAGAACGCCTCCGAGTACAGCGACTTATGCCCGCCAAGATCGGAGACTTTCGCCTCAATGACTTTGTTGAAGGCACCGGGTTCCTGCGCGGGCGAGACGTGGTCAGCGGGCACGCCGGACCAGAACCCGACGTTGACCCACGTCGTGCCCGGCTTCAAGGGGTAGAGAGGCCACGGCTCGGCCGCGTCGATACCCGCTCCGGCCAGCTCCTCAACGCCGCTGCGCAGCCGGATGGGGCACAGCCACACCGGCTGAATCGAGCTCGCGTCAAAGAACCAGTCTAGGAACTCGGCGAGCCGGCCGTCGGTGACCTCGATGTCTTGCACCACGCGCTCGGTGCGGGCAAGCCCCTTTGGCTTCTTCAAGAAGCGGTACTCCAAGTCGTACTTTTTATCCAAGCCGACCAATTTCCAGTAGAAGGAGCTGCGGCGCAGCTCGCGTGGCCACAGTTTGCGCGCGGTGGGGTGCTGTGCTCCGAGTGCGCGCGAGCACCAGAACCAATCGGTGTCCCAGCGCCAGATGTAATCGCGGATGGTCAGGTAGTCGTGCTTCGTCCCGTGTGGGTGCTGGATCGAGCGGTAGTAAATCTGCTGCCGCGTGTAATCAGACACCCCAGGCGCCGACTCGGCGCGAAACGCGAGCACGAGGTACTGCTCGTCCTTGCTAAACGCCACGCCGTCGAGGCCGTAGATCGCCCGGCCGTCCCACTCGCCGCTTTCGGCAGCGCGGGCCAACGCGGCTTCGTAGTCGCGCAGGTCCGAAAACCGCACGTGGTTAAGTTCGATGAACTCGGGCACGGCTTCCAGCTCGATGGTCAGACGCACGGCGTAGCCGAGCGATCCGTACGAGTTCGGGAACGCACGGAATAACTCCACATTCTCGGTGCGCGAACAGGTGACGATTTCGCCGGTACCGATCAGCACATCCATCTCGATGACGGATTCGTGCGGTAGCCCGTTGCGAAACGATGTCGATTCGACCCCCATGCCGCTCACGGCACCGCCCAGGGTAATCGTTTTCAACTGCGGCACCACCAGTGGCGCGAGCCCGAAGGGCAACGTTGCGTCGACAAGATCCTCGTAGGTGCACATGCCCTGCACATCAGCGGTTTTCGCCACCGGGTCAACCGCAATCACCCCGCCGAGCCCGCTGACGTCAAGCCCCGCGCCGCCGCTTTTCCGTTTGCGAAACAGGTTGGAGGTCTTCTTCTTCAGCCGCACTCTGCCTGTTTCAGGAAAAGAAGCTTGTAGCTTGTCGACGCCCCGCTGATGCCCCTCCCAGCCCACACACGCAATCGGCTCCCAGTCAACGCTACGTTCAGTTATCGGTGGCACCTTCATGCCCCGCAGGATAGTTCCGTCTCTCAGCATCCGCTAGGCGAATTCCTACCAAGTACCCGCGGCCTGCGTACACCGCCGCGTAGATTACCCAGCCGACCAAGGTGATGAAGGCGAAGGAGATTGTGCGGTAGATGACGGTTGCTGCGGTGGCGTCGACAAGCGTCATGCCCCCGGCTACCAGCATGCCTGCGGCCACGGGCTCCACGGTGCCCAGGCCTCCCGGGGTGAACTGGGCGGCGCCGGCGAGTTTGGTCATGATGTAGGCCAGCGCAACACCCATGATGGTGATCTCATTCAGCCCGGCTGTAAGCCCCGGGGGTGTGCCCAGGACGGCCCAGACCGCGAAGAACATGGTGCAGAGGTCCATCAGCCGGTTCAGCAGGGACAGCGCCGCGGCTGCCGCGAATTGCCCGCCGGTCATGCGAATGGCGGCGACTTGGTCGATCACCTGCTCCACGCGCACGCGCACCTTGTCCGGCACAAACCCCACCCAGCGCTTCAGCACCGCCGGGTGGCGGGTGGCCCAGAACAGCCCGCCGATGGCACCGACGGCCAGCACAAACGCGCCGCCGAGGGAGAGCAGGGACAGCTCCGCGCCCAACAGCACAACTGCGGCGACGCCGATTACCCCCATCCACACCGTGGACAGCGCGCCGGAGATGACGAAGAACCAGCCGCACAGCCCCACCGACGCGCCCCAGGAACGGTGCACGCGAAACGTCAGCCACGCGGAAATCGCCGGCCCGCCCGGCACAGTGGTGGACCACGCGTTGGATGCCAGCGTGATCGCGTTCGTGCGCGCGGGACCCGTGATGCGCCCCTCCACGTTCAGCAGGATCTGCATCACGCCGGCCATCGCCGCCAAAGACAGTGATGCCGTCACCACCGCCGCCAGCACCGGGCCGAGTGTGGCCCTCTGCAGCACGCCCCAGGCCTCGCCCAAAAACGGCAGCTTATCGCGGAATACAATGAGCAGCAGCACTAGCAGCGCCACCGGCGCGAGCCAGCGCAGCCACTGCCGCCACCCGCTAACGTTCAAGCTCCGGCTTCTTCAACTGCTCAAGCGCCTCCCGGGTCCGGCGCTGCTCCAACTCCCGCATGAGCTGGCTAAACGGCACCAAGGACGCATCCTCCTCCACACTCACGCCGGAGCGGTAGGGCTGCGTGTCCACAACCATCTCCCCGATCGGCTGCTCCCCGGGCACATGCTTATCGACGTTCACTTCGCCAACCCCCGCGCCCCCAGCGGCACCAACGGCCGCCGCCTGGTTCTCGCCCAGCGCGTTCGCCGCGCGCTTAACCCAGGCCGGTGCCCACCAGTTGTCCTCGCGCAGCAGGTGCATGACGGCGGGGACCAGGAGGAGGCGGATGATTGTGGCGTCCAGGGCCAGCGAGAAGATCATGCCGAAGGCGATGTACTTCATCATCACGATGTCGCTCATGGCGAAGGCGGCGGCGACCACGATCATGATCAGCGCCGCGGCGGTGATGATGCCGCCGGTGTGCGCGGTGCCGTCTTTGATCGCGCGGTCCGTGTCCGCGCTCTGGTTGCGGGCTTCCACCATGCGCGAGACCAGGAAGACTTCGTAGTCGGTGGAGAGGCCGTACAGAATCGCGATGATCAGCACCAGCACCGGACTCATCAGCGGGCCCGGGGTGAAGTTGAGCAGGCCGGAGCCCACGCCGTCCACAAACACCATGGTGAGGAAGCCGAGCGTGGCGCCAATGCCCAGGATGTTCATGATCACGGCCTTGGCCGGCAGGATCAGGGAGCCGAACACCAGCGCCATCAGCAGGAACGTGGCCAGGACCATGTACAGCGCCATCCACGGCAGCCGCTCCAGCAGGGCTTCGATGGACTCGACTTCCATTGCGGGCGTGCCTGCAACGTACGTCGACACGCCCTCCGGCACCGAGATGGCGCGGAGCTGGTCCACAACCTCCTTGCCTCCCGTGCGGTCCGCCAGCGGCGCGGAGAGTACCGTGGTGCCGTCCTCGGTCGGGTGTACTGGTGCGAGCGGTGCCGCCAAGCCGGTGACCTGGCGGGTCTGCATCACCACGTCCACCAGCTGCTGACTGTCCGCGCCGGTGACCACGAACTTGATCGGGTCGGTGCGGAAGGCGGGGAACTCCTCGTTGAACGCGTCCTGCGCCTGGCGGGTCTCCTGGCTCGGCGGCAGGTACGTCTCGTTGATGCCGCCGAAGGTGATGCCCACCATCGGCACCGTGATCAACAGCAACAGCGCGCTCACGCCCACCGCAACGCTCTTGGCGTGCCGCATCGCCCAGGCCGGGATGCGGTACCACACGGTGTCCTCGAGGCGCCTGCCGCTTCGCGACGTCCGCCGCACCGACCACTTGTCAATGTTTGTGCCCAGCATGCCGAAGAGCGCCGGCAGCATGGTCACGGAAATGATGGCGGCCAGCACCACGGCGCTGATCGCGCCGTAGGCCACGGACTTCAAGAACGCCTGCGGGAACATCAAAAGGCCGGAGAGCGCCACGCCCACCATCAGGGCAGAGAAGAACACCGTTTTGCCCGCCGTGGTGGTGGTCACGGCCACGGCTTCGCGGGTGTCCAGCCCGCGGTCCAGCTCCTCGCGGAAGCGCGACACCATGAACAAGCCGTAATCGATGGCCAGGCCCAGGCCGAGCAGGGTGATGATGGACTGGGAGAAGATGTTCACCTGCTGGTACTGCGCCAGGATGGCCAAGAGCGACAGGGATCCGACGATGGAGAGGATGCCCACAATCAGCGGCATCGCCGCCGCCACCACGCCGCCGAAGACGAAGAGCAAGATGATGGCCACGAAGACTAAGCCGATGCGCTCCGCACGGGCGATGTCGTCCGCCATGCCCTTATCCAGCGCGTCTGCCACCGCGGTCGCGCCGGCAATCTGCACCTCTGCGCCGTTTGGCAGCTCGATCGCGTCCAGCGCCGGCTTGATGGCGCGGAAATCCTTCAGCGTCTGCTCTCCGTCGCCTGCCAGGCCGATTGCCGCGAACGCCGCGGTGCCGTCCGCGTTCATCTGCTGAGAATTGGGGTTGGCGAAGTAGCTGCGGATGGAGGCCACTTCCTCCGGGAACTGCTCGCGCAGCCCGCTGATCTGTGCATTCGCCGCGTGGAACACCTCCGGGTCATTCACACCACCCGGCGCGGTGACGTACACAATCACGTCGCCCGAGTTGTCGCGCCCGAACTGCTCCTGCTCGATCACGGCCGCGGTGGTGGAGTCCGCGCGCGGGTCCTCCCACCCTTCCTGCGACAGGCGTTCACCCAGCTTGGAGCCGAAGAACACTTGCATGAGGATAATCAGGAGCACCACCACCACGGGGATGATCTTGCGGTGGCGGTAGGCAAAGTGGCCCCACTTGTAGAACACTTGGGCAGCCTCCTAGTGCTCGCGGTGCTCGCGCGTGTTGGACAGCAGCGACACCAGCGGCCTGAACGGCTGCAGCCACGCACCGCCCTCGGGCAGGGCATCCAGGTTCACGCGCGGCAGCGGATCGCGGAACACCCCTGGGATGTCCTCCAGGTCCACAAAACGCACGTCCTTAGAGTTCACGGCCCACGCAGCGTGCTCGTGGAACCCCAGCACCGTCACCGGGATGCCCACCTCGGTCAGCTCGGCGATGGGCTCGATGAAGTTCTGGCCGTCCGCGGAAGCGATGACCACTCCCCGGAGCACGCCCTCTGCGTGACGACGCTCAATGTGCGCCACCATGTCCACATCAACGTCAGAATCTTCGTCGCTCTTCGGCTTGGCAAACACGGCGAAGCCCATGTTGCGCAGCGCCTCAACCCAGGGGCGCACCGCTTCCGCGCCTTGCTGCGACACATTCGTGAACACGGTTGCCTCTGGCTCGATGCGCTCCGATGTTTCGTCGGCAAGCAACTGCGCCTGCGTGATCAACCAGCGGCCGATCGCGTCGAAGCGGGGGCGGTGGGAGGCGGCGGGGCGCCCGCCCAGGATGGCGCCGAGGCCCATGTCAATGTTCGGTGCGTCCCACACCAGGAGGTAGCTGGCCGGGCCGGCCTGCGCGCCGGGCGTGTACGGGTGCGTCATGTCGTTGAGGTCCATCTCTAGCCCTTCTTCCGCCACAGGTACTCGCGGATCACGTGGTCCTTGTCCAGGCCCTTGCCTTCGAATTTAGTGATCACCTGGCGGTCCGTGAGCAGCGGCGCGTCCTCCCACGGCCAGCCCATGTATTCCAGCTGCGGCTCCACGTCCACCAGCTCATCAATCCACTCGGCGTAATCCGCGTGGTCAGTAGCCACGTGCAGCACGCCGCCGGGTTTTAGGCGGGTGGCAATAAGGTTCAGCGTGCCGGACTGGATGATGCGGCGCTTGTGGTGGCGCGCTTTCGGCCACGGGTCCGGAAAGAAGATGCGCACGCCGTCCAGCGACTCCTCGCCGAACATACGGGCCAGCACCTCCACGCCGTCGCCGCGGATCATGCGCACGTTGTCGATGTCGCCCCGCACCACGGAGCCGAGCAACTTGGCCAGGCCCGGCTTGTACAGTTCCACGGCCACGATGTTGGTGTCCGCCTCAAGCGGAGCCATCGCCGCGGTGGACGTTCCGGTGCCGGAACCAATCTCCACGATGGTGGGGTGCCCGTCGCGGCCGAACCAGGCGGGGATGTCCAAAGTTTCGTCGGCAAGCACCCGCCCCAGCTTCGGCCAGTACTCCTCGAAGAGGGCCTCCTGGTTGTCCGTGAGGGTGCCGCGGCGGAACGTCACGGAGCCGAGGCGCGGGTAATCAAGCCCGGTATCAAACTGGGTTTGCAGCGGCCGGCCCTGCGGCAGCTCACCGGTTCCTGTGCGTTCGCTGGAAGTATCGGGAGTATTCATCGCCTTAATTGTCCACATGACATGCGGGAAAACAAGTTTCGCGGGGCTGATGGTTTGTCAAGTTGGCCACGGGTCGGCGGGTGTTTCGTTAGGCTTGGGAGTTAAGTGAAGGTGTTTTAGAAGGAGAGACCATGACCACAGCAGTCAAGCGCCTCGAAGGCCAGCAACCCACGGACAATGAGGCCCTTATCGCCTGGATCAACGAGGCAGTCGACCTTTTCAACCCGGACCGGGTGGTGTTCGCGGACGGCTCGGATGAGGAGTGGGACCGCCTCGCGGCCGAACTGGTGGAGAAGGGCACCCTGATCAAGCTCAACGAGGAGAAGCGCCCGAACTCCTACCTCGCCCGCTCCAACCCGTCCGACGTTGCTCGCGTGGAGTCCCGCACCTTTATCTCCACCGAGAAGCAGGTTGGCGCGGGCCCGACCAACAACTGGATGAAGCCGGAAGCGCTGAAGCAGGAGATGCGCGAGCACTTCGACGGCTCCATGAAGGGCCGCACCATGTACGTCGTGCCGTTCTGCATGGGCCCGATCTCTGACCCGGACCCGAAGCTGGGCGTGCAGCTGACGGACTCTGAGTACGTGGTCATGTCCATGCGCATCATGACCCGGATGGGCACCCAGGCGCTGGAGAAGATCCAAGGCGACAACTTCGTGCCGTGCCTCCACTCCGTGGGCCACCCGCTGGAGGAGGGCGAGGAGGATGTCGCTTGGCCGTGCAACGACACCAAGTACATCTCCCACTTCCCGGAGACCAAGGAGATCTGGTCCTACGGCTCCGGCTACGGCGGCAACGCCATCCTGGCGAAGAAGTGCTACGCCCTGCGTATCGCATCCGTGATGGCGAAGGAAGAGGGCTGGATGGCTGAGCACATGCTCATCCTCAAGCTCACCAACCCAGAGGGCAAGGTCTACCACATGGCCGCCGCCTTCCCGTCCGCCTGCGGCAAGACCAACCTGGCAATGCTCACCCCGACCCTGGAGGGCTGGAGCGCAGAGGTGGTCGGCGACGATATTGCTTGGCTCAAGCTTCGCGACGACGGTTTGTACGCCGTCAACCCGGAGAACGGCTTCTTCGGTGTTGCACCGGGCACGAACTACGAGTCCAACCCGATCGCCATGCGCACCATGGAGCCGGGCAACACCCTGTTCACCAACGTCGCGTTGACCGACGACGGCGATGTTTGGTGGGAGGGCATGGACGGCCCGAAGCCGGAGCACCTGATCGACTGGCGCGGCAAGGACTGGACCCCGGAGGATGACCGCAAGGCGGCACACCCGAACTCCCGTTACTGCGTCTCCATCGCCCAGTGCCCGACTGCTGCGCCGGAGTACGACGATTACCGTGGCGTGAAGATTGACGCCATCCTCTTCGGCGGCCGCCGCCAGGACACCGTGCCGCTGGTCACCGAGGCGTACGACTGGGAGCACGGCACCATGATCGGTGCGACGCTCTCCTCCGGTCAGACCGCCGCGTCCGCCGAGGCCAAGGTGGGCACCCTGCGCCACGACCCGATGGCGATGCTGCCGTTCATCGGCTACAACGTGGGCGACTACTTCCAGCACTGGATTGACATGGGTGAGGCCGGCGGCGACCGCATGCCGAAGGTCTACCTGGTCAACTGGTTCCGCCGCGGCGACGACGGCCGCTTCCTCTGGCCGGGCTTCGGCGACAACTCCCGCGTGCTGAAGTGGATCACCGAGCGTATCGACGGCAACGTGGGCGCCATCGAGACCGTTGTGGGCCACACCGCTCGCGCCGAGGACCTGGACCTGACCGGCCTGAACATCCCGATCGAGGATGTGCAGGAGGCGCTCTACCCGGATCCGGAGGGCTGGAAGTCCGACCTCACCGAATCCCGCGAGTACCTCGAGGAGCTCGGCGCACGCGTGCCGCACGAGATCTTCGACGAGCTGGACCTCCTCGCCGAGCGCATCAAGGTGGCCAACCGCGCCACCAAGCGCATGACCGAGGTCATCGCCGAGGCCGTGTCCAAGGCCATCTCCGAGGCCAACGCCGCTGGCGAGGCCAAGGTGGCCATGGCGAAGGCAGAGCGCGAGGCCGAGGCAGCCGCCGCCAAGGGCGACTAGGTCTTCGGCCGCGGCGCTGACGCGGTCCAGCCCGCGGAACGAGTTTGTCATCTCGGATGGCGACCTGGGGATATGTGAAGCGCTCGGAACGAGTTTGTCATCTCGTTCCGGAGCGCCCTGCCAGAGGTTACATTCCGCCAGCTAGCTCAGAGGCATATTTGCGGAGGTCGCTAAAAACCGCCGCGCAAACCTCAAGGCTCACTCCTTGAGAAGCACCAACACCAGGTTGGACACCAGAAACTCCCGCACAACGGGGATGTGAACCAACCACCACGCCCACCAGGGGTGATAGCGCGGGAACGCGGCGGCGAGGCGGGCGCCCGGGCGCGCTGAGCCCGCCCGGCCACCATCAACCGCCCGGCCGTCGCCAACCACCCGGGCACTCCCAACCTCCCGGCCCCATCGCAGCCCCTCAGCTGCAGAAACAGCGAACAGGGAGTCGCCCCACACATTTTTCGGGGCGTGGCCGTGGATGCGCTCGTAGCGGCGGCGCGCAAACTCGCCGCCCACGTAGTGCTGCCACAACCCGGTCTCGTGGCCGCCGAAGGGACCCAACCACACGGTGTAGCTCAGCACCACCAACCCGCCTGGCTTCACCACCCGCAGCATCTCTTCGCCCATCGCCTGCCAATCAGGAATGTGCTCGGCCACGTTGGAGGAAAACACCAGGTCAAAAAAATTATCGGCAAACGGCAGCGCCACGGCATCGCCACGAACCGCGCCGTAGCCCGAAATACCAGCCGCGGACATCTCGGACACGCTCGGCTCCATGCCCACGTACCAGCCGCCGGGAAACATCCGCGCGAACTCCTCGGCGAAGTAGCCCGGTCCGCCGCCCACGTCCAGCACGGCAGCGGTGTTCAAGGTGGTGGCTGTGAGGTCGTTCAAGGAAGCGTCGAGAAGCAAAAAAGTGTCCCGCGCCAGACCGGAATAGAAAATGCGGGGGCGGAACTGTTCGTACCGGAATGAGCGCAGGAGGCGCAGCGAGCGCGCGAGTGTGGCCAGGCGGCGGGTACGGTACATGGCAATGAAGATACTGCTGTTGTGCTGGCGCGATTCGACTCACCCGCAGGGTGGGGGCTCCGAACGCTACCTGGAGCGCGTGGGGGAGTACCTCGCGGCGCGCGGGCATGAGGTGGTGTACCGCACGGCGAAGCACACGGACGCGCCGCGGCGCTCCCGTCGCGCCGGCATCAGCTACGAGCGCGCCGGAGGCAAGTACGGCGTGTACATCCTCGCGCCGCTGGCGATCTGGCGGCACCGCCCGGACGTAATCGTGGATACGCAAAACGGCATCCCGTTCTTCGCGCGCCTGTTCACGCGCCGCCCGGTCGTGCTGCTCACGCACCACTGCCACCGCGAACAGTGGCCGGTGGCGGGCCCGTTGATCGGGCGGCTGGGCTGGCTGCTGGAATCGCGTCTCGCCCCGCGCGTGTACCGCGGCGCGCCGTACGTCACGGTCTCGGAAGCGTCGCGGCGCGACCTCGTGCGCCTCGGGGTGCGCGAGCACGACATCAGCATCGTGCCTAACGGCGCCGATCCCGTGCCCGAGGGCACTTTGCTTATCGACGACACCCTCACCCACCTCATCACCCTCTCCCGCCTCGTGCCCCACAAGCGCCTCGAGCTGGCGATCGATGCCGTCGCGGAGCTCGACGGCGTGGTGCTAGACGTAGTCGGCTCCGGCTGGTGGGAGGACAAGCTGCGCGAGCATGTGGTGCGGCGCGGCGTGGAGGATCGGGTGGTGTTCCACGGCCACGTCTCTGAGAGCTACAAACACGCGTTGCTGGAGCGCGCCGCCGTGCATCTCATGCCCTCCCAGAAGGAGGGCTGGGGCATCGCGGTGATCGAGGCCGCGCAACACGGCGTGCCGACGGTCGCCTTTGCCAACGCCGGCGGCGTCACCGAATCCATCCGCGATGGGGTGACCGGGCGGTTGGTGCAACCCGGCGAGCGCTTCGCCGGCGTGGTTGCCCGCGTGGTGCAAGAGGTTGGTGGGGCGGGTGGCGCTTCGCACATGTCCGACGCCGCGCGCGAGTGGGCCGCCCGGTTCTCCTGGGAGGAAACGGGTCGCCTGTTCGCTGAGGTGCTCGATCGCGCGGCGCGTAGCACCCAGCGCGGTTTCGCGTGCGATTAGCCGCCAGCGCGGCTAGATCAGCTGGGTCGACCAGTTGATTTGCTGAATCTTCGTGTCCAGCTGGCGGTACTCGCGTGAGGCGGTATCTGCCATGTCCCGCAGCTGCGCCACGTCCACGGTGGGCACGAAGCGTACCTCGGAGCGGGAGTAGCGGTCGTGCCTCACGGCCGCGGATTGCGCCACGTCCGTGTACAACCGACGGGCTTGGAGGAGGGCATCGCGCCTGGCGATAGCGTCGGTAAGCGTGGCCCCCTCAAACGGGGTCTGCGCGTTGGTGTGGTTGATGCGGCGCACCAGCGTCTCAATCTCCTGCAGCAGCTCGGCAGCCTCGGCGAGGAGCGCAGCCGGGTCCTCTGCAGGAGCGTCACCCTCCTGGACCAGCGCGCTTTCCGCCAGGCGCTGCTTGAGCGCGTTCAGCCGGTCCTGCGCCTCAGCGCGGCGCGCCAGTGCCTCTGCGAGCAGCATGTTGCCTCCTAAAAGTCTGTCCCCGTTCCCAACCCTCGCCCGCATGCGCGTGCCGACGCCTCCCCCCAACGCCACGGTAGTAATCAATGCGAAATGCGGACCCCATGGGGAGGGTCAATGCCCATGTGCAACGTGCAGGCCGCGCGAATCTGTGCGGTGAGCGGAGTCGAACCACTCGGCCCTTGAGTAAGCGGCCACAGGGCGCCTGAGAGCTGCCATAGCCCGGGCAGAAACGGGGTTCTTGGCGTTCGCTGAGGTGACGACGGCCCGCTTCCGCGAGCTACCGACAAATGAAGTTATGTGAGGCCCGATCGTAGCGCATTGCCCTCCCAACTGGCTATACAGATCTTGGAGGTTAGGCGGCAACCGGGAAAAGGTCGCCAGCGTAGAGACGGTTCTTCATCTCGGCCTCGACAAGCACCGGCACGAAGTCCTCGATCTTTGCCGTCGCGCGGTGGTGGCGCAGGACGGCATCGAAAGCGTCGTTGATCTCGAGGACGTCGAAGCGGTCGGACCACTCGTTGATCAAATCCTGGCGGATGTTGCGCAGTGCGCGCTCGCGGATGATGGAGAAGTCGATGTTGTTGATATCGGTGAAGTTGCGCATTGTTGTGCGTCCTTTCAATGAGAGTTGTTGTGTTTTGCGTATTTCAAGGTGTTAGAGGCTCGGCGCAAGTTCGCCGGCCGTGAAAGTGAAGGCCTGCCAGCGCTGAGTCTGTGTCCCGCGCTGCGTGGCGATCACTGCCGCTAGTGGGTCTGTCATCGGATGGCCTCCTTTCTCTCTTTGCGGTTCCGCTTGATTGCGTAACCTTTTGTTCATCTGGCGTTCACTTTAGGCATGTGGCGTTAATCATGCAAGAGGCGCCACTATTGGCGTGCGCCATTGGTGGGTTAAAGCCAACTAATATTGGCGAATGTGCAGTTCAGGGGCGTTTAGAACGAGGAAATTTACTGAATGTGATCTACAACACATACGGATTCATGGCCTAGTTCAGACCTAGTTCAAGGACATCCGGCGTGGTCGTCGGGAAGGGCGGGGAGCGCCCGGTAGCAGCGCCAGCAGCGGCACGGCGCACCAAAGCGCAAACAGAGCCACGCCTACTGGTGGCCAGCCGCGCGCAGGCGCGCCGGTCTCCGCCACCTGCCCGTCTGGGAACACCACCAGGCCGATGCCTAAGTCCCGCAGCTCGGCGGCGGTTTCTTCCGGCATGTGGGAACCGGCCGCCGCGCCACCCGCCTTCTGCAGCGCCGCGTGGGCGTGCGACCAGCGTTGGGAGGGAGGGTCGGTCAAGTGAGCGTCGACACGCAAAGCCCCGGACTCCACCACGTTCATTGCCTTCGGTGCGGGGTCGACGGCGACGGCCCCGGTGCCGAGGGTGACCAGCGTGGGGCGGTCGACGAAGAGGACATCGCGGCCCGCGTGCGCCACGGTGGGGACCTCGATGCGTGTTGGCGCGAGCTGCGCGATCGCCAGCGGCGCGTCCGGGACCTGCAGTAACGCGAGGGCGAGGGCCACGGGGGCGAGGCGCGGTCGGAGCGCACCCGCCGCGGCGACGAATGCGGGGATGGCGAGGATGAGCCACTTTTGGGCGTCGCGAAGCAGGCCGCCGCCGGGCACATTGACGACGATCACTTCAAGCCACCCAGCCCACGACGCGAGCGCGACCCCGTATCCCAGCGCGGCGAGGGCCAGCCAGCGCCGGGTTACCTCGCGCCACGCGAGTGCCAGGACCAGGAAGAGCGCGATGCCGAACACGGCGAAGCCGGCAGCGCGGGACGGCGGGACTGCGTGGGAGTTCCAGATGCCACCCAGGCCCATCAGCGCGCCGAGGGTGCCCACGCCGGTCTCCGCGCGCGGGGCGAACGCGGCGGCACCGGCTGCCGTGGAGGTTCCGGAGGCGCCGGTCGCGGCGCTGGTGGCGGCGCTGGTGCCGCTGGCCGCGAGCACGCCCGCCACGACCCATGGCGCGCATGTGAGTGCGCTGGTCAGCAGGCCAAGTCGCCCGCGGGAGAACAGCGCCGCCGCGATTGCGCCGGTGGGGGTGAGGGAGGCCAGCCACTGCGCCACGATGCCGCCCGGCCGGGCGGTGTTGGCGGGCCGGACTGGGTTGCCCGGCCGCGCGGTGTTGCCCGGCCGCGCGGTGTTGCCCGGCCGCGCGGTGTTGATTGCCGCGCCGCCGCCACCCGACCAGCACAATGCCACAGCAGGCAACAACCATGCCGCCGCGGCCAGGGACCATTGGCCCTGCAGCAGCCGCTCCACCACGAAGGGGTTCCACACCGCCACGGTCATCGCAGCGGCACGGCCGAACGTGGAACGCCCCAGCCACCACCCGGCCCAAGCGGCAGCCGCCGCGGACACCACCATGATCACGCGCACGGCCAGCATCGGCCAGGGCAGAATGCCCAGCAGCGAGTCCTGCGGCACGTTGCGCGCGGGGAGGTCGCCGAACCCCAGCGATGCCCGCGTGAGGGTCATCTGGTCGAACACCATCATGTCCCGCAGCGCGAACGCCGGCACGCTAGCGCCAGCGCCGCCATCACCGTAATCCCCAGGGCCGCCAGCACCCACAACCCCCACCGGCATCAAGAACGGCCAGGTCACCGCGACAACGAGCATGGCGGCGTACGCGCGCAGCCACCACGCGGCCCGCCCGTGATCACGCATGCGCGTTCCCTACAATGGCCACATCGGAAACCATAACGTACTGCCTGAGCTGGAGGGTCTGCGCGCGGTCGCGGCCCTCGGCATCCTGACCACGCACGTTGCGTTCCAAACCGGTACGAAGTCGCCGCTGCTGGAGCGGTTCGACTACTTCGTCGCCGTCTTCTTCGCGCTCTCGGCGTTCCTCCTCGCGCGGGGTGGGCTGCGGGAGGGGTACTACGAGCGTCGATTAGCAAGGCTCGCCCCGGCGTACCTAGTGTGCGTGGCCACGGTGCTTGCGGTGCTGCCGCCGCTGACCACGGTGACGCGCGGGCAGGCGCTGGCGAACCTGCTGCTGGTACAGATTTACGTGCCGGACGCGCTCATCGACGGCCTCACCCAACTCTGGTCACTCTGCGTCGAAGTCGCGTTTTACCTGGTCCTGCCCCTGTATCTGCGGCTCGGTGCGCGCGGCCGCTGGCTTACGTTGCTCCTCGCGGTTCCGCTCGGCCTGCTCTGGCCGTGGCTCATCGACCCCATCACCACCCCCAACCTCCAAATTTGGCCCCCGTCCTACGCGCCGTGGTTCGCGGTCGGTCTGGTGCTCGCGGAGCTTGAGCGTTACGACGTTCACTTTTCCCCACCCCGCTGGCCCTTTCCCCTGCTCGGGTTGGGGGTGGCTTGGTTCGCCGGCGTGATTGGCCCGCCGGGGCTGACGCATCCGACCCCCGCCGAATTCAACGCCCGCGTGATTTTGGGGACGGTGTTCGCGGCTTGTTTCGTGGCGCCGTACGCGCTAGCGCCGCGGTTTGGGGGTGGTGAGCTTGGGGGTATGGCTGCCCCGCAAAGCACTCTGGCCCCGCTGATCTCACCGCGAACCCCTGTCTTGCAAGCCCCACTGGCTTCAGCGCCAATGCGGGCGCTGGGCCGCTGGTCCTACTCCATCTTCTTGTGGCACGTGGCGGTGCTGTACTTCGCGTTCCCGGTGCTGGGGGTGCCGTTGTTTAGCGGGCACTTCGTGCCGGTGTGGCTGTTTACCGTGGTGGTGAGCGTGGCGGTGGCGTATGTGTCCTATGAATTGGTGGAGTTGCCCGGCGCCCGCTTCTTGCGGCGGTTGCAGCGCGGCCGCCACGGTCGCCACGGTCGCCACGCCAGGTAGCTCACCCGACGGCGGGATTGCGGGGTGGCGCGGTGGCGGGGTGGGGTGGCGCAGTGGCGGGGTGGTCGCCATTTGGCGGGTCTCGGGGCGAACCTCCCGTAATAGCGCACAACGCCTGGCCACCCCGCCGGAACGAGTTTGTCATCTCGTTTTGCGACCTGGGGTTTTGCGGTGCCCCCGGAACGAGTTCGTCATATCGTTCCGGGGTGATGGGTTTATCAGGGCCGGGCGGGGCGGTCGGGCTCGTGGGGCTGGCTTCCACCCAGGCGGGGCGGTCGGGCTCTTGGGGCTGGCTTCCCCGGGCAGGGCGGTCGGGTTGGGCGGGGCGGCCGGGTTGGTCAGGGCCGGGCGGGTATGGCCAAGCGAGGGCCGCCACCGCGAGGCAGCCGGCGAAGGCGAGCAACCAGGTGTCGCCGGCGTAGTTCGTGGCGGGCCAGGGCGCGCGGGCCAGCCACAACCCCGCAGCCGCCATCGCGCCGCCGGCCAGCCAAGATGCCCTGATCAGGGTGAACCGCTGGATTGCCCAAGCGACCACAACAGCGGCGGCGCCGACAAGCGGAGCTGCGGCAAAGGCGGCCAGCACTGGCGGGGCGGCCAGCACCGGCGGGGCGGCCAGCACCGGCGGGGCGGCAGCCAATGGCCAGGGCCCCGATTCGTCGCCAAACGGCTCGAAGCGGCGCCACGGCACCCAGAGACACCCGGCCAGCACCACCAGCGAAAACGCACCGCCGAAGAATAGCGAGGCGCGATACGCCGTGTCGCCGGCGTTCCACATCGCAAACGAGCCGGTCGCGCCGGGGGGAATGATGAAGGCTTGGGAGGAGGCGTCGATACGCAATGGCTCCAGCGGAGTGCCGCCGATGCTGGCGCGGAGACCGTCGTTGAACGCGCGTGTGGTGAGCACGAGGCGCGCGCGGTCGGACGCCACGACCTCCCCAGAAAACGGCTCCCAGCTGGGCAGATCCAGCGCCTGCGTCAGCAGGATCGTCTCGGCGTCGGTAACCAGCTCGTGGGTGCCGGCGGGGAGGTGGACAATGCCGTGGACTTCCGTGCCGTTGATGCGCGCGGGCGCGGAGAGCTGCCACTTGGCGTCGACAGCGGTGGTGAAACGGCGTTGCAGCACGTCGGTTGCGGGGAAGCGGCGCTGGAAGAAGTACGCGTCGCCGGTGCCTGGAACTTCGACGATGCGGGAAGTGCCGGCGTCGATCTCCGCGAGGCCCACGGGCTCCGTCAGCCGGATCCACGGCGCGGCGGGCACGGTGCGCGGCTCGCCGCCGACGAGGGTGACGGTGCGGCTCACGGAGCCGTCCGAAAGCTCGACCCGCGTGGTGTCCGTCGCGGTGATGGTCATGCGCTCGGCCTGCGTATCGACGAACACCCACGCCGCCCGATCCCCCGGAGCCGGCCACCACGCTGTGTCCTCCAAGCCGTCGAACGCGCTGGTCAGCGACTTGGCTGGCTCCGGTAGCACGCGCCTCACCATCCATGGCTACAAAGGAGCGCGTGCCTATCGACGGATAATCTTTCAACCTATTCGCCACCGTTGCGTCCTCATCGAAGCTGGTCAGGTGGGCGGATTGGCCACCCAGCGTGCCGTAGTTGCGGGCGGCGAGCGCGGGCGTGTCGGTGATAAGTGAAGCGGCTTCGCCGGGGCTGATGCCTGCGGCGGCGCCGTCGCCGCCACCGTCGCCCACGAGCTGCGCGGGGAAATAGCCCAGCTCGCGCCACAGCAGCGGGAGGACCTCGCCGCCGCCGTCGACGGAAAGTGGAGTGTCTGCCGTGACCATCATCCCGCGGTCCGGCTCCAACAAGTAGATGGAGAGGTCGCCGAACTCCGCTGCGGGTTCGCCCAGCGAGTCCGCGGTGTCGTTGGAGCCGTCGGTGCCGGCGAGGGGCTCTATCACGCGGCCCACGCCGGCCTCGTCGAGATCGCGACGCACGACCACCGCGCCCACGCCGATGGACCGCAGCGCCTCTGCATCCAGGGCGGCCACTCGGCCACTTGCCCGTCCAACCCGCGGATAGCTTCCGGGTCCACTAGGGGGATGGCGTCGCGGACGGCGAAGGGGACATCGGCAAGCGCTTGGATGGGTTCGTCCCGCGTCCAACCCCACTCCTGGCGGGCGAACGACGCCGCTGGGGCGACCAGTGTGCGAGTACCCGCTGCGTGCTCGTTCAGCCACTCGCCGGCGGCGACCCAATCGGGCGAGACCTCCTCCCACGTGCCTTCCGGGAGGAGGCGCAGCGACCACGCAGGCGCGATCGCGATCGTCGCCACCAGCACAGCGCCGACCACCTGCGGCGAGGGCCGGAAGTCTACGCGGTGCCGGGTGGCCCACGCCGCCACCAACCACCCGGCCCCCAGGCACAGCGGAAGGTGCACCAGCGGATCGAATTTGTGGAGGTTGCGGAAGGGGGCGAGGGGGCCATCGTAAAGCGAGGGCACCAGCGCCGCGCTGGCCATCAGCGCGAAGCCGGCGCAGAGCATGAGCACGAACGCGCGGCGCTGCGGCATGTCCCCGCGCGCAAGTCCTGCGAGGCCCAGCGCGGCGACGGCGCAGGTGGCCAGCACAAACGTCGGCTCCGCGACCAGCAGGAACCCCGCGACGCGCTCCGCGTCCACGAACGGGGACCAGCTGGTAGTGCCGCGGAGGATTTCAACGGGGTTGAGCCAGGCGGTGGTCACGCCGGCGGATTCGATGAACTCGGTGAACGGAGGCGAGTAGCGTCCCAGCACCAACAGCGGCCCGATCCACCACGCCGACACGGCCGCCGCCCCAGCAGTGAATACAGCCGCACGGCGAACCTCCCTGCGCCACAGGAGGTACAGCCCCGCCGGCACGCACGCCGCGATAGTGGCGGCGGCGTTCACGCCGCCCATCAGCGCCACGGGCACGATCGCCGCCGCGACGTTGGGGCGTTTACCCACAAGCGGAACAAGCGTCCACGGCACCAGCGCAACTGGCCACGCTTCGGAGGAAATGGCCGTGAGTGTGGTTAACACTCGCGGCGAGAACGCGTACAACCCCGCAGCCAGCACCGGGCCAACCACCCCCGGCACGCCAATGCGCCGGGCCAGCGCCAGCGTCCCCGAGTACGCCAGCCCCGCCAGCAGCGTCCACCAGAGCCGCTGCGCCACCCAATCCGGTACACCCAGCACATCCAGCAGCGCGAACCACGCGCCCTGCGGAAAGAAGTAGCCGTAGGCCTGGTTCTGCATCTGGCCCAGCGGGAACTCATCCGTCCAGGCATGCAGCGCGCGGCGAAGGAACCCAACCGGATCGGCCGTCAGGTCAAACTTGGTGTCGGCCGCCACGCGCCCCGGCGGCTGCAGAAACATGAGCAGCGCAATACACAGCCAGCCCACCACGTGCGACAAACCCGCCGCGCCGCCAGCCCGAAACCGGCCTTGCACCCGGCTGTGCAACCGCCGCGCCCCCACGGCCTCGCCTACTGCCGCGAGCCGTACTCCGGCCCGCCAAGCACGGCCTGATCCGCCGGCACCGCGCCGCCGGTGGGCACGGTGGTCTGCCCTGAAAACGCCGCGATTCCCAGCACACCCACAATGCCCAGCACAACGCCCATGACCACGCTGGCCAGCACAGAGCTCAGCGCGCGCCCGCCCGCAGCCGGCGCCGCGACGGGGACCTCAACGCGGTGTGACATGGCAAGAACCCTACCAGCGCGCCGCAGAATCCCATGCGTACAGTGGATGGCGTTTCGCCCCAAAACTCAAAGGAGGCAGGAGGCTCGGTGGCACGTTTCGCGCGCGGTTTGCTCGCTGGGGCTTTGTGCTTGGCGACGTTAACTTCGTGCGTCGCAAAGCAGGAAGCCCCTGTGCCCACGCCGGAACCTGTGGTGGAACAAGCCTCGTCTCCGCCGCCGGCTCCCGTGGACCCCGCGGTAGCGCGCGTGCCGCAGGACCTGCGTGCGAAGGTGGCCAGCCTGATGGTTGTCGGGGTGAGTAACTATGACCAGGCGCGGGCGGCGCTGGATCAGGGCGCGGGTGGGCTGATTGTGCCCAGCTGGGCGGATCCGGCGCTGCTGCATGAGCCGGGGCGGGATCTCAACGCGCTGCGGGCGGAGTACGGCGGTTACGGCCACCCGTTTACCGTGGCCATTGATTTTGAGGGCGGGCGCGTGCAGCGCCACACGCACGTGCTGGGGGAGTTCATGCCGCCGCGCGTGCTTGCCGGCACGCCGGACGAGGTGATTCAGGGCACGGGGTACGACATCGGGGTTTCGCTGCGTGCGCACGGCATGAACGTGGATTATGCGCCGCTGCTGGATCTGGACCTGGTTGGGTTGGAGATTGTGGGGGACCGGGCGCTGGGGTCGGACCCGCACGAAGTCGCGCGGGTGGCGGGGCTGTTCTCGCAGGGCCTGGTGGATGCGGGTGTGACGCCCACGTTCAAGCATTTCCCCGGCCACGGGCGTGCGTCGGGCGACACGCACCACACGTTGGCGGTGACGCCGCCGATTGAGGAGCTGCGAGCGGTGGACATGCTGCCCTACGGCCCGCTGTTGTCCCGCTTCCCGCAGGCCAGCGTGATGATGGGCCATATGATCGTCCCCGGCCTCGTGCCCGCGGGGTGGAACCCGGCGGACTTCGGCGTAGGTATCCCGAGCTCGCTGAACCCGGAGGCGTACCGCATCCTGCGCGAGGGCGACTACCCGGGCGGCGTGCCGTACGACGGCCCCGTGGTTACCGATGACCTCTCCGGCATGCGAGGCATTCTGGATTACGCGCCGACACCGGAGGCGGTGAAGCGGGCGATCGGCGCAGGGGCGGACCAGGCGCTGTGGTCCTCCGGCGCGGACCTGCCGCACATCATTGACGTGGTGGTGGCGGCGGTGGAGGCTGGCGAGATCCCAATGGAGCGGATCGACGAGGCCGCGGTGCGCGTGCAGCGCCAGCTCATCAGCGTCGGGCTGTAGCCATCGGGCTGTGGAATCCGCGTTGATGGATGCGCTAGCGTAGAGCGGGTGAGTACGGTAAAGGCGAGTTCCCAACGCTCCAGCAACGGCCGCGGCGGCAGGATCGCGCTCGGCGTGGTGCTGGGGCTGTTTGCGGTGCTTATCGCCCTGTACGTGGCTGACGTGGCAATGAACCGCGGCACCGTGCCCCGCGGCACCACTGTCGGCGGCGTGGCCATCGGCGGCATGGCGCCGGACGAGGCGCGCGAGACCCTCCAGCGCGAGCTGGGTGGGGTGGAGGACAAGCCCGTCGAGGTGAAGGCCGGCGGCAAGCGCGCGAAGATCGTGCCCGCCAAGGCAGGTCTTGGCATCGATTGGCAGGCCACCGTGGACGCGGCGGGGGAGGAGTCCCTGAACCCCTTCACCCGCATCGCCGGCTTCTTCCGCACCCACGAGGTGGATGCGGTCCCCGCTATCGACGACGCACGGTTGGACCCCGCGCTGGACCGCGTCCGCCGCAACCTCGCCCAGGAGCCCAAGGACGGGGCCATTACTATCGACGGCGGCAAGGCCACCATCAAAGCTCCCGAGCCCGGCCAGGAAGTGGACCAAGCGCTGCTGCGAGACCGCGTCACCCACGGCTGGCTGAACCCCAATGGGGTGACGGTGGAGCCGACGGTGCTGGACCCGGCTATTGACGACGCCGCTCTTAAAGTCGCCCAGGAAGGCCCCGTGCGTGCGGCGCTGAATGGGCCGTTGATTCTGCGCGGCAGCTACCACCGCACCGAGGGTGCCGAAGGTGCTGAGGGCGCTGCCGGTGAGGGCGCTGCCGGTGCCGAGGGCGCCGAGCCGGCTGGCGCCGTCGCCGCCTCCGTGCCGCAGGAACGTCTTGGTGAGGTGATTCAGTTCCCCGTCCGGGACGGCAAGCTCACCCCGGAAATCAACCGCGAGGCCGCCCAGGCAATTCTGGGGGAGCAGCTTGCGGATACGGAAACGGAGCGTCGTAACGCGCGCGTGCTCAGCGGCGGCGGGGTGCAGCCCTCCGTGGACGGGTACGAGATCAACTGGGATGCCACCTTCGAGGGCTTCGACGACCGCGTGCTAGGCACCGCCCCGCGCGAGTGGGACGCGGTGTATGAGGAGGTGCCGGCGGACTTCACCACCGAGGAAGCCCAGAACGCCACCTTCGACCAGGTTGTCGGCTCCTTCACCACCGGCGGCTACTCCGCAGCCTCCGGCGAGAACATTGCGGTTGTGGCCCGCACCGTCAACGGCGCGGTGGTGAACCCGGGCGAGACGTTCTCTCTCAACGGCTACACTGGCCCGCGCGGCACCGCGCAGGGGTACGTGGAATCCGGCATCATCCTCAACGGCCGCGCGGACAAGGCCGTGGGCGGCGGCATCTCCCAGTTCGCCACCACCTTGTACAACGCGGCGTACTTCGCGGGCATGACGGATGTTGCCCACACCCCGCACTCCTACTACATCTCCCGCTACCCGGCCGGCCGCGAGGCCACCGTGTTCGAGGGCGCGATTGACCTGCAGTTCCGCAACGATTCCGCCTACCCGGTGAAAATCACCACCTCAGTCGGCGGCGGGCAGGTCACCGTGAGCCTGATGGGTGTGAAGACCGTCAGCGTGGAATCCGTCAACGGCGGCCGCTGGTCCCCGACCGAGCCGAAGGAACAGACGGTGACGGATGATTCCTGCATCCCGTCCTCCGGCACGCCGGGATTTACTACCTCGGACACCCGGATTATCTACGACCTTGCCGGCAACGAACTCTCCCGCGAGACCCAGACCACGGTGTACAACCCGCAGCCGATTGTGAAGTGCGGCTAGGGGCGGGGCCGGCTACGCGGCCGTTCGCGCAGCGCTAGATTCCGCGCACCGGCGGCGGGGTGTGGTCGCCCGGTTCGCGTGACAAGCCCCACTCAGTCAGCCGGGTGAACAGCGGGTCGCGCGGCATCAGCTCGTGTCGCGGCGCGTAACCGCCGTACCACTCGCCAACATCGATGTTGGCCACGTCCGCGCCCTCCTGCCGCAGCTCAGACGCGGAATTCGGTGTCACCACAGTGTCCGCCGGCGAGTACAGGGAGGTGTACACCACCCGCGGATCCGTATCCGGGACACCAGCGCGCTCCGCGGACCACGCGGATCCGGCCAACTGCTGCGACGCGCCGCGTGTGGCAAACAGGCGACCCAGCCACGGGTACTGCTCTAGCAGCGGATTCATCCACTTCACACGCCCGTGGAAATCCGTGCCGTGGAAGTTCGCGCCCATCGCCACTACGCGCCGCACCTTCTCTGCGCCACCGGCGGCAATGTAGAGCTTGGTCATCAACCCGCCTTGGCTGTGGGCGACAATATCCACCTGCGTAGCGCCCGTGCGGTCCAGCACGCGTTCCACGTTCTCCGCAACGTCCGCCACAATCGCGTCCAGGTCCCCAATCCCGCGCACGCCCGGCGCCAGCTGGTCCCCGTAGTCGTACCCCCACACCCAATAGCCGCGGTCGCGCAGGTACTCGGCGTTCTGCCGGAACGCCCTGGTGCGCGAGTTGATGCCGTGCAGGTACAGCACGGGCGTTGGAAAGCGTGGCGCAAAGGAAGGGTCGTTGAAGGGCAGCGCCGGCCGCCCCTCGAGCCCAAGCGCCGCGCCCGCCGCCCACATCGCCGCCACTGCAATCCGCATGGGTGCATTATGCTTGCCGACGCTTGCGCTAGACCAAGCGGTCTAGTATTCTGGCGCTCACGATCACGAAGTCCGACGAAGGTCTCCCGGCCCGTCGGCTGGCAACCGCGCACATCGCGCACGGTGCCCCCGGGAGAAGATCGGCCGGCTGCGAAAACGCCGCCGGAAGTGCGATTAACCAAGGAGTGTTTTGGGGTGTCCCGGATCTAAGCCCGCTTTTCAGTGCTTCCCGTAGTGGTGAGATTGCTGCCCGCCCGCCGGTGAATAAAAGCGGTGAAACCGTTGAGGCAGACAAAGCGGTCTAATAATCTGGGGTCACTCCGCAAACCTCCAAGGAAAGAAAGGATAGGAATATGTGGGCGCCTGCAACGCTGGACAACCTGACCGGCCAGACCCTGACGTTCCTGGTAGATAGCACTCCCGTAGTGCGAACCTTCCCCTCCTCCGAGGCGGTTGTGGAGTTCATGTGCACCGCCGGGACACAGTTTGAGTTCAACGCAGCAGACAACTCGGTACGGTCCGTGGCCGGGGTTGTAATTAACTTGCCAGAGCTCGCCGCACCGCAGCATTTTGTCCCGCACACGAAGTGCCGCTTGGTTACCGGCGGCCACAACGTGCACCACCTTCCGGTGCTGCGGGCGGTGAATGACCGCGCAACGCTGTGGCTGCCCGTGGACATTCTTGAGGTGGACGGCCAAAAGGTTGTCTTCGGTACACCCGAGGGCGTGACCACCGGGTACTCCCACGACCCGGAGCGTTTTGCCAGGATGCGGGAATACTCGCCGAAGTGGCGCGTCCTGCGCGGCGCGGCCAGCGACCATGAGCTCGGCGGCACCACCCGCGAGTTCTGCAACTTCGCCGCTCAGCCCATCGGGCCCTGCGTGGGGTAGTTACCTGCTGCTGCGATAGCGGGCGAAACCGACTGACCGTCGAAAAGCAAAAAGCCCTGCGGATGCAATAACCGCAGGGCAAACGAAATTTTGAGCCGGCGACGGGAATCGAACCCGCACTCTCAGCTTGGGAAGCTGATGTTCTACCACTAAACTACGCCGGCGCTGCCAGGCTGAATGCCCAGCGCAGCTCACTTTAGCACCGGCTGTCCGCGCCCCAAAAATGCCCTAGAACCGGCCCCACTAGACTCGGGTGCGTGCTGCTCTCCGATCATGACATTCGCGCCGCCATCGATTCCGGCCAGCTGGGGATCGACCCGTTCGACCCCACTCTGATCCAGCCGAGTTCCATCGACGTGCGCATGGATAACCTCTTCCGCGTTTTCAACAACTCGAAGTACACGCACATCGACCCGAAGCTGGAGATGCCGGACCTGACCACGCTCGTGGAGGTCCCGGAGGAAGAGCCGTTTGTGCTCCACCCGGGTGAGTTTGTCCTCGCGTCAACGTTGGAGAAGTTCACGCTGCCCGCGGACCTCGCCGGCCGCCTCGAGGGCAAGTCCAGTCTGGGTCGTCTCGGCTTGCTCACGCACTCCACCGCTGGATTCATTGACCCGGGCTTCTCGGGGCACATCACGCTGGAGCTATCGAACGTCGCAAATCTGCCCATCACTCTGTGGCCGGGGATGAAGGTGGGGCAGCTCGCGCTGTTCCGCATGACATCGCCTGCCCAGACGCCGTACGGTTCCTCTGCGCTCGGCTCGAAGTACCAGGGCCAGCGCGGCCCCACGCCCTCGAAGGCGTACCTCAATTTTCGGTAATTCCTGCAGAACGTAAACTACAAGTCCTGCAAAACGTAAAGTGCAATTCCTGCAAAACATAAAATAGGCGGGGGTTGAGGGGGACTGAAGCTTTCCTGTGAACCGTCGGCCATCGGTGAGGAGTTCCAGATGAGTTATCCGTTGGCGGTTCGTGAGCGTGCCGTCGAGCTTTACGGCAAGGGTCTAGAGCCGCAGCAGGTACGCGCCCGTTTGCGTGAGGAAGGTGTCGATCCTGTTCCCTCGGCGGCGTCGATTTGGCGGTGGGCAGTTGATGCTGAGCACGGTGTTGAGGTGGATCATCGCCGGCGCAGCCCGAGTGAGATCGCCGCAGCGGTGCGGGCGGCATTGACCTCACCGGGGTCGCTGCGGGAGATGAGCCGGCAAGTTGGTGTGTCGCCGGCTACGTTGTCGATTTGGGTCCGCAGTTTCGCTCCTGAAGAAGAGACGCGGCGTGGGATGAGCCCTGAGCAGCTAGAGCAGGCGACACTGTGGCGTGTGGAACAACATAAACGCCGCCCGCGCAAAAGCGCATCGCCGCAAGCTTCCAAGCCGTCTAGCGCTAAGGCTGCCAAGATTGCCAGTGAGCAGCACGTGACGCAGCTCGATGATGCTGCGTTGCCGGATGATCCCGAAGAGCTTAAAGCGATGTTGCGCCACGAGCGGTTTTTACGGCTTGCGGATAGGGCCTTGTTCGAGGCTGCGATGGAGTCGGAGGGAAAAGCCCCAGCCCGGAGACGTTCGACAGCGTGGTCGTCGCTCAAGCTGTTCAGCGACTCCGGGCGCACGGATATCAAGTGAAAGCCAGCTGCGAGCACTTCGGGTTGAACCCGAGCACCTACAAGCATGCGTGCCGGCGGTTAAAGTACCCGACGTCGAAGCGCAAAGCTGCCGCAGCGGCGGTCATCGCGGTGTCGAAAGCGAGCAACGGCATCTACGGCTACCGCAGGATCTTGGCGCTGTGCAGGCAAAACGGGTGGACGATAGGTGAGAAAACAGTACGCGCCATCATGTACGAAGAAAACCTCACCCCGAAGTCCAAGCGCGCCATGAGGTACCGCTCCTACAAAGGAGAAAACGCCCACCGGCCGGCGAATAAGCTGCTCATCGGGGACCTGGATGAAGCAGCGGCCGCAGATGTCGTTGTCTCGCAGGGCTACTCGCGCGAAGCACGCAGGCGTCGCGCTGCCCTTGAGCCCGACTTGGTTCACGACTTCTACGCCGATAAACCGAACGAGAAGTTCGGCACCGACGTCACTGAGTTCGCCTGCCGAGACGGCAAGGTCTTCTTCAGCCCCCTGATCGACTTCCATGACAATCTGCCCGTCGTCTATACCATGAGCACCAGCCCGAACGCCGCGCTGACGAACACCATGCTGGAGGCTGCGTTGGCAACCTTCCAGCCCGGAACCAAGCCGGTCATCCACTCCGACCGCGGGTGGGCCTACCGCCACCCGGAATGGGTCGGCATGCTCACCGACCCCACCCACGACCAGGCAGCATGCGACACCTGCGACCCGGGCAAACCCTGCGACAACGCCTGGGTTGCAATCCCATCGTTGTCGCGAGTCGGCAAAAGCGGCGATAACGCCAGGGTGGAAGGATTCTTCGGCCTGCTCAAAAGGGAGCTCTACGCCGCCGGAATTAACTCCGAAAAGATGGGCACCGAGGACTTCATGGACTATCTTGAAACCCACCTGGACTGGTTCGTCTACGAAAGGCTCACCACACACCCAGGTAAGGGCTACACAACCCTGGCAGAGCGACGCGCTCTAGCCACAGCTACCTAACAAACACGACTAGATGGCCACAGAGGTTCACAGGAAAGCCGCAGTCCCAGGCATGGATACGCCTCAGATCGCAGGCAAGGAATACAAGCCGCGAGTAGTGGACCAGCGGATGGAGTTTCTGCTGGAAGCAGGCGGGGCCGTGATCGTTGAAGGTCCGCGTGGATGCGGTAAAACGATGACTGGCCTGCACCACAGTGCGTCGTTTGCTCTCATTGATGATCCGGCGACCAACCAAGTGGCAACCCTCGCCACCAGAAGCGTGTTAGCTGGTCCGCGGCCGCGGTTGTTGGACGAATGGCAGACGGCGCCAGACCTCTTCAACCTTGTCCGGCGAGAGGTAGATGCCACGGATGCGCCAGGGCAGTTCATCCTTGCGGGTTCCGCTGTTCCCCCAGACAGCTTGACCCGCCACACCGGTGCTGGTCGGTTCCTGCGCATGCGGCAGCGCACTCTCACGCTGTATGAAAAGGCTGGTTACGCTCCCGAAGTGTCCCTTGCTGCCCTTTTCGACGGGGAAGCGCTCGAGCCAAATGCGAACCAAATTAGCTACGAGGAGGTCATCCAGAACTTCCTCATCCCGGGCTTCCCCGGGTACCGCCCTGGCAACGAGCAGGTCGTGCTCACTCAGCTGCGGGCGTATCTTTCGGAGACTGCACGCTCAGACATGCAGCGTGTCGCGGACCTACGCATTACCCCGCTTGCAACCGAACGGTTGATCACCGCCATTGCGCGTTCTACGGCAGCGGGGGTCTCTGTCGCGACACTTCGGAAAGACCTGGATGCTGTGAGTCCCGGCATTTCCCTGCCTACGGTGAAGAAGCTCCTGGATAGCTTGCAGCGGATTTTCGTGGTGGAGGCCGTGCCGGCGTGGGCCCCCCGCCTGAGGTCGAAGGCGCGCCTCCGGGTAGCGCCCAAGCACCACCTGGCGGACGTGGGTCTGGCCATTGCTGCACTCGGGGCGACGAGCAATTCTCTCAGCAAGGACCCGGAGACAACAGGACTGCTTTTTGAATCGGCGGTGGTGCATGACTTGGCGGTCATGGTTGAGGCGATGGGCGGCTCGATCCACCACTACCGGGACTCGAACGGCAACGAGATTGATGCGGTGCTCACGCTGCCAGACGGGCGGTGGGCAGCAGTGGAGGTGAAGCTGGGATTCAATGGCGTTGAGCACGGAATTGCGTCGCTACGCAAGGCCACCGCGTCGATCGATCACGAATTTGGGCCGCCGGCATTCAAAGCAATCATTACCGGCACCGGAGTTACTGCCACGCTTGCGGACGGGTTCTGCACCTTCCCGCTCCACCAGCTCAAGCCAAATTAGGCCCCAGCCCTGCGCGGCACTTTCGGTAACCTTGAGTTGAAGCATCAAGCTTTACGACGAAAGGAACTCCCCATGACCAACCCCAACACCCCGAACAATTCCGAGGGCCTGTACACCGACGCAGCTGGCCTGAACGCCACCGATTCCGCTAACACGGCCAACACCGAGGCGAAGGCTTCTTCCTGCGGTTGCGGCCACCACAAGCCGGTTGAGACCACGCAGGTCCGCGAGGAGATCAAGATTGTTCCGGCGGACCACGCCACCAACACCGGTGCTTCCTGCGGCTGCGAGCCGGGCCACTGCCGGTGCGGCCACCACCAGACTTGCGATTGCGCTCCGGGCGAGTGCAAGTGCGGCCACAACCACGGCCTGCAGGACAACGCGGACGCCGCGGCTGCGCACGCTGAGGCTTCCTCCTGCGGCTGCGGCCACCACCACGAGGCCCCGACCGCTGTTCCTGCGGAGGAGACCCCGGCCAGCACCAACAACACCACCGCCGAGACCGCGCCGGCCGGCTGCTGCGGCGGCCACGGCCACCACGGCATGACCGAGGAGGAGTACCTCGACCCGGACAAGACCGATGCGAACAACATCGACCCGGCTGTGAAGACCGTTGAACCGGCTGCGGGCCACAACGAGGGCACCGAGTGGAACGACGGCATCCTCCCGACCGAGACCGGTGAGGCGACCGAGTCCGGTGCCGGCCAGTCCGAGGACGGCCAGATCAACTAGCCACACTCCCGCATAGCGCCGCGCATGTTCGCGGCGCTTTTTGCTTTCCGACGAAAGCCCCCACCCGCAACGCCCTGCAACCAGTCGGCTTGTGTGCATAATCGACTGCATGCGTATGACGGTGATTGGTACGGGCTACTTGGGGGCTACCCACGCGGCCTGCATGGCGGAGCTGGGCCACGAAGTTCTTGGTGTGGATGTGGACCAGGCAAAGATCGACTCCCTGCAAAACGGTGAGGTGCCGTTCTACGAGCCGGGCCTGCCCGAGGTGCTGGAGCGCAACCTCGAGGCCGGCCGCCTGGCGTTTACCACCGATTACGACAGGGCCGCTGAGTTCGCCAACGTCCACTTCATCGGCGTGGGCACCCCGCAGCAGCGCGGCTCCTATGCGGCGGACACCCGCTACGTGGAGGCGGTCATCGAGGATTTGGTGCCCAAGCTTGAAGGCGAGCACATCATCTTCGGCAAGTCCACCGTGCCGGTCGGCACCGCAGCAGCGTTGCAGGCTCGCGCGGACGAGCTCGCACCTGAAGGCACCACCGTGGAGATCGCCTGGAACCCGGAGTTCTTGCGCGAAGGCTACGCGGTGCAAGACACCATCACCCCGGACCGCATCGTGCTCGGTGTGCGCGGCGCCAACACCGGTGAAACCACCCGGGCGGAGGAGGTTGCCCGCGAGGTGTACGCCACCCCGCTTGCGAACAACACCCCGTTTATCGTCACCGACCTGCAGACCGCGGAGTTGGTGAAGGTGTCCGCGAACGCGTGTTGGTGAAGGTGTCCGCGAACGCGTTTTTGGCTACCAAGATCTCGTTCATCAACGCCGTTTCCGAGGTGTGCGAGATCGTGGGTGCGGATGTGACCCAGCTTGCGGATGCGATCGGTCACGACGACCGTATGGAAGTTCCTTGGTGCGGGTCTTGGTTTCGGCGGCGGGTGCTTGCCGAAGGACATCCGCGCGTTCATGGCCCGCGCCGGTGAGGTGGGTGCGGATCAGGCGTTGACGTTCCTTCGTGAGGTGGATGCGATCAACATGCGCCGCCGCCAGCGCGTGGTGGACCTCTCGCGCGAAGTACTCGGCAGCTTGATCGGCAAACGCATCACCGTGCTGGGTGCGGCGTTCAAGCCGAACTCGGACGATGTGCGCGATTCGCCGGCCCTGGCTGTTGCCGGTCAGCTGTCTTTGGCGGGTGCGAGTGTGCGTGTGTATGACCCGCAGGGCATGGACAACGCGCGCCGCGTGTTCCCCACCCTGGACTACGCGACATCGCTGGAGGACGCGCTGCGTGGTGCCGAGCTGGTGATTCTTGCCACTGAGTGGGATGAGTTCAAGCAGATGGACCCCACCTGGGCCGCAGGCCTCGTCGAAAAGCAACTGCTTATCGACGGTCGGAACGTCCTGCCCGTCACCCAATGGCAACACGCCGGCTGGGAAATCCACGCCCTCGGCCGCAGCCTGTAGCTACTACCTTGTCCAGACGCAAACCCCGGCTAACCCCGGGGTAGGCAAATGGCGTGGTGACAATCCGCCTGAGGGGAATCCAGGTGGCCCGAAAACACAATTTCGAGCTTCCCGCTCTCATGCTGGCACGGGCCGGTGGACCAACCTGGCGAAACGCATAGGGTAGCAACTAACTGACCCCGGGGAGCGGGTGTGCTCTGCTCGCCGGGGTCTGATGCTGTGTGGGCTAGTTGCCTGCGCGCACCAGGGCGTTGTTCAGCGCCGTGTCAAGGCCCAATGCCTTGGCAGCGATGATTAGTGCGACCGGGACGACCACCAGCGGGATCAGGATCGCGGCAGCTAACTGACCCGGGGTGAGCGTGGCAAGCGAGGACCAGGACCCGCCCTGGGAGAACTGTGCGGGGACAAGCGTGTCGACGCCGCCGATCACCCACGTGCCGTTGGCGCTCAGCACAGGCGTCTGGCCAGTCGCCGGGATGCCGGTGTTGCGGTTGCCGATCCACCAAGTTCCGTTGTTACCCACGTACGGCTGGTTGTATACGAGCTGGGTAGCAGAGTCACCCTTCGGACCGGCCGGGCCCTGGGGGCCCTGAACACCTGCTGGACCCTGCTGCCCTGGCGCGCCGTTTGCGCCAGGCTCACCCTTCGGGCCCTGCGGACCCGGCTTACCCTGCGTGTTGACGCCGGTATCAATGTTTCCTACCCACCAGTTGCCGTTCGGGCCAATATGCGGGATCACGGGTTGACCGTCTTCGCCCTTCGCACCCGCAGGACCCTGGGGACCCTGTGCGCCTGCAGGACCCTGGCGACCTTGCGGCCCAGCGGGGCCTGCAGGACCTTGCTGTCCGGCGGGGCCTTGCGCCCCGGGGAGGCCCTGCTCACCTTGCGACCCAGCGGGGCCCTGAGGACCGGTTGGGCCGGCAGGACCTTGCGGACCCTGTGCGCCTGCAGGACCAGCCGGACCAGTCGGACCCATCTTGCCCTGAGGGTCGATTCCGGTGTCCCAATCGCCAACCCACCAGTTGCCATTGGAGCCGATGTGGGGGACGACGAGTCCGCCGTCTTTGCCATCGGTACCGTTTCGGCCGTCCTTACCGTCTTTTCCATCCTTGCCGTCCTTGCCCGGCTCCCCCTTCAGAGAGTCAAGGAACTGCTGGACAGACTTTCCGGCGTTACCGGGCTGTTCAAGCCACAGGTCGTAAGCAGATTTTCCTGGTACGCCCTGGCCAGCGGGGCCGGTGGCGCCAGGCTTACCCGCGGGGCCCTGTTCGCCTTGAGGGCCGCGCTCACCTTGCGGGCCCTGTTCGCCTTGGGGGCCGCGCTCACCTTGCGGGCCCTGCTCGCCCTGCGGGCCACGCTCACCCTGCGGGCCGGGCTCGCCCTGAGGACCTGCTGGGCCTACCGGGCCGGGCTCGCCCTGCGGGCCACGCTCACCCTGCGGGCCGGGCTCGCCCTGAGGACCTGCTGGGCCTACCGGGCCGGGCTCGCCCTGCGGGCCACGCACACCCTGCGCCTTCACACCGAGGTCTTGGTCACCGACCCACCAGTTACCGTTCTCACCGATGCGGGGCGTAGTTTCAATTTTGCCCGGCGCGCCCTGCGGACCGGCGGGGCCTTGGGGTCCCTGTGCACCGGTGGAAGGCTTCCCGGTATCCACCCCGTTGATCCACCAGTTACCGTTCTCACCAATTACCGGAAGGTCGTCGAACGGTTTGTGGCTAGACTGCACCGGAACGTTGAACTCGGTGCCCACGTTCTGGTTCTCGCCGTAACGGGCAACAGTCGAGCCATCGGACTTGTAGCGCGGTTTGCCCTGCACCTGCACACGCACAATGTTCTGCGCATTGGAGTATCCCTGCGGGAGGAGGAGGCTCACAGCTCCGTTGTTGTCGACGCTTACCTTCGCGCCCTCGACCGCCCGACCGCGGTGGTCCGTGACAACGCCGGTAAGGCGGCCAAGATCCCCGGTGGAGAGGTTGTTCACTGTTGCGCCGGTCGGCTGTGCAATACCGTTCGGGGCTACCTCATTTGTTGATCCTAGGAGCACGTTCAGGGGCTGGCAGTTATCGTTCTCGCTCGGCCACGGCTTAACCTTGCCCTCCGCCTCGATCGATACCTGGACGAAACGGCCTTCCTCGTTCAAGGTGTTCTGGCGAACTTGATTGCCCCCGACTGACCATGCGTACAAGCCGGATGGGGATGGTGAAGCCGTGAAAGAATCCTTCCCGCCGAAAACGGTGCTTGTGCCGCCGTTCGCTTTGGACGGCGGAGTGGTTTGGTTAACTGTGCCTGCAGATACCGGGGTGCCCAGAGAAGCTGCACCGTACGCGAGTTTCAAGCCGGTACCTCCGCCAGTACCGGAACTAATCTCAGCGGTAACCTTCGCGGACAAGGGACCGTCGTAGATTCGCTCTTGGCTACCGTCTGTCTTCAACCACGGAGTAGCGGTAAACGGGGCACCGCTTCCTAGCGTATAAGCCGTGTCAACGCCCACGGTGAGACCGCTCGCGCTAACAGCTTCTGCATTACCGTTGCCAATAGCCTGCGTTGCGGCCACTTTGACGGCACACGTACCGCGGGCCGCCCCAGCCGGTGGGCTCTGCGGGGCGGCGGTAGCGTGCGGTGCGACGAGCGCGCTCGCACCAAGCGCCAGCGTGACAGCGCCGGCAACCAGGGATTTCTTCATGGGGGAAGCTCCGATCATGGGAGGGAAACAACTACCTCCCAACGTATCGGCAGCTACGCTCTCCGCCTCACACATTCATGTGGTGTCGCAAAACTAATCGATCAAAAGCGCGTGTCCGACGCATTGCTGCGAAGTGTCGGCTGACCGTCAACTGACGATCGCAGCATCAACGCGATTTCATCCAAAGACGGGTGGGTGGAGGCAATATCGCAAACGATATTGAACCAAGATTCATCGCTGATCAAATTGTCATCGATGCCTTGCGATGAAAGCATCAGCGACGCTAGCAACACCCCGGCGCGCTTATTCCCGTCGTAGAGAGGATGGCTGGACTCGATGCTGTCTAGCAACGCTGCAGTCTTGAGCCATATATCTGGATAGAGTTCCACCCCCTCAAACTGCTGCCATGGCCGTTCGAGCGTGGCCTCCAGCAGCCCCCAATCTCGGATGTGAAAACCTTGGTCTTCTAACCACTGGCCAACGATCTGGCTCCGCAGGACCGCTCTTGGGTCCCTTATGCGTCTTTGAGACGCTCCATAAGTTCAGCTCGTGTGGCAAAGATGCGGTCCAACTCGCGGTGAGCAAATCTACGGGCTTCGGATCGCTCCCATTCCTCTCGGATGAGCCGGTCAACAACCTGCTCCTTGGAAGCACCGCAGCTCGCAGCGATGCCCGTGAGCATCTTGTCCTGTGTAGCGTTAAGCCGCAGCGTCGTGGTCATGGACCTGACACTACAGCGACTTGTCCGTTCGCGTTAGTGCTGGTGGTAATCCGCCAGGAAGTTCCCCAAGCGCTCGATGGCGTTTTCCAGCTGGGATGCCCACGGCAAGAACACCACGCGGAAGTGGTCCGGCTTGGGGTAGTTGAAGCCGGTGCCCTGCACCATGAGAATCTTCTCGGCCTTGAGCAGGTCGAGCATGAAGCGCTCATCGTCGTGGATGTTGTACATCTCCGTATCCACCTTGGGGAAGCAGTACATTGCGCCCTTCGGCGCAACCACGCTCACACCCGGGATTTCGCGGAGTTTCTGCACGGCGACGTCGCGCTGCTTGCGCAGGCGGCCGCCTTGGCCGGTGAGCTCGTAGATGGACTGGCGGCCGCCAAGCGCCACCTGAATGGCGTGCTGGCCGGGCACATTCGCGCACAGGCGGGTGCCGGAGAGCAGGTCCAAACCCTCGATGAAGCCGGTGGCGCGGCGACGCGGGCCGGTGATAATCATCCAGCCTGCGCGGTAGCCGCACACTCGGTACGCCTTGGACAGTCCGTTGAACGTTACGCACAGCAGGTCGGGAGCTACCTCGGCCATGGAAATGTGCTTGGCGTCTTCGTAGAGGACGCGGTCATAGATTTCGTCGGCAAGCAAGAGCAGCTCGTGCTCGCGCGCAATGTCCGCGATGCCCTCCAGCACCTCACGGGAGTACACGGCGCCGGTGGGGTTGTTCGGGTTGATGATCACGATCGCCTTGGTGCGGTCGGTGATCTTGGAGCGGATGTCCTCCAGGGACGGGTTCCACTCGTCCTCTTCATCGCACAAATAGTGCACCACCTTGCCGCCGGCGAGGGTGGAGGCCGCGGTCCACAGCGGGTAGTCGGGGGCGGGGATGAGGATCTCGTCGCCGTCGTTAAGCAGAGCCTGCGTGACCATAGTGATCAGCTCGCTCACGCCGTTGCCCAGGTACACGTCGTCGATGTCGAACTCGGGGAAGTCCGGGATCTCCTGGTAGCGGGTCACCACCGCGCGCCGGGCAGGGATAATGCCTTTCGACGTCGTGTATCCCTGAGACGTTGGAAGGTTCGCGATCATGTCGCGCATGATCACGTCCGGTGCCTCGAAGCCGAAGATGGCCGGGTTGCCGGTGTTGAGCTTGAGAATCGTGTGACCGTCTCGCTCCATCTGCTCCGCGGTGGCGCTCACCGGGCCGCGGATGTCGTAGAACACGTCCTTGAGCTTCTCCGCCTGGTCGAAGTGGCGGTGCTTTTTCAGCGGCTTCGTCCCGGCTGGCGTGCTCTCGCGCTCAGCGGCTTCTTGCGCCTCATGCGTCTCTCGTGCCGGTGGTTCAGCGATGAGTTCGGCCCCTGCGGTGACCCCGGTCTCTGCGTTGCTGCTCATGTGGCTCATTCTATGCGTCACTTCAGTCACAGGAGTCGCGCGGGGCAAAGCGTGGCGAGAAGAAATGCGCCACATTGTGGATTCGGCGGATGTATGTGTGGTTCCCACATCTATCTGCGCCAAATCCAATATGTGCGCATCCCAGAAAAAGCTATGTGTGCCCGCGTGCCCGAGCTAATTCCCCTTGGGCTTGAACCGGTCAAGGGTGTCCTGGGCCATGCCCAACGCATCGTTTGTCAGGCGGTCAATCTGCGCCTTCCGCTCGAGCTTGCGCTGCGCCTGCTCGTAGGCGTGCGACGCCTCAAGCTCCAGCGCCTTCGCTTTTGCTACTTCACGACGGTTGCGTTCCAACTGGTTCAGAGTGGGCATGTACCAGTCGTCCGGGCCGATCTTCATAATGTAGAGCAGCACGAACAGCGTCGGAATCAGCAGCATAGCCAGACCGGAAAGCACCGGCGCGTTGATCCCGGCGCCAATGCCCATCGCCCCGATCGCCCCAATGGTGCCCAGCCAGAATGCGCCCGCGCGTTTGCGCTGGCCCGCGCGGCGGGCCGCCATGATCTCCGGGGCGGTGTAGACCTGCAACTCGTTGCCGGCAGCGCCGGTGGTTGCCTGGGACCAGATGGTGGAGCCGGTGCCCGTAGCGGCGCTCGGGCTGAAGTTCGGCCGTTGCGGAATGTCCTGGAACAGCGGGGTCAGATCCGCGTGGTAATTGGCGGCGGCGACGGCCTTGCAGCGCGTGTCGTACTCGTCGAGGCTGAGGCGGCCCTCGCCGAACGCCTTGCCCAAGGCGCTCATCGCTTCGGTGCGCTCGGCGTCGGAGAGACGGAGATTATGCGGGTGGGTCACGCAGAACATCTTAGCGGGTCAGTGGGAGGCGACCGGATCGCGTTTGTGAGTGGGCGCAGATGTCTTGTGGGAGGGTGCTGGTACGTATACGATTCGTACACAGGCAATCGGGGGGATTGAAAGTGTTTTTCGAACTTAAATGGACGGATTCAAGTGAGGCACATATCGCTCGTCACAATGTTCTTCCGGAGGAGGTGGCTGAACTGCTGTCGGGGGAACCTCTGACAATAAGGAAGGGTAGAGAACAGACGATTATCGCCCAAGGAACAACATTTTCGGGCCGCTATCTCTTGGCGGTGTTGGCGGAGGCGGAGGATGGCAGGTACTTCGTTGTCACAGCTCGAGACATGACAATCGGGGAAACCCGGGTGTACCGGAGGAAGAAATGAACCAACAATCTATTGACGAATTACGTAACTACTACGACAACAGCGATATTTCTGAGGCATTGGAGGACGCGGAGCCCACGGCTTTCGGCGACCAAGCTGGACCGGATGCAATGTCTGCATTCACGGTCAGGCTACCTACCCACGTCCTCAACGCCGTGCGTGAGATTGCACGACGCGAGGGCCGTACGACCGGCGCGGTGCTGCGTTCCATGGTCGAATTGGGGGTTGCAGAAACCGCCAGCGATGACGCAGTTGTCCCGGTGAGTGAACTGCGAAAGCTCATCTCCTCGGCCAAGGGTGCATAGTCCGAACCCATCACTCCTCCTCGGCGAACTGGGTCTGTTGCAATTCCCAGTACGCGCCGCGGGCGGCCATGAGGTCTTGGTGGGAGCCCTGCTCCACAATGGTGCCGTCGCGCATGACGATGATCAGGTCGGCATCCCGGATCGTCGACAAGCGGTGCGCGATGACAAAGGAGGTGCGGTCCGCGCGCAGTGCCTTCATCGCCTCCTGCACCAGGACCTCGGTGCGGGTGTCCACGCTGGAGGTGGCCTCGTCCAGGATCAGCAGCGCCGGCTGCGCCAAGAACGCGCGGGCGATGGTGATCAGCTGGCGCTCGCCGGCGGAAATGCTGCCGCCGTCCTGGTCCACCTCGGTCTGGTACCCGTCCGGCAGCGCGCGCACGAAGCGGTCCACGTAGGTGGCGCGGGCGGCCTCCAGCACCTCTTCATCGGTGGCATCCAGGCGGCCGTAGCGGATGTTGTCCATGATCGTGCCCTTGAACAGCACCGCGTCTTGCAGCACCATGCCGATCTGGCCGCGCAGTTCAGCGCGGGAGAGCTCGCGGATGTCCACGCCGTCCAGCAGGATCGCCCCGCCGTCCACCTCGTAGAAACGCATGATCAGGTTCACCAGCGTGGTCTTGCCGGCGCCCGTCGGGCCGACAATCGCCGCGGTCTGGCCGGGATCCACGCGCAGGTTCAGGCCGTGGATCAGCGGCTCGGTGTCGGCCTTCGTCTCGGCACCGTTTTCGGCGGTGCTGTAGCTGAACTCCACGTCATTGAACTCCACCAGCCCGCGAGCGCGGCCGCCGAGGGACGCGTCGGAGGAATCGGCTGTCTCCTCGGTGGCGTCGAGAAGCTCGAAAATGCGCTCGGCGCTGGCCACGCCGGACTGCAGCATCTGCATCATGCCGGCGATCTCGCCCAGCGGCTGGTTGAACTGGCGGGAGTACTGGATGAACGCGGTGGCGTCGCCGAGCGTGAGGCGCCCGTTTGCTACCTTCACGCCGCCGAGGAGGACCGCGATGGCCACGTAGCTCAGGTAGGAGATGAACTGCATGATCGGGTGCATCGAGTTGGACAGGAACTGCGCCTTCTGCGCCGCGCCCGCCAGCTCCTCGTTGCGGCGGCCGAACTCTTCGCGCATCTGCTCGGTGCGGCCGAAGATGAGGGCAACGTCGTGGCCCGAAAGGCTCTCCTCCACGTGCCCGTTCACGTCGCCGGTGGCCTTCCACTGGGTGCGGAACTGCCGCTGAGATCGAGTGCCAATCAGCCCCATCACCAGGCCGGTCAGCGGGATGGCCAGCAGGGCAACCAGTGCGAGCTGCGGGGAGATCGTGAACATCATGACGATGATGCCCACCAAGGTCAGCACCGCGTTGAACAACGACGCCAGGGATTGCTGCAGCGCGCGTTCCACGTTGTCCACGTCGTTGGTGGTGCGGCTCATCATGTCGCCGCGCTGGCGGGTGTCAAAGTAGCTCAGCGGCAGACGGTGCAGCTTCGCCTCAATATCCTGGCGCAAGCTGTACATCGCGCGCATGGTCAGCCGGTTCAGCAACGCGCCCTGCGCCCACATCAGCACACCGGACACTACGTACAGCGCCAGCACCGCGGTAATCAGCGTGCCCAGGCGCGAGAAATCAATCCCGTGGCCGGGGTTCAGGTCCATCGCGCTGGCCATATCCGCGAACCGTTCCTGGCCCGCCGCGCGCATTGCCTCGACGGCTTGCTCCTTGGTCACGCCCGGGGGCATTTGCTTACTGACGACGCCCGAAAAAATCACGTCCATCGCCCGACCCATCACCCTCGGCGCATACACGCCAAGGAGGACGGAGGCGGCGTTCATGACGAACACGGCCGTAATCGCCAGCTTGTACGGCGCGAGCAGCCCCATCAGCCGTTTCGCGGACGGCCAGAAGTGCTTCGCCTTGCGGGGTGCCTTGCTGGAGTAATCGTCCCCCGCCATCTTCTCTTCGTACTCGGCGAGCTGCTCATCGCTCAGCTGCCCGTCGCTCATCTGCTCAGTGGTGTTGTTGCTCATGCGTCCACCGCCTCCTGGCTGCGAGCGATCTCGCGGTAGGTCTCACTCGATTGCATCAGCTCCGCGTGGGTGCCGCGATCCACAATCTCGCCGGCCTCCATCACCAGAATCTGGTCAGCGTCGGTGATACTGGCCACCCGCTGCGCGACCACGATCTGCGTCATGGTCCCCGTGGTGCCAGCGAGGGCACCACGGAGATTCGACTCGGTGAGGGCGTCGAGGGCGGAAAAGGAGTCGTCGAAAAGCATGATGCTCGGGCGCGCAACCAAGGCGCGCGCAATGCACAGCCGCTGCCGCTGACCGCCGGAGACATTGGTGCCGCCCTGGGAAATGGGCATGTCAAGCGTATCGACGAACGTTGCCTGCGCCGTGCCCAACGCCGCCCACAGCTCCTCATCCGTCGCGTCCGGGTTCGCGGTGCGCAAATTACTTGCGACGGTCCCCGAAAACAGCCACGGCTTCTGCGGAACCATGGCCACGCTGCCGCCCACGCCCACGGTGCCGGAGGTGGGGCCGTAAAGGCCGGGGATGAGGCCCAGCAGCGTGGACTTGCCGCTGCCCGTCGCGCCGATGATGGCCGTGGTGGTGCCGGGTTTGGCCTCGAAGCTGATGCTCTTTCAGCACGGGCGCTTCGGCTCCGGGGTATTGGTAGGACACGTCGTCGAAAAGCACAGTGCCCTCGGGGGCCGGTGCGATGGGTGCGGTCTCGCGCGGCGCGTGGGCAAGGACTTCCCCCACGCGGCGGGCGCAGACGATGGCGCGCGGGAGCATCATGAGCATGAACACGCCCATCATCACGGCCATCAGGATCTGCATCAGATACTGCATGAGTGCGGTCAGCGCGCCGACATCGATCAGGCCCTCATCCACGCGGTGGCCGCCGAACCAGAGGACGGCCGCGGTGGCGAGGTTGAGGATCAGCATGACCACGGGGAACATCAGCACGTACGCGCGTCCGATGTTCAAGCCCAGGCGCGTGAGGTTGGCGTTCGCCTCGGTGAAGCGCCCGGTCTCGTGCTCCTCGCGGCCGAACGCGCGGATGACGCGGATGCCCGCAATCTGCTCGCGCACGACGCCGTTCATGGTGTCCAGGCTGGTCTGCCACTGCCGGAAGATCGGCATGAGGACGACCGCGAAGATGGTCACCGCCACGCCCAAGACCAGCACGGCGGTAATGACCAGCCAGCTCATGCCCGCGTCCTGGCGCACCGCCATAATGACGCCACCGATAGCCATGATCGGTGCTGTGACCATGAAGTTCAACGCCAGCAGCAGCGTCATCTGGATCTGCTGCACGTCGTTGGTGCCGCGGGTGATCAAGGTGGCGGTGCCGAAGTGGTCCATGTCCTCCTTGTTGAAGGCGGTCACGTGGTCGAACACCGCCGCGCGGATATCGCGCCCGGTGCCCATCGCGGCCTTGGAGGCGAACCATACGGCGCCTATCGCGGCGGCAACCTGGACGAACGCGACCACAAGCATGATGCGGCCGGTCGCCCAAATGTAATCGACGTCGCCCTGGGCTACGCCGTTATCGATGATCGCGGCGTTGAGGTCCGGCAGGTACAGCGTCGCCAGAGCGGTGATCAGCTGCAACACCACCACCGCCGCGATCTGCGGGCTGTACCGCCGGGCGTAGCGCCCGATGATGTTGATGAGGTCCACAACCCGCAGATGCTACCCGCGCGATGTCGATCAAATCGACATGTTCACGCGACATGTCGATTTTGGGCGCGGAAATCGACACGTCGTGACGACGTGTTTATGCTTTCGACATGTCGCCCTTCGATCCAGATCGGCCCTTCAACGATCTCCCGCCCCTCCCGCCAGCGGAAACGCTTGAAACCGCGCGGGTGCTTAAAGCTGTGATTGAGGCGCGGTCAGAGCTTGCGGCGTTGAACACCGCGTGCAGGCTTATTCCAAACCCGGACATTATTACCTCCACAATCCCGCTCCGCGAGGCGCAGGCCTCCACCGAGATCGAAAACATAGTCACCACGAATGATGAACTGTTTCGTGCAGAATGGAACGTTGACCCCGCACCGAATCCCGCGACTAAGGAAGCGTTGCGGTACAGAGATGCACTGCGCCACGGCGTTGACCTGCTGGATTCACGGCCGGTGTCGGAGAAGTTGGCGGTAGAGGTATGCTCCACGCTCCAAGGCCAACCCGCAATGCTGCGTTCGACACCGGGAACCTACATCGGGGATCCGTCGAAAAACCTGCGACTCTACACACCCCCTGAGGGTACCGAGGTAATCCAGCAACACCTCGCCGCATGGGAGCGCTATCTCTATTCGAATCACGGGCTCGACCCGATCGTGCTCATGGCGGCTGCGCATTATCAGTTCGAAGCAATCCACCCGTTCTATGACGGTAACGGCCGCACCGGCCGCATCCTCAACATCCTGCTGCTACTGCAGGAAGGCGTGCTTGACCTTCCGGTGCTGTACCTCTCGGGCCATATTGTGGACAACAAGAGCGAGTACTACCGCTTCCTCCGTGCCGTCACCGCAGAAGGCGCGTGGGAGGAATGGATTTTGTTCATGACCGAGGCGGTTACCACCTCTGCCCAGAGCACGTTCCTGCTTATCGACGCCATTTCTAATCTGCAATCCCGCACCACCGAGCAGGTTCGTTCCCTCGGGATCGCTCCCGCCGCAGAACTTACCGAACTGCTTTTTGTACAGCCGTACGTCCGCATCAACGACGTGGTGGGTGCCGGTCTTGCCCAGCGCCAAACAGCATCCGCGTGGCTATCCCAGCTCGCGGCGGCCGGCGTGGTGGAAGAACATCGAGCCGGCCGCTCTAAGGTCTTCCTCAACACCGCCGCGCTGGAAGTCTTGACCTCGCGCTAGCCCTTGGTGTGGGTGGTGTGGGCGAGCATGTCCTCCCACTCCACGAACTTCTTGCGCTCGCGCGGGTTGGTGGCGCACTCCGCGCCGGCGGCGCGCTCCGCCTCATCCAGGCGGTACCAGCCGTCCCAGGTGGCGTAGTTCACGCCGCGGGACTTCAGCAGTTCGAGTACGGCGTCCGGGTCGTCCGTGGTCGGGGCGGCCAGGCGGCCGGCCAGTGCGTCGGCGACCAGCATGTCCGTGGTCTCCTTCGCGTCGGACTTGGTGTTGCCGATCAGGCCGACCGGGCCGCGCTTGACCCAGCCGGTGACGTACAGCTTGTCCACCGGCTGCGGCTCGCCCGCGGCCTCGCCAGCACCGGCGCCGGTGAGTTCGGCGTCGGCGCCGGTGACGGTGCCGTCGGAAAGCACGTGCCCTCCGTCGTTGGGGATCACGTGGCGCTCGAAGTCGAAGGGCACGCCCTCGACCGGCTCGGAGCGGTAGCCCACGGCGTGGTAGACCTGCTGGACCGGCCAGTCGGTGAACTGGCCGGTGGCGCGGATGCCGCCCTCGCCGTCGAGCTCTTGGCGCTCGGTGCGGATGCCCACAATGCGGGTGTTTTCGCCCTCGCCCTCGGTGAGCACCTCAACCGGGTTCTCGAAGAAGTGGATGTAGATCTTGTGCGGAGCATCATCCGGCTCGCGCATGGCGTAGGACTCCAGCACGTTGCACACCAGGTCCACGGACTTGTCGGCGCGGCGGACTTCCTCGCTCAACGCGTCATAATCAATGTCCTCCGGATCCACCAGCACCTGGATGGTGGGGGACTCATCCAGCTCGCGCAGCTCCTTCGGGGTGAACTTCGCCTGGGCGGGGCCGCGGCGGCCGAACATGTGCACAACCTCGGCCTTGTTATCGCGCAGGGTCTCGTACACGTTGTCCGGGATCTCGGTGACTAGGAGCTCTTCGCCCGTCTTGGCCAGCACGCGGGAGATGTCCAGCGCAACGTTGCCCACGCCAACCACGGCGACTTCCTTGGCGCTCAAGTCCCAGGAGCGCTCGAAGCGCGGGTTGCCGTCGTAGAAACCGACGAACTCGCCGGCGCCGATGGAGCGCTCGCCGCCCGGGATCAGCAGCTCGCGGTCGCGGACGGCGCCGGTGCTGAACACCACTGCGTCATACAGCTCGGTGAGCTCCTGAACCGTGATGTCGCGGCCGACGGTGACGTTGCCGATCAGGCGCAGGCCTTCCTTATCCATCACCTGGTGGAGGGACTTCACAATGCCCTTAATACGCGGGTGGTCCGGCGCAACGCCGTAACGGATCAAGCCAAACGGCGCCGGCATCTGCTCGAACAGGTCCACCGTGATGTCCACGTCCGTGTTCTTCAGCAGCAGGTCAGAAGCGTAAATTCCGGCAGGGCCGGCACCGACAACGGCAACGCGCAGGCTCATAGATCTCGTGTCCTTTCGCAGGGTTTCATTCACTATCCCTGCCAATATAGCCGATAGACAATGCTGTCTGTAAAACCCGGCAATTTTCATGCGCGCGCCGCGGCGGCCGGCGCAAACCCGCCAAGCGGCCGCGAAAAAAGTTTAGATTCACCCGTGTTACGCCAGCTCTAGGCGGTTTCGGCCCGACACTCATTGCGGTAGACAGCACGGTTCGGCATGCTTTCGTTCAATCGTCGATAAGCGACGGAAGCAAGACAGGTCGGTCTAGATCAAAGGGAGTGTCCGTGAGCGCACCAACGGTGAAGCGACCCCGCGCAGCCAAGCCAGAGGGGCAGTGGCTGGTGGACGGCCCCGCGCCCCTGAACAGGGACGAGGAGATCAAGCAGGAATCCGAAATCTGGGCCGTGAAGCAGCGCGTGATAGACACGTATTCCAAGCTCGGCTTCGACGCCATCGACCGCGAGGACCTGTACCCGCGCTTCAAGTGGCTCGGCCTGTACACGCAGCGCAAGCAGAACCTGGGCGGCGAGCACACGGGCGAGGACAACAGCGTGCTGGAGGACAAGTTCTTCATGATGCGCGTGCGTTTCGACGGCGGCCGCTGCACCACTGCCCAAGCCCGCGCCGTCGGCGAGATCTCGCGCGACTACGCGCGCTCCACCGTGGACCTGACGGACCGCCAGAACATCCAGCTCCACTGGGTGCAGGTGGAGGACGTGCCCGCGATCTGGGAGAAGCTTGAGGCGCACGGCCTGAGCACGTGGGACGCGTGCGGCGACGTGCCGCGCGTGGTGCTGGGCAGCCCCGTCGCGGGCATTGCCAAAGACGAGATCATCGACGCCACCCCGGCCATCGAGCGCATCCAGGAGATCTTCCTGGACGACGAATTCCAGAACCTCCCCCGCAAGTTCAAGTCCGCCATCTCCGGCAACTCGCGCCAGGACGTGATGCACGAGATCAATGACCTGGCGTTCATCGGCGTCGAGCACCCCGAGCTCGGCCCCGGCTTCGAGTGCTACGTCGGCGGCGGGCTGTCCACCAACCCGATGCTCGCGCAGTCCCTCGGCGCGTTTATCACCCTCGAGCAGGTGCCGGAAGTGTGGGCGAACGTGGTGCGCATCTTCCGCGACTACGGCTACCGCCGCCTGCGCAACCGCGCCCGCCTGAAGTTCCTGGTGGCGCAGTGGGGCGTGGAGAAATTCCGCCAGGTGCTGGAGGAGGAGTACCTGGGTTACGCGCTCCCGGACGGCCCGCGCGCGCCGTGCAACCTCGGCGGCCGCGACCACATCGGCGTGCACGAGCAGGTCAACGGCAACGTCTACATCGGGGTCAAGCCCACGCTCGGCCACATGTCCGGCGAGCAGCTCATCGCCGTCGCGGACCTTGCGGAGCGCTACGGCGTCACCCAGCTACGCTTCACCACGTTCAAGGAGCTTTTGCTTATCGACGTCTCCCCAGCCGACGTCGATAAGCTCAAAAGCGAGCTGGAGGAGCTGGGCTTAAGCAGCGAGCCGAGCGAGTTCCGCCGCGGCCTGATCTCCTGCACCGGCCTGGAGTTCTGCAAGCTGGCGCACGTGACCACCAAGTCCCGCGCGATCGAGCTGGCGGATGAGCTGGAGGAGCGTTTTGGTGACCTGGATTCGCCGATCACCATTTCGCTCAACGGCTGCCCGAATGCGTGCGCGCGCCACCACGTTTCCGACATCGGGTTCAAGGGTCAGATGGTGGCCGGCCCAGACGGGGAGAAGGTGGAGGGTTTCCAGGTGCACCTGGGCGGCACGATCGGCGAGGGCGCGAATTTCGGCCGCAAGCTGCGCGGCCACAAGGTGCTGTCGACTGAGCTGACCGACTACGTCACCCGCGTGGTGCAGCACTACGTGGACCAGCGCGAGGGCGGCGAGACGTTCCGCCAGTGGGTCCAGCGCGCAGAGGAGGATGACCTGCGATGAGCCTGCGCCGCGCACCGAACCCCAACCGGAACCACCCCACGTTCTGCCCGTACTGCGGCGGGGAAGAACTGTGGCCGGCGGAAGAGACGGACTTTTCCTGGACGTGCGGGGAGTGCCTGCGTCTTTTCGAGGTGAAGTTCTACGGGCAGGACGATCCTGCCACCGCGCCGGCGGCCGCCCGTTCCACCCCCGACGCGCTGCAGGAATCCCTCCGTCGCCGCGGACACACTGCGGTCCTGATCGGAACCGGAGATACTGGCAAGAATGAGTAAGAACATGATCAACCTCCTGCACACCCAAGGCGGTGGCAGCGGGTTCCGCGATCCGGAGGTCAGCCCCGAGGGGCCGACAACCACCGCGCCGCTGGACCCCGAGACCGCCCAGCGCAACGCCCAACTGGTGGAGGAGTACGCCGCCGAGCTGTACAACGCCCCCGCGGAGGAGATCCTCGCCTGGGCCCACGAGCACGCGCCGGGCCCGCTGGTGGTGACGCTGTCCATGGAGAACACCGTGCTGGCGGAGCTGGCCGAGCGCCACCTACCCGGCGCGGATTTCCTCTTCCTGGACACGGAATACCACTTCCCGGAGACGCTCGCCGTGGCGGACGACGTGGAGGCGCGCTACCCGCAGCACCGCCTGGTGCGGGCAACGGCGCAGCTTTCCCGCGCTGAGCAGGACGAGGTGTACGGCCCGAACCTGTACCTGCGCGAGCCCTCCGCCTGCTGCCGCATGCGCAAGGTGGAGCCGCTGGCGGTCACCATGAGCCCGTACGTCGGCTGGGTGACTGGCCTGCGCCGCGCGGACGGCCCCACCCGCGCCGAGGCCCCGGCACTGTCGCTGGACGGCACCGGGCGGCTGAAGATTTCCCCGCTGGTCACGTGGAGCCTCGAGGACACGGAGGCGTACGAGCGGGACAATAACCTGATCATCCACCCGCTGACGCGCCAGGGTTACCCCTCCATCGGCTGCGCCACCTGCACCATGCCGGTGGCGGAAGGGGAGGACCCGCGCGCCGGGCGCTGGGCATTTGCAAACAAGACGGAGTGTGGTCTGCATGAATAACCAACTTTCGCCGCACCTGAAGGATTTGGAGAACGAGTCGATCCACATCCTCCGGGAGGTCGCCGGCCAGTTCGACAAGATCGGGCTGCTGTTCTCCGGCGGCAAGGATTCCTGCGTCGTGTTCGAGTTGGCCCGCCGCGCGTTCCAGCCAGCCGCGATGCCCATTGAGCTGCTGCACGTGGATACCGGCCACAACTTCCCGGAAGTTATTGAGTTCCGGGATGCGCTCGTCGCAAAGCATGGTGCCCGCCTGCGTGTGGCGCACGTGCAGGACTGGATCGACCGCGGTGACCTGGTAGAACGCCCGGATGGCACGCGCAACCCGCTGCAGACGGTGCCCCTGGTGGAGACCATCGCGGAGGTGGGGTACGACGCCGTGCTCGGCGGCGCCCGCCGCGACGAGGAGCGTGCCCGCGCGAAGGAGCGTGTCTTCTCCGTGCGCGATTCCTTCGGCGGCTGGGACCCGCGCCGCCAGCGCCCCGAGCTGTGGGACCTGTACAACGGCGGCAAGCTGCCGGGCGAGAACATCCGCGTGTTCCCCATCTCCAACTGGACCGAGTCGGACGTGTGGGAGTACATCGGCGCGCGCGGCATCGAGCTACCCAGCATCTACTTCGCGCACGAGCGCGAGGTGTTCAACCGCGGCGGCATGTGGCTCACCGCGGGCGAGTGGGGCGGCCCGCGCGAGGGCGAGGAGATTCAGACCCGCCGCGTGCGCTACCGCACCGTGGGCGACATGAGCTGCACCGGCGCCGTGGACTCGGATGCTGAAACCATCGATGAGGTGCTCGCCGAAATCGCCACCTCCACCCTGACGGAGCGCGGGGCCACGCGTGCCGACGATCGCTTGAGCGAGTCCGCAATGGAGGACCGCAAGAAGGAGGGCTACTTCTGATGACCACTACTGACGCCACGGCCTCCCAAACTCTGGCGCACCGGGAAACCCTGCGCCTGTGCACCGCCGGCAGTGTGGACGACGGCAAGTCCACCTTCGTCGGCCGCCTGCTGCACGACACCAAATCTGTGCTGGCCGACCAGCTCGCCTCCGTCGAGCGCACGTCCGCGGACCGCGGCTTCGAGGGCCTGGACCTGTCGCTTCTGGTGGACGGCCTGCGCGCGGAGCGCGAGCAGGGCATCACCATCGACGTGGCCTACCGCTACTTCGCCACCGACAAGCGCACCTTCATCCTCGCCGACACACCCGGCCACGTGCAGTACACCCGCAACACGGTCACCGGCATGTCCACCTCCCAGGTGGTGGTGCTCTTGGTGGACGCCCGCAACGGCGTCGTGGAGCAGACCGTGCGCCACCTCACCGTCGCGCACCTGCTGGGCGTGAAGACGGTCATCCTCGGCGTGAACAAGATCGACTTGGTGGACTACTCCCAGGAGGTCTTCGAGGAGATCCGCGCCGCGTTCGAGGCGAAGGCGCAGGAGCTGGGCATCGCAGAGCCGATCGCCATCCCGATCTCCGCGCTCAAGGGCGACAACGTTGTGGAGCGCTCCACCAACACCGGGTGGTACACCGGCCCCACCGTGCTGGAGGTGCTGGAGACCATCCCGGTCAACTCTGGCCGCGCCCTCGACCTGCCGTTCCGCTTCCCCATCCAGTACGTCCTGCGCGAACACGCCTCCGATTACCGCGCCTACGCGGGCAAGGTCACCGCTGGGAGCATTTCGCTTAACGACGCAATCACAGCACCCGGCGGCCGAGAGACCACCGTGGTTGGCATCGACACCGCCGACGGCGAGGCCGAGACCGCCCAGGCCGGTGATTCCGTGGCGCTGCGCCTGGCCCACGACATCGACCTGACCCGCGGCGACCTGCTTGCGGCAGCGCCCCGCCCGGAGGACGTGCGCGAGTTCGCCGCCACCGTGGTGGGCTTGACGGAGAAGGACATCACCGCGGGCAAGGCCGTGAAGCTGCGCTACGGCACGTCCCTGGTGCGTGCGCGCGTGGCCAGCGTGGACCGCGTGCTGGACATCGACTCCGCCGCTGGCGACAAGGTCGCCGCTGGCGATGGCACCGCCAGCGAGAGAATTGACGACGGGTTCGGCGGCGACGGGTTCGGCGGCGAGCCGCTCGGCGTCGGCCTCAACGACATCGCCCACGTGACCATCCAGACCGCGGAGGACCTGCCGGTGGAGGAGTACGCCGCCCGCGGCGCCGTCGGCAGCTTCCTGCTCATCGACCAGGCCAGCGGCAACACGCTCGCCGCCGGCTTCGTGGGGACGCGCCTGCGTTAAGCGCGCAAGAGGAAAACGACCATGACCGCGCTGATCACGCTCTCACACGGGTCCCGCCATCCGGCGGCCCGCGCCGGCATTCAGGCGCTGACCCGGGCCGCAGCTCAAACGCTGCAGGTCGAGGGCGTGGACGCGCATCTGGAGTTCATCGCCCCAACCCTCGAGGAAGCCGCTCGCGACCTCGGCCAGCCCGCCGTCGTCGTTCCACTGCTGTTCACCGAGGCGTTCCACGCCACCCACGACGTCCCCGCGCACCTCGCGGCCGCCTCCGCGCACGCCCCGCTCACGCTCGCACGCGGGCTGGGCATGGGCGAAGACATCGCGGCGGTGCTCACGAGCCGCCTGCTTGCCGACGCCCCCTTAGGCGCCCTCATCGTCCTCTACCCAGTGGGTACGTCGGATGAGGCGCAGGCGGAAGGGTATGAGGTGCTTGCTTCGAACGTCGTCAAGCAAAGTGCCCGGGAAGTGCGGGTAGCTGCCGCGACGCGCGGTGGCGAGGAAGCCCTGACCGAGCTGGCGCGGAAGCACGGCGACCTGCATGTTTTGCCCCTCTTTGTTGCGGAGGGGCTGCTGCTGGACAAGGCGCGGGAGGCGATTCCGCGCATCGAGGCGGCGACCGGGGCGCGCGTGACGTGTTCTGAGCCGTTGACAACTGACCTGGCCGCGATTGTGGCCGAACGCTATCTGGAGGTGCGTCATGCGTAATCTGACCGCGCTGCTGCTGATTTCCATCGCGGGCTTCGCCGCGCAACTTGTGGACGGCGGGCTGGGCATGGGTTTCGGCGTCACCTCTACCACGATTCTGATCATGCTGGCGGGGCTGACACCTGCGGCGGCGTCCGCGGTCGTGCACACCGCGGAGCTGGGGACGACGCTGGTGTCCGGCGTGGCGCACTGGCGCTTCGGCAACGTGGACTGGCGCACGGCGTTCGCGGTGGGTATTCCGGGCGCGATCGGCGCGTTCACCGGTGCCGTGGTGCTGACGCAGCTGCCGATGGAGCACGCGCGGCCGATCATGTCCGCCATCCTTGCGGCAATTGGCGTGAACCTGATGCTGCGTTTCGCGCGCGGGTTGACCAGGCGCAAGCTGTCGCCGCAGCCGCACTCCAAGAGGTTCCTGGGCGGACTTGGGCTGTTCGGCGGCTTTGTGGATGCCACCGGCGGCGGTGGTTGGGGCCCTGTGACCACCTCCGCGCTGCTGTCCGCGGGACGCAGCGAGCCGCGCCGCATTGTGGGCACGGTGAACACCGCGGAGTTCCTGGTCACCGCGGCTGCAACTGCCGGCTTTGTGGTGGGCATGTGGAACGACCTGCTGGCCAACCTCGCGGCCGTGGTGGCGCTGCTGGTTGGCGGCGTGATCGCCGCGCCGATTGCCGCCTGGCTGGTGACGCGCCTCAACCCGATCCTGCTCGGCGGGTTTGTAGGCACCCTGATCACCATGCTCAACGTGCCCGTGGTGCTGGCCGCGCTGGGGCTGGACCATTACCTGTGGATCCCGCGCGTACTCATCTTCGGCATCGGCGCCGTCTTGTCTTGGCGCGGCGTGATGAAGGCGCGCGCCAACTCCAAGGCCGCCTCCGAGAAAGAGGGCGCGACGGCCGAAGACACGACGATGATCGTTTCCGCCACGAGCTAGCCTGCCCAGTTTTATGCTGAACGCATGCTGATCTCGGAGCAAGTTTTCCTGTTGCTCACCACCGACAAGGGTGGGGCGGAACCGTGGGTGTCCAGCTACCGTCGTTTCGCGCTCGGCGCGGCGGCGTTGGCGGATCTGGCCTTGCTCGGGGCGATTGAGATCAGCCCGGACCGCCGCGGGAAGGTCACGCCGCTGCCGTTGGTGCAGCCGCTGCCCACGCCTCTGCTGCGACACGCGCACGAGTTGATTCAGCGCAAGCCCGGCCGCCGCGCCTACCACTGGATTACGGATACCCGCTTTGGCCGCATCGACTACGCCGCGGCATCCCTGGTGCAGCAGGGGATCCTGGAGGAACGCTCCCGGGGGTTCCTGTTCGTCCAGTGGCCGCACTACCCGGTGCGGGACGGGTCCGTCGAGCAGCGTCTGCGCGGGCGCATCCACCAGATCTACCGGGGGCAGGCTCACGAAACGGTCAACGAGGGCGTTGCGCTCCAGCTTATCGACGCAATCACAGCCACCCCCAACGTACTCAAAAACGAAACGCGCGACCTGGCCCGGAAGGACAGGAAGCGCGTGCTCGATGAGATCTACTACTCGCTGACGTCGCCCGAACTCAACCGCACGCCGCCCGAGGTCGCGGCGGCCATCCGCGGCGTCAACGACGCGCTTGTCGCCGTCGTCCGGGCGGCCAAGCATGCCGCGCGATCCTAGCTAGAACGTGAACGTCCAGAACTCGGTGCCCTGGCGCTGCATGGTCCGGCTCGGTGCGGCGCTCGAGCTCGGCGCGGCGCTCGCCCCGGCCGGGGCGTCGGCTCGGGAGCGTCATCAAGCGAGGGCCCCGGCGAGCAGGCGGAGGAGGCGCGGCGTTTCATAACGCCAGATTACCGCGCGAAAACCGCCCCGAGGCTGCGGAAGCCTCCGGGCGGTGAGTAGCAGCGGGCGGGGCGCTTTACTTGGCGAACTCCTCCACCAGCGCCTTGTTGAAGGCCGGCAGGTCGTCCGGGGTGCGGGAGGAGATGAAGCCGGAGTCGACCACAACTTCCTCGTCCACCCAGTTCGCGCCAGCGTTGACCAGGTCGGTCTTCACGTTCTCCACGGAGGTGAGCTTGACGTCCTTGAGCACGTCCGCCTCCGCGAGGATCCAGCCGCCGTGGCAGATCACGCCGATCGGCTTGTCCGCAGCCTTGAACGCCTGCACCAGGGCGACGGCATCCTTGTCAATGCGGATGGTGTCCGAGTTTACGGTGCCGCCGGGGAGAATAAGTGCGTCGTAGTTAGCCACGTCCGCCTCAGCGGTGGTGACGTCCACAGTCACCTTGGCGCCCTTCTTGCCCTCGATCTCGCCGGTCTCGGTGGAAATAACGTGGGTGGTTGCACCCGCGGCCTCAACGGCCTCCTTCGGGGAAGTCAGCTCGGAGTCCTCGAAGCCGTCGGTTGCCACAATTGCGATTGTCTTGTTGTTCAAATCAGCCATGCGCACCACCGTACGCGAATTCGGTTCCCTCCGTTTTCACATCTTGGTGTGCACGGGCGGGGTTCCGGTCGGGCCCGTGCACCGCTACCGTCGGGGGCATGAATCTCATGTCGTTCCTCGAGGCCATGGCCAGCAGCCCGCTGGACCTGTTGGCCGGGTTCGACGTTGACCAGGCCGTCGCGCTTGGCATCGAGCCGACGAAGGCTCGCACTTGGGCCGAGCTTTACGACGTTTACTTGGGCACCACCCACGCCCACAAACAGCAGAAGAAAGCTGTGGCGCTAGTGGCGGAAGCCGGCGTGTCGCTCGATGAGCTGGTGTTTTTGGAGCGGCACCTGAAGAAGGTCGCGCCCCAGGAGCGCGGCCGAAAGCGGCTGGACGTGCTGAGCGCGGTGGCAAGCGCGCGGCCGAAGACCTTCAACGCGTTCACCCGCGCTGTGAAGGCGGCGGCACCGATCGAGCCGAAGCCGCCGAAGAAGGGCGCGTTCTTCACCAGGTCCCGGCACAAGATGCGCGGGGTAACAATGTGGATGGATGAGCACCGCGCCGCCGAGTGGGAGCACTTCGCGCGCGAGGGCATCGACGAGACGCAGTCCGCCGCACCGCAAATGCTGGCCAAGCTGGACGCGCTGTTCTCCGCCAACGCGAGCGGAGAGGGAGGCCAGGTCATCCCGGCCGCCGTGCCGCGCCCGATCGTCAGCGTTCCGCTGCCGGACTGGGTTGACATCCTCGAGGGCCGCGGCGAGGAGGTGGTGCTGGGACTTACCGACGGCACCACCATCACTGGCGCCGAGTTCATCGAACGCTTTGTCGCGGCCGCGGAGAACCACCTCGAGTTGGCGTTGGTGAAGCCGGGCTACGGCGCGGTGAACCTGTACGACACCAGCCGCTTCGCCAACGAGAAGCAGCGGACGCTTGCAAGCTTGGTCAACCCGGTGTGCCCGTGGCCGGGGTGCAAGAGCCCGGCGGTGCACAACCAAGCCCACCACGTCACTCCGTGGAAACAGGGCGGGCACACCAACCTGAACAACCTGGTGATGGTGTGCAGATACCACAACCACGTCAACGACGACGACGTGGGACGACATAAACGCGGCCGAGTGGAGATGCGCGGCGGCGAAGGCATCTGGATCTCGCCACGCGGTGTGCCGGTGCGCAACGATTACCACCCCTACGGCGTCCTGCGCGGGGGCTAAACCCTGCGCAGGGGGAATATTGCGTGCGCGGAAAAAACGCGCCCACGGGAAGGTTCGTGGGCGCGGTTCAAGGGAGCGTCGTAAAGCAAAAAGCCCCTAGGCGTCGTCCTTGTCCAGCTCGCGCTGGCGTTCCTTGTCGGAGGACTGCTTCTCGTCCGGATCCATGGCGCGGGACCGGCCGGGGACCTCGTGGTCGTAGGTCTTCTTCGGAGCTTCCTTGCCCGTGGGCACGCGGGTAGAACCGAGCGAATCCTTCACGGGTGCGTGGATCTCCGGCTTCTCGCGCTTGGCCATGCGCACCATCTGGCGGCGGATGGCGGAGAACGCCTCCTTGGAATCGAGCGCCTGAGACTGCTGGGTTGCCATCTGGATATCGTCGGCAGTAATTTGCCCCGCTCGCAGCGACACCATCTCAGCCCAGTAGCGGAACCACACGGCGGCGACGGCGGCGACAGGCACGGCCAGGAACGCGCCGATGATGCCGAACATGGTGCCGCCGAGCGCCACGGCCAGCAGCACAATCGCCGCGTGCAGGCCCATGGCGCGGGACTGCAGGATCGGCTGGAGCACGTTGCCCTCGATCTGCTGGACGGCGATGATGAGGATCAGCACGAAAATCGCGTTCCAGAAGCCGTTGGACACCAGCGCGATGATCACGGCGAGGGCGCCGGCGGTGAACGCACCGACGATCGGGATGAAGCCGGCGAAGAACGTGATCACGGCCAGCACCGGCCACAGCGGCACGCCCAGCAGCAGAAGGCCGACACCGATGAACACGGCGTCCACCATGGACACGATGGCCTGGGTGCGGATGAAGCCGGCCAAGGTGTTCCAGGAGCGCATGAGCACTTCGGTGAGGTGCCAGCCGGCGCGCGCACCGGTGTACTTGCGCAGCCACGGCAGGAAGCGGTCGCCGTCCTTGAGGAAGAAGAAGGACAGAATCAGGGTGAGCACCAGCGTGGTGCCCACAGACGCGATGGTGCCGATGCCGCTGAACACGCCGGACGCGATGTTGGATGCCTGCCCGCGCACGAAGTTGGTGAGCTGGTTCAGGCCTTCTTGGATCTGGTCCGGGTCGATGATTTGCGGGTCAAGCCGCTCGTCGATGAAGTCTAGGATCTGGCGGATGCCCTGCTGCGCTTGCTCGTAGAGCTGGACGCCCTGGGTGCGCACGGTCGGCGCCATCGCGGAGAAGATGCCGATGATCGCGCCGAAGAACGCCACCAGCACAAGAATCACGGCCAGCGCGGACGGCACCTTGTGGTTGCGTAGCCAGCGCACCGGCGGCCACAGCACGGTGCAGAAAATTAGCGCGAGCAGGATCGGCAGAATGCCCATCCACACCTTGCCGATCATCCAGAACAGCAGCGCCGTCGCGGCGACCACGATGATGAACCGCAGCGCCCATGCGGCGGCGGTGCGGCCATCGGCGGCGATGACGTCGCCGCGGTCAATCGGCTCGTCCGACAGCTCTTGGGCTGCGTCGGCCGGTGTGGGCATCATCTGAATATCGTCGACAGTTGTGTCGAGCGCGCCCACGTAATCCCTGTTTTTCTCAGTCACCCGGCTTATCTTGCCACAGATCGCACTTTTCGCTTATCGACGATCACCCGAACAACCTGCACCGATACCCCCAACGAAAAAAGTTGAGCGAACCGGGAACAACTTTCGCGGTGGTTCGTTATAGAGATTGAGCGTGCTCGGCTCAAGGCTGTAAGGCTTTGAGGGCGACCACTGGTACAGTGGCGGTCGCGAGGTTGAGCCGCAGCGCTTCAACTTTACAAACGAACCACACTTTCCACAGGAGGAAAAGAACATATGTCTCGTGCAGTAGGTATTGACCTTGGCACCACCAACTCCGTCGTCTCCGTCCTCGAGGGCGGCGAGCCGGTAGTTATCGCCAACGCGGAGGGCTCCCGCACCACCCCGTCCGTCGTCGCGTTTGCGAAGAACGGCGAGGTGCTTGTCGGCCAGTCCGCGAAGAACCAGGCCGTGACCAACGTTGACCGCACCATCCGCTCCGTCAAGCGCCACATGGGCGATGACTGGACCGTGGACATCGACGGCAAGAAGTACACCCCGCAGGAGATTTCCGCCCGCACCCTGATGAAGCTGAAGCGCGACGCTGAGGCGTACCTGGGCGAGGAGGTCACCGATGCCGTGATCACCGTTCCGGCGTACTTCGAGGACGCACAGCGCCAGGCCACCAAGGAGGCCGGCCAGATCGCGGGCCTGAACGTGCTGCGTATTGTGAACGAGCCGACCGCGGCTGCTCTCGCATACGGCCTGGAGAAGGCTGACAGCGAGCAGACCATTTTGGTGTTCGACCTCGGCGGCGGCACCTTCGACGTTTCCCTGCTGGAGATCGGCGACGGTGTTGTAGAGGTGCTGGCAACCGCCGGCGACAACGAGCTGGGCGGCGACGACTGGGACAACCGCGTCGTTGAGTGGCTGGTGGACAAGTTCAAGGCCCAGAACGGCGTTGACCTGTCCAAGGACAAGATGGCTATGCAGCGTCTGCGTGAGGCCGCGGAGAAGGCAAAGATTGAGCTGTCCTCCCAGCAGCAGGCTTCCATCAACCTGCCGTACATCACGGTGGATGCGGACAAGAACCCGCTCTTCCTGGATGAGACCCTGTCCCGCACCGAGTTCCAGAAGATCACTTCCGACCTGCTGGACCGCACCAAGGCACCGTTCCACCAGGTGATCAAGGACGCCGGCCTCTCCGTCTCCGACATCGACCACGTTGTCATGGTTGGCGGCTCCACCCGTATGCCGGCCGTGACCGACCTGGTCAAGGAGCTCACCGGCAAGGAGCCGAACAAGTCCGTGAACCCGGATGAGGTTGTGGCACTGGGTGCTGCACTGCAGGCGGGCGTGCTGCGCGGCGACGTGAAGGACGTGCTGCTGCTCGACGTCACCCCGCTGTCCCTCGGTATTGAGACCAAGGGCGGTGTGATGACCAAGCTGATTGAGCGCAACACCACCATCCCGACCAAGCGTTCTGAGACCTTCACCACCGCAGAGGACAACCAGCCGTCCGTGCAGATCCAGGTCTTCCAGGGCGAGCGCGAGATGGCCGCCGCCAACAAGCTGCTCGGCTCCTTCGAGCTGGCCGGCATCGCCCCGGCACCGCGCGGCGTCCCGCAGATCGAGGTCACCTTCGACATCGACGCGAACGGCATCGTGAGCGTGTCCGCGAAGGACAAGGCCACCGGCAAGGAGAACACGATCAAGATCCAGGACGGCTCCGGCCTGTCCCAGGAGGAGATCGACCGCATGATCAAGGATGCGGAGACCCACGCCGATGAGGACCGTAAGCGCCGCGAGGAGCAGGAGACCCGCAACGGTGCAGAGACCGCTGCGTACCAGATCCGCAAGTTCATGGATGAGAACTCCGACAAGCTGCCGGAGGACCTGAAGACCCGCGTCACGGAGTCTGCGGACGCTGTGGACGAGGCGCTGAAGGGCGATGACTTGGACGCGATTAAGGCAGCCGTCGAAAAGCTGAACTCCGAGTCCCAGGAGCTGGGCAAGGTGCTGTACGAGGCCGAGGCGAACGCCGGCGCGACCCAGGCCGAGGCCGGCGAGCCGGTTGACGACAATGTGGTGGACGCAGAGGTCGTCGAGGACGACGCTGCTGAGAACGAGACCGACGCCGACAACAAGTAGCCGGCACCGAGTGCCAGGAAGGAGTTCGCGATGACGAACCCCAACGTGAACCCGCCGATGCCGGACAACCCGGGCGCGCCGGAGAACACCGACGAGCAGTACGTGTCCCCGGACGCCGCCGAGGCGCTTGCCGACGAAGCTGCGGAGGCCCACGCCTTCGAGGCTGCGGCTGACCCGGAGTCCGGCGCTGACGCGGAAGACCCGCTCACTGGGCTCTCGGACGCGGAAATCGCCGACGCGCTCGAGGCAGAGATCGACTCCATCGGCGAGGGTGTTGTCGCCGACGCTGACGGCGACGGCACGGTGAGCGACATCGAGCTCCAGCTCGCGGAGCGTACCGAAGATCTGCAGCGCGTGAGCGCGGAGTACGCCAACTACCGGCGCCGCACTGAGCGCGAGCGTGCGCTGATCGCCGACCAGACGAAGGCCAAGTTCGCTGAGAAGCTTCTCCCGCTTCTCGACGATTTAGATCTCGCCGAGCAGCACGGAGACTTGGCCGAAGGTCCGCTGAAGTCCTTCGGGGACAAGCTGCGCTCCACGCTGGAGGGCCAGAAGTTGGCTGCCTTCGGCGCTGAGGGCGAGGCCTTTGACCCGGAGATCCACGAGGCGGTCCAGGACCTGTCCTCCGGCGACGACAAGGTCATCGGCACCGTGCTGCGCAAGGGCTACCGCCTTGGTGACCGCCTGGTGCGCAACGCGATGGTAATCATTGCGGACCCGGCCGGCGAGCAGCCAGCTGCGGAGCACCCGGCTGAGTAACACCCACGCCGCGGGCGAGCGGCACACCTTAATAAACATGTAAGCGAAAGGAGGATGCGCGATGGCAATGCAACAAGAGTGGGCCAACAAGGATTACTACGGCGACCTCGGGGTATCCTCGAGCGCCTCTGCCGCCGACATTAAGAAGGCGTACCGCAAGCTCGCGCGCGAGAACCACCCCGACTCCAACCCCGGCAACAAGGCCGCGGAGGAGAAGTTCAAGCGCGTCGCTGAGGCGTACGACGTTGTCGGCGACGAGGAAAAGCGCAAGGAATACGACCAGTTCAAGTCCATGATCGGCTCGGGCGGCTTCGGAGGGTTCTCCGGCCGGTTCGGGGGACAAGGAGGTGCCGGGTTCCCGGGCGGGTTTCGTACGACAGCGCCGCAGGGCGACTTCGACATCGGAGACCTCAACGACATCTTCGGAACAGGGGCTGGCGGACAAGCTGGAGACGGCGGCCTTGGTGATTTCCTCGGTGGCTTCTTTAACCGCGGCGGCGGTGCTGGCAGGAACGCTCGGCCGTCGCGGGGGGCGGACGTCGAAACCGAAATAACCATCGACTTCCGCGAGGCCGCCAAGGGCACCACCTTCCCGGTGGAGCTTACCGGCGACGCCCCGTGCACCACCTGCCACGGCTCCGGCTCCAAGTCCGGCAAGACCCACACCTGTGCGGAGTGCTCTGGCACCGGCTACATCCGGGAGAATTCCGGCGCGTTCGGCATGGCTCGGCCGTGCACGAACTGCGACGGCACCGGCGAAGTGATCGAGGATCCGTGCCCTACCTGCTCCGGCACCGGCACCGTCCGGCGCACGCGCTCTATCACGGTGCGTATCCCCGCCGGTGTGGTGGACGGGCAGAAGGTGCGGTTGGCCGGCCAGGGTGAGGCCGGGCCGAACGGCACGCCTTCTGGCGACCTCTTTGTCACGGTGCGCGTGCGCCCGGACGCTGTGTTCACCCGCAGCGGCGACGACCTCGAGATCACCGTGCCCGTCTCCTTCGGCGAGCTGGCCCTCGGCGGCACCGTCACGGTGCCCACGCTGGACAAGCCGGTGAAGGTGAAGGTCCCGGCCGGTACGCCCAACGGGCGCACCTTGCGCGTGAAGGGCCGCGGCATCCAGCGCAAGTCCGGCACTGCCGGCGACCTGCTAGTGACCGTCGAGGTCCGCGTGCCCAAGGACCTCGATGCCGGCGCGATGAGCGCGCTGCGCACCTACGCCCAGGCGGAGAAGGACTCCGGCTTTGACCCGCGCGCCGGGTGGGCCGGAGCCCAGTAAAGGGGGTGCGTGGATATGGCTGAAGAGAAGTACTACGTCATTTCCGCCGCCGCCGAACTGACCGGCATGCACGCGCAAACCCTGCGCACGTACGACCGGCTCGGTTTGGTCACCCCCATGCGCACCAGCGGCGGCGGTCGCCGGTACTCCACCCGCGACATCACGATGCTGCGCCGCATCCAGCACCTCTCCCAAGAGGAGGGTGTGAACCTGGCCGGCATTAAGACCATCATCGAGCTCACCGAGCGCATCGAAACCCTCGAGGGACAGCTGGACACCCAGCGCAGCGAAGTGGAGGAGCTGCAGCGACAGCTGCTTGCCCGCCGCTCCGGCGGCGAGCTGGTGCACGTCCCGCAGTCCACGCAGGTGGTGCTGTGGGACCCGAGCGCCCGGCGCCGCCAGCGCACCTAGCCACGTACCGCCAGCACACGAGAGAAAACAACGAAGACCCGGGCGGAAACCGTGAAGGTTTCCCGCTCGGGTCTTTCGTGTGTATGGGATCGTCGTAAAGCGAACTAGCGCTTGCGCACGACCTGCTGGTGATCGTCGCGGTTGAGTACGGAGCGAGCACCCGCGGCACCGGCGAGGGAAGCGATGACGGCGCCGATGATCAGGCCTGCGAAGGTCCACCAGGTGCCCACTGCGGCCTGGTCGGAGATCTCGTCGGCCTTCTGGGCTGCGTCGTTAGCCATCTCGTTGGCCTGCTGCTTGGCGTTCTCGATGTCCTGGTCGGTGACGTTAACGTTCTCCTTCACCTGGTCAGCGACCTCGTTCGCGCGGTTCTCCAGCTCCTCGCGGGAAACGTTCTGGGAAGCGTACTCGCCGGCAGTGCCGACGGCGGTACCAGTCGCGGCGCCGAGGGCGGACCCGGCGGAACCCAGCAAGGAGCCGACGCCACCGATCACGGAAGCGCCGAGCCAGCCAGCGAGGATCAGAGCAGCGATGAGGGAGGTCGCCCAAGTAGCGAAGCCGTGGAAGAGGCCAGCGCGCACGCCGAGCGCACCCGCGACGTAGCCGGCGGCCGCGAACGCGACAGCCAGGGAGATCAGGGCGAAGATGCCGGTTGCGAGGCCGGTGGAGCCCTGCAGGCCCATCGCTGCGGCGCCGACGCCGAGGAGGATCATGATGCCGAGGAACGTCACCACGCCGGCAAAGATTGCGCCCCAAGAGACGTTGCCGTTGGAGACGTTGTCGGAGCCGGTGCCGATCCAGGCTTCCTGGCCCACGTGGTCGGTGGTCTCGTACGCCGTGGACGCGGACGTTGCCGGGGTCGCGGCGCGCTGAGCCGGAGCGGCCTTGCGAGTGGTGGTGGTGCGCTCGACGCGCTGGACCTTTTCTCCCTGCGCGTGGGCGCGCTGGCCGGGGTTCTGGGGGTTCGTCATAGGAATCCTTCTGTTAGGTGCGCCAGCTCCGGGCGGAGCTGAATCGCGGTTGATGATGTTTTCACCCATAAAGAACGGTACGTATGTTGACGACCATCAATAATTACAGGTTGATAACAGTAACCCCGGTCGTGGTGGGATGGAGCGTCGTTACGCAAGGCCCTGGTGCCCCGCTTGGGGCCGCGGTGATGTGTGTGGTGCCCACCGAATCCCGCGTTACCGCTGGTGGGAGCTTGTATTGGGCGAAGTGGGGGTGGTTTGGCGGGTTGCTGGGGACCGCACACGCCCGTAAGGAGTGTTGGTGTGCTCACATTTTTAGCCCTGGTTGTGGTGCGCGCAACACAAAACGCCGCCCTCCCAGAGCGTGAGGCACTCGGGAGGGCGGCGTTGCGGGCGCACCAGACAGCGGGCGCTGCGGCGCGCGCGGATTCGTTCTACTTGAACTCGATGGCCGCGGCGCCGCCGATGTGACGCATGTTGGACTTGGCCAGGTCGAAGAGCCTGCCCACGCCACCCTCAAGGAAGGCGGTGCGGGCGCCGGACTTGGCAAAGCCCTTCATCATGTCCCAGGTGATGTCCGGCGGCAGGGACAGCGCGTTCGGGTCGGTGACAATGTCCACTAGCACCGGACCGTCGTGGGCGAGGGCCTCCTTGAGCACGGGCTCCAGGTCGTCCGGATCCTCGATGCGGTAGGACTGGATGCCCACGCCCTTGGCAATCTCGGCGTAGTTGGCTTCCTCGTGGTCGGTGCCGAAGTACGGCATGCCGGCCACCATCATCTCCAGCTTCACCATGCCCAGGGAGGAGTTGTTGAAGCAGATCACCTTCACCGGCAGCTGGTGCAGCTTGATGGTCAAAAGCTCGCCCATCAGCATGCCCAAGCCGCCGTCGCCGGACCAGGAGATCACCTGGCGGTCCGGGAACGCGGCCTGCACGCCAATCGCCATCGGCAGCGCGTTGGCCATGGTGCCGTGGAGGAAGGACGCGGCCTCGTCGCGCTTGCCGTTCGGGGTGAGGTAGCGGGAGGACCACACGTTGCACATGCCGGTGTCCACGGTGAAGTACGCGTCCTCGTCCGCAAGCTTGTCCAGCACGGAGGCGGCCAGCTCCGGGTGGATCGGCTTCTTCGATTCGAAGGCCTTGTTGGTGTAGTGGTTGACCACATCCTCAAGCAGCTCGTAGTGGCGCTTGAGCATCTTGTCCAGGAACTTGCGGCTCTTCTTCTCCTCCACGTGCGGGAGGATGTTCTCGATCGTGCTCTTCACGTCGCCCACCACCGGGTACTCCACGGTGGTGCGGCGACCGATGTGGGTGCCGTCGATGTCAATCTGCGCCACGTTCTCATCCGGGAGCCAGTCGGTGTACGGGAAGTCGGTGCCGACCATGATGAACAGGTCGCACTCTTCCATCGCCTCCACACAGGAGCCGTAGCCCAGCAGGCCGGACATGCCGACGTCGTACGGGTTGTCGTACTCGAAGTACATCTTGCCGCGGAAGGTGTGGCCAATCGGCGCTTTGATCTTCTCCGCCAGGGCGAAGACCTCGTCGCGGGCGTCACGCGCGCCGTAGCCGGCGAAGATGGTGACCTTGTCAGCCTTGTTAATCGCCTCAACCAGACGGGCAGCCTCGTGCGGGTCCGGGAAGACGCGCTTGCCGGCACCGGTGGCGTAGACGCCGTCCGCGGTGTGCGGGCCGTCCGCTACGTCAGCGGCGAACACGTCGCCCGGCACCACCATCACGGAGACACCGTTACCGGCCAAGGTGTTCTGCAGTGCGTTGTGCAGCACGCGCATGCCCTGGTCCGCGTTGTGCGCAACCTCGCAGTAGGAGGAGCACTCCTGGAACAGCAGCTCCGGGTGGGTCTCTTGGAAGAAAGAAGAGCCGATCTCGATCGTCGGAATGTGGGACGCGATCGCGAGCACCTTCGCGCCGTTGCGGTGGGACTCAAACAGGCCCTGCACGAAGTGGGTGTTGCCCGGACCGCAGGACGCGCCGCACACGGCCAGCTCGTCGGCGGCAAGGGAATCGGCGCCGGCTGCGAACGCGGCCGCCTCCTCGTTGCGGACGTGGATCCATTCGATCTGCTCGCTCTGGCGCACAGCGTCCGAAAGCGGGTTCAGCGAATCACCCACAAGACCGTAAATGCGCTTCACGCCCTCTTTCTCAAGGCGATGCACCAGCTGGGTGGCAAAGTTCGACATCATGCTCCTTTAAAAGTTCATCCAATTTCCATTCGCCGATGGTAATGATTTCTCGCGTTCGGGGTGGCTGGCCTGTGACAGAGCAGTCAGGAAGGCCTCGTCTGTGAAGTACGCGCCGTGGTCCCCGCGCACGCCGGGCACGACCTCCGCGCCGTACGCCTCATGGCTCGGCGACGCCCCCAGCACCCCCTGCGGCCCGGAGCGCAGCGCAAGGATCGGATCGCGGTCCGCATCCACCACCATCACCCTCGCGTCCGGGCCGGCCAGCGTCAGGTCCGCGACGGACCTACCGGCGACTCCGGGGCTGCCGAGGAGCCAGAGATCGTCGGCAAGCAAACCGTGCTCCGACGCAGCTTGCGTGGCCACGCGCGTGCCGTAGGAGTGCGCGACCACCGTCTTCTGCGCGCGGGGGAAGCGCTCCTCCAGCGCCGCTTGGAACAGCGCAAGGTTCCCGGAGCCTTCGCTTGCCGACGCCGGCGAGAGCGCACGCCCCAGCTCCTTCGGCGGCTGATAGCCCTGCCACACCACCACGGTCGCGCCGGTGCGTTGGGCGATGAGCTGTGCTTTCTCCAGCTCGTGGGCGAGTTGGTCCGGGTGGCCAGTCGTGGCACCGGCGACCATGGTGATGATGCGCGCCGGGTCCACCGCGTCGCCAACCATCACCGTGGTGGAGGCGGGCCCAGCCTCAAGCACCAAGCCGCCGACGGCCTCTACGTGTCCGCGGGTCGCGGCGGGCAGCGTGGCCATGTGGCGGGCGGAGAGGGCGTGCAGATCCTCGCCCGGGGAGTTTGCAAGCGGTTGGAACCCGGCGCCGCGGGCACGGTTGAGCTCGCGCGCGAGCTCCGTATCCAACTGCAGCGACAACTGGTTCAGCCACAGCACCGTCCGGTAGTGGCCGTAGCGCAGCGCCGTCGCCGCCGCCAGATCCAGCATCTGCTGCGCGGCGGCCGCCGCTTCCAACACCATCCGCATCCGCGCCATCGATGCCGCGCGGGCATCCAGCGCCCCGGCCAGCTCGGTGGTCCGGGACAGGGCGTTTGCCGCCGCGGGCCCGGCGAACCCGGTCCCCGCGAGGTCGCGGGCGGCACGCCTCGCCGCGGCGGCGCGCGCTTCCACGTCGCGCTGGGCGATGTCGAGTGCCGCGGCCGCCTCGCGCAGCTCCGCGGGGTTGAGATGCGGCGTGTACGCCACGGCACCTGCCGCGCCCGCGGCGCCCACGGCACCTGCCGCGCCCGCCTTGCCAACCGCGCTACGCACGGCGCCCCCCTTCGGCGCTCAGCCCCGTATCCAGGGCGTTGGAAAGGAACGAATCGGCGCGTTCCACAGCGCGCGCGAAATCGGCGATTGCGGTGAGGTGGGAGGTGAGGGCGGATAAGGAAGCGTCGATAAGCACATGCTCCCTGCTCTGCGCGGTGGCGAGCGCGGCGGCGGCCTGGGAGGAAGATAGCCTGGCCACGGGCAACGGCGACGTGTCCGGAAGGCTGGCCAGGGCGGTGGGTGCGGTGCGGTGCGAAAGTTCAATGAAAGTCATGCCGCGAGTGTGGCAACGCGAAATGAACGAATCAAGGGCGCAGCGCCAAACTGTGGATAACCCGCCCGGAAATCAAACTAAAGTTATCCACATGAAACTCGCCTTATTGCAAACGGTCACCGGCGCGGACAAGCGCGACAACATCGCGCTGCTGGAGCCGCTGATCCGCGACGCGGCCGCCGCCGGCGCCACCCTGATCGTGCTCCCGGAAGCCGCGAGCCAGGCCTTTGACCAGGGCAGATTGGACACCCAGGCAGAGGAGCTGGACGGGCCGTTCGCCACCGCAATGCGCGAGCTTGCGCGCGAGCTGGGCGTGACCGTTGTGGCGGGCATGTTCCGGCCGGGAGATGTCAATAAGGTGGACGGCAAGGAGCTCAACCGGGTGCGCAACACCGCGCTGATCACCGGCGGCGACGTGCACAAGGGCTACGACAAAATCCACGCGTACGACGCGTTCAACTACCGCGAGTCCGACACCGTCCTCACCGGCGACGAGCTTGTCACCTTCACCCACGAAGGCACCGTGGTCGGCGTGGCCATCTGCTTCGACATCCGCTTCCCGGAGCAGTTCAAGGAGCTCGCGCAGCGCGGCGCGGAGGTGATCGTCGTGCCCACGAGCTGGGCCGACGGCCCGGGCAAGCTGGAGCAGTGGCGGGCGCTCACCGCAGGCCGCGCGCTGGACGCGGGCGTGTTCATCGCGGCGGCCGGCCAGGCGCGTCCGGGTTGGGCGGAGAAGGCGGGGCAGGATTCCGGGCCGACGGGCATCGGCCACTCCGCCGTGGTCAACCCGCAGGGCGTGCGCATCGCGGAGGCCGGGTACGCGCCGGAGACGTTGATCGTGGACATTGACATCGCCGAGGTCGCGCGGGCCCGCGAGGCCCTCCCCGTCCTCACCATCACCGCGAACACGCAGATGCGCTAATCCGCGGGCGTGCTCCAGTCCGGCTCCGCGTCGTGCGCAATCACGCTCGCCCGCGGCACGCTTGCACGCAGCTCCCGCACGCGCGCTTCCGGCCCGCATAGCACAACTTCGGGCGCGGTCAGCAGCGTCTCCACCGCGGCCACTTTTCGCTCAATGCTTGACGACGCCCTCTTGCCCCGCCCCAAGCCCCCAACCCGCGGCCACGTTCCATCGTGTGTGGTGGCACACGTGACGCGAAGCCACGGTTGAGTGGCGGCGAGGGCCGCGAACGGGGCGATCTCGTAGAGCTCTTCGGGTCTGTCCGCTGCGAGGATGCATTCCACGTCTGGGCGGATTTCCTGCTCGAGCAGGGAAAAGACAATCGCCTTCGCCGCCGCGGTGCCGGTGCCCAGCGCCACGATCTGCACCGCGCCCGCGCCGGCGGTGTTCGCGCCCACGCCCGCGCCGGTTGCGAACTCGGGCGACTCCCCCCGCGGCGCGCCGAGCGTGAGGTAATCGCCCACCTGCAGATCGAAGCCGCCGTTCGCCGCGGGCGGGACGTGGAACTCCAGCTGGCCGTACGGGTTTGCGGGCAGCGCCGGCGCCAGACCCCGCCACACGCCTTGGCGGCCGACCTGCATCGCGGGCAGGACTTGGCCGGGGGCGTAGTGGATGGGCATGCCGGCCTCGCAACGCACGATCTGGACCCCGCTGCCACCCGCGCCACCCGTGCCACCGCCGGCGCCGCCACCCGCGCCACCCGAGCCAGCGCCGGCGCTGCCACCCGCGCCACCCGTGCCACCGCCGGCGTGTACCACCTCGGTGACCTGCGCCGCCGCGGCCGGCGGGATGCCCGCCAAATCAGCGGCCTCGGCGGCCTGGCGCATCGCCTCCGCGCCAGCCACCAACACCGCGCGCCCCGGCTCGTCGCCCGGGTCCGCGACATCGGCCACCAAGCCCGCCACCGCCGGATACTCGCTGGCGGGGAAGCCAATCCGGCGCAGGTCCAGCGCCCACGCCCGGATCCGCTCCGTCACGCCAGCGGGCAGCTCGGAGGTGGGGGAGTTGGTGAGGAGCCATGAGCAAACGTCGATAAGCAAAGGCGAAACCTGGCTCGCGCCGGCGGGGAAGATGCCTACGGCGGCCGGCCCGTACTCGCGGACCAGGCGCTCAAAGAGCTCGGTGCGGATGCGGGCGGGGTCTACGCGCAGGGCCGTGGCGATGCTCATGCGCCCAAGCGTACCCACCGGGTGCGGGCAAGTTGGGCCCTCGCGCACCCCTTTTAGTTAATGGGCGAGACAGGAAACTCGCAGTACGACTGCAGGAAAGAAAGGTGGTCCCGGTGGAATTTACGCCGTACACGATGCTCACCGACATCGGCTGGATTTCGCTGCTGCTGGTCATCGGCAACGTGCTGCGCAACCGCCCTGCTCTTCCTCCTGGGCACGGTCTTCTGCGTGGTGTGGATGCTGTGGGCCGCGCCGCTCTTCTTCGGCCGCAACTGGCTGGAGCGCGGCCTGTTCGGCTGGGGTTGGGCCACCGCCGCCGTGGCTACCGGCATCGCGCTGCTGAAGATGGTTGCCCCGAAGCTAAAATCCGGCACGCTCAACGAGTACGGCGTGTGTTACGTCGGCTTCGCGCCCTTCGAAATCGGCATGACCATCCTCGCGCCCATCGCCGTTATCGTCGGCTTCACCACGGGCTTCGGCTGGGTGGTTACCGCGATCGCGCTCGGGGTGCTGGTCATCGCGTTCGCGCTGCGCTGGGTGCCCGCTGCGAAGTACGGCAGTCCGGGGCACGATGCTTCACGACGTTTGATTTCCTAAGCCCACAACCGATCCAAGGTGTTGCCGTGCTTAGCGCGGAACACCGCTTCCATCATGGTCAGTTTCCGCTCCATTTTTTCGCTGGCGCCTGAGGTCGCCTCAGCGATGTCGGCCGGAACGACGTCGCTGATCCTGGTGAAAAGATCGGTGGCCATGTGAGATCGCGGGTCTGTTGATCCGTTGGCCGCCGAGTAGATCGAGAGGCTGAGCAGGACAGTCTCCATCTCGTCTGATGTGAGTTGGAGCGGGTAGGTTCGCTCGCCTCGCGCGATCCAGTACATCGCCCCAAAACCAGGGCCGCTCTTTATGGTGTAGTTCGCGCTCCGGAGCTGCGCGATGTATTTGCGGATTGAGCTTTGGCTGACGCCGAGCTCCGCTGCCAGTTCCGCCGTCGTGAAGCTTTTGCCCCACTGCATGAGTTCCAGCAGGCGCAGGCCGCGGAGTGCGGTGGGGACGCGCGCTGCAGGGGCGGTCTCGACGCTTCCCAGGGTGGTGGGGTTCGAATTTTTACTCATGGCCCTGACTTCAGCACACTGAGCACTGGCGGGGCAGGGCCGCAGTGTTCACTTCAGTGGACATCCGGAGGGGGTGCTGCCCGCGCGCCCGGAGTACGCGGTCCCGCCGGGTGTGCGGGGTGTGCGGGGTGTGTGATGCCTTTTTGTGATGCGGCAAATACTGGATTCGGCGGATCTATGTGTGGAGTTCACACATACTGGCGCGGAAACAACTATGTGCCGCAACGCAAAAACGCCTTGTCCCTACCCGGGCACCGCGTTTACAACCCTGAGTGGAACAGACTCAACTCCACGCGCGTTGTGCCCAGTGAGCAACAAAACAACAAACTCACTTAAAGGAGAACGCGTCCATGGGAAGCTTTAACCCCACAACGAAAACGCAGGAGGCTCTCCAGCAGGCGCTGCAGAAGGCGTCGGCTGCGGGCAACCCTGATATTCGCCCCGCCCACCTGCTTGAGGCAGTGCTGACGCAGGAGGGGGGCATTGCCGCGCCGGTGCTGAAGGCTACGGGCGTGGATCCGGAGACCGTGGCCAAGGAAGCGGCGGCGATTACCGCTGGCTACCCCAAGGCGGAGGGCCAGAACATGGCCAACCCGAACTTCAACCGCGACGCGCTGAACGCGATTAACGCGGCACAGGAGCTTGCGGGCGAGCTCGGCGACGAATACGTGTCCACCGAGGTGCTGCTCGCCGGTATTGCCAAGGGCACTGACGAAGCCGCGGAGCTTCTGAAGAAGCGCGGCGCGACGTATGACGTGCTCAAGGGTGCGTTTCCGTCGGTACGCGGCGCCAAGAAGGTGACCTCGCAGGACCCGGAGGACCAGTTCCAGGCGCTGGAGAAGTACTCCACGGACCTCACGGCGCGTGCGCGTGAGGGCAAGATCGACCCGGTGATCGGCCGCGACGCGGAGATCCGCCGCGTGGTCCAGGTGCTCAGCCGCCGCACCAAGAACAACCCGGTGCTGATCGGTGAGCCCGGCGTGGGTAAGACGGCCGTCGTCGAGGGCCTGGCCCGGCGCATCGTGGCCGGTGACGTGCCGGAGTCCCTGAAGGGCAAGACGCTGATCAGCCTTGACCTGGGATCCATGGTCGCCGGCGCGAAGTTCCGCGGCGAGTTCGAGGAGCGCCTGAAGGCGGTGCTGGACGAGATTAAGAGCTCGGACGGCGAGATCATCACGTTTATCGATGAGCTGCACACCATCGTCGGCGCCGGCGCGACCGGTGAAGGCGCGATGGACGCAGGCAACATGATCAAGCCGATGCTGGCGCGCGGCGAGCTGCGCCTGGTCGGCGCGACCACGTTGGATGAGTACCGCAAGTACATCGAGAAGGACGCCGCGCTGGAGCGCCGTTTCCAGCAGGTGTACGTGGGTGAGCCCACGGTGGAGGACACCATCGGCATCCTCCGCGGCCTGAAGGAGCGCTACGAGGTGCACCACGGTGTGCGCATCCAGGATTCCGCGCTGGTGGCGGCTGCAGAGCTGTCCAACCGCTACATCACCAACCGCTTCCTACCGGACAAGGCGATCGACCTGGTGGATGAGGCCGGTTCGCGCCTGCGCATGCAGATCGATTCCTCGCCGCAGGAGATCGATGAGCTGGAGCGCGTGGTGCGCCGCCTGGAGATCGAGGAGATCGCGCTGGCGAAGGAGTCGGACGCGGCGTCCCAGGAGCGTCTCAACGCACTGCGCCAGGAGCTGGCGGACCAGCGCGAGAAGCTGGGCGAGATGAAGGCGCGCTGGGAGAACGAGAAGGGCGAGGTCAACCGCGTCCAGGCCGCGAAGGAGGAACTAGAGCGGCTGCGCAACGAGTCCGAGATCGCGGAGCGCGAGGGCGATTATGCCAAGGTCTCCGAGCTGCGCTACGGCCGCATCCCGGAGCTGGAGGCGCAGGTCGCGGAAATTGAGGCGCAGGCCAGCACGAAGACGATGCTGGAGGAGGAGGTCACGCCGGACACGATCGCGGACGTGGTTTCGTCCTGGACGGGCATCCCCGCCGGCAAGATGATGCAGGGTGAGACCGAGAAGCTGCTGAACATGGAAAGCGTGCTGGGTGAGCGTGTCGTCGGCCAGCGTGAGGCTGTGGTCGCGGTGTCTGACGCCGTGCGCCGCTCGCGCGCCGGCGTCGCGGACCCGAACCGCCCGATCGGCTCCTTCCTCTTCCTCGGCCCCACGGGCGTGGGCAAGACGGAGCTTGCGAAGTCCCTGGCGGAGTTCCTGTTCGACGATGAGTCCGCGATGGTCCGCATCGACATGAGCGAATACGGGGAGAAGCACTCCGTCGCCCGCCTGGTCGGTGCCCCTCCGGGATACGTCGGCTACGACGCCGGTGGCCAGCTCACCGAGGCTGTCCGCCGCCGCCCGTACTCGCTCGTGCTTTTCGACGAAGTGGAGAAAGCCCACCCCGATGTCTTCGACGTGCTCCTGCAGGTGCTGGACGAAGGTCGCCTGACGGACGGCCAGGGCCGCACCGTGGACTTCCGCAACACGGTCATCATCCTGACGTCCAACCTGGGCGCCGGCGGCAACCGCGAGCAGATCATGGACGCGGTGAAGCACCACTTCAAGCCGGAGTTCATCAACCGTCTGGACGACGTGGTGGTGTTCGAGCCGCTGACCCAGGACCAGCTGGTGGGCATCGTGGAGATTCAGCTCCAGGGCCTTGCGGAGCGCCTCGCCGCCCGCCGCCTCACGCTGGATGTGTCCGACTCTGCCAAGCACTGGCTGGCGGACCGCGGATACGACCCGGCCTACGGCGCCCGCCCCCTGCGCCGCCTGATCCAGCAGGCCATCGGCGATAACCTGGCCAAGAAACTCCTGGCCGGCGATGTCCGTGACGGTGACACGGTGCACGTGGACGTCGCGGAAGGTGGCGAGGTGTTGGAGGTTTCGGGGCGGTAAAAGGGACCGTCGATAAGCAAGGTGCCCTAGACTGCACTCCATGCAGCCGACCACCACGATTACCACCCGAGTTGCTGTCCCCGGTGTGGAGGATGAGCAGCTCGCGGCGCACCAGCTGAGCGGGAGCCATTTTGTGGTGGCCAGCGTGCCGTTTGTGGATACGTCGCTGGCGCTCGGCGACATTGTGGAATGCGTGCGCGTGGGCGGGCAGTACCACGTGGATCGCGTGGTGGTGCGCGGCGGATCGTCCACGGTGCGAATTCTCCCCGAGACGGAGGCGCCGCACCAGATCGCGGAGACGCTGCTGGCGTTCGGGTGCCGCGTGGAGCTGGGCCCGGGCGGCATGCTGGCGGCCAGCATCGGGGCGGATTGCCCGCGGGACGGCATCATGGAGTGGCTGGACGGCCTGGAGTCTGAGGGCGTGATCCACCAGGCACCCGGATTCATGGCGTAGCCTGGGGCGACTTCTCGCGCTGTGACCGGCGCGCGAGCTGGCTAGACTGGCGCGCATGAGCGTCTTTGTCTCCGCCGAAACCCTGCACGAGCGCATCCAAAAAGGTAAGAAGCACACCATCCTCGCCGCCCTCTGGGAGTTCCAGGAGGGCAAAGCGTGGTCCAAGTTCCAGTCCGAGCACATCCCGACTGCCCTGTTTTGTGAGCCTGCCTCGCAGCTCGCCGGCATGCCCGGCCGTGTTGACGGCCGCAACCCCATGCCGCACATCGACGTCATCGATCAGGCCGTGGAGCAGTGGGGCATCGAGCCGGGCCGCCCGACCTTTGTGTATGACACCGGTAACGGCCTCTTCGCCGCCCGCGCCTGGTTCGTGCTGCGCTGGGCGGGCATCGAGGACGTGCACATTGTGGACGGCGGCTTCTCCGCCTGGGACGAGCTCGGCCTGCCCACCGTCGCCGGCCCCGGCAACGTGGTGGTCCCGCGCGAGGTTGCAACGTCCCCGGACAACCTGCCGCTTGCCGGCATTGAACAGGTGCGGGACTTCCAGGGCACGCTTATCGACGCTCGCTCGAAGCGCCGCTTCGACGGCCGCCGCGAAATCCTCGACCTGCGCGCCGGCCACATCCCGGGCGCGATCAACCTTCCGGTCTCCGACCTGTTCGAGCCGATCGGTGACCAGGGCGAAGTGAAGGTGAAGAGCGAGGAGGAGATCCGCGCGCGCTTCGCCGAGGTCGGCCTGACCCAGGACTCGCGGCCGGAGGACTTCATCGTCTACTCCGGCTCCGGCAACCACTCCGCCCTGCTTCTTGCGGCGATGGCGCACGCCGGCCTGCCGGTGATCACCCACTACGTGGGCGGTTGGTCCCAGTGGGCGGCGGACAACTCGAACCCGATCGAGGCCAACGTTTAACCCCGGCGGCCGGCCGGCGGCCGCGTGACCTGATGGCCGCGTAGCTCGCGACCCCGCGCCGTCACCGCCGATGAGCCGCTTGCGCAGTAACATCTGTGCCCGATGGCATACCTACTTATTCTCCTCGCGATACTTGCGTTCGCAGCCGGCATCTGGCTTTGGGTTACGGACGCACGCGAGCGACGCGCACCCGCACCCGAGGCGCACGGATTGACCGAGGCAACCCCGCAGCCGACCGAGCCGACCGAGCCGACCGCTTGGGTGGAAGCCCCTGAGCACGCTGAAGCGGCGGAGCAGACCGAATCCGTTTCCGTTGCCCAGGTGCGCGAACCGGTGCGTCCCTCCGAAGACGCGACCACGCCGGGCATTGAGCCAGTGCGTGTCGACGAAACTCCCCAGCCCACCGAACCCGCCGACGCATTTGAACCGGAGCAGCCAGAAGATGCGGCACCGGAGGACCTCGCACCGGGTAGCGCGTCGCCGGAGGCCGTAGCGCCTGAGGCCGCCGAGCTGGGCGTCGATGTGCAGGGCGGCGAAGCCGTCGAACCCGCCGAGGCGACTGGGTCGTCGGTGTGGAGCGCTCCGGAAGCCGCGGAACGTGCTGGGGAGGAGGGCGCATTCGAGCTCGATACGCCGCAAGCTGCGGAGTTTGCGACGAAGCAAGCGGAGGCAGCGCCGGCAGCGGCTGAAGCGGCGGAGGAACCAGCGGCTGAGCCGGCTACACCTGCGGAGGCTGCGACGGCGCAGGAAGAACCCGCGCCAGAACCGGAGGCTGCGGCGGCAGCAGCGACTGCGGCGGCGGGGGATCCGGAACCAGAACCTGCCGCCGCGCCCAGGCCCGCCAAGCAGCCGTGGCAGCACCGCCGATCCGGTCTGCAGCTGCCGGGGGCGAACCGTCGTGAGCGTCGGGCATGGGCGGAGGCGAAGGGCTTCAGCTTTGCCAAGAGCGACGACTTCTTGACCGGCGAGTGGCAGCGCGGCGCCGCATCCACGGGTGCAGCTGCCCGCGACATCGCGAGCGGCCAGATCTACGGGCATGACACGCACGTGATGGACCTGGGCAGCGCGACGGTGATCGCGATGGCGACGGGCGAGGTCACGGACATCGTGGTGGATATGCGCCGCGACACACACGCGGAACACCTCGCGGCTGCGTCCTCGGAGGACCTCATCGAGGTTGCCGCGGAGGAAGGCTTCACCATTTACGGCACAGAGCCGGGCCCGGTGCAGCGCTTTATCGACGTTCGCGTGCGCACCGCTCTGACAGAAATGCCGCCAGCGGTCGCTGCGGTGTGGTTCGAGGGCGAGTGGGTGCTGGCGCAGCTCGGCGGCAACGGCGTTTCTAGCCCGGCGGACTGGGATGCCGCGCTCGCCCCGTTGGCCCTGCTCGCGGATGCAGCTCGCACACTGCCGCCACGTGATCCCAGGCCGCTGGACCTCGGTGCTATTCAGCCGTCGGAAGTAATGTCGGCGGTGGATGACGGGGTGGTTGAAGGGAGCGTCGATAAGCAACAAGCCCCGAAAGTGCAGCGCCCGGAGGAGCCGCTGGAGCTGCCGACCCGGACCACGGGTGCGGTGCGCGGGCCGGTGGAGCTGCGCGCGGTGGGCGGTGACGAGGTCGAAGCGATTGCGGACGGCCCCGCGCGCGAGGTGCCGCGGGACCTGACCAGGGCGCGCCGGGCGCAAACGCCGCCGTCGATTTTCCAAGACGCACAGGACACAACAACGAAGGAGCACGCAGATGAGTGAGAAGAAGGCCCGCCTGGCTGAGCTGGTGAAGGAGCTGGCGGTGGTGCACGGGAAGGTGACGCTGTCGTCCGGCCGCGAGGCGGATTACTACGTTGACCTGCGTCGCGCGACGCTGCACCACGAGGCGTCCCGGCTGATCGGCGAGCTGCTGCGCGAGCTGACCGCGGACCTGGATTACGTGGCCGTGGGCGGCCTGACCCTGGGCGCGGACCCGGTGGCCACCGCGGTGATGCACGCGGACGGGCGCGACATTGACGCGTTTGTGGTGCGCAAGGAAGCGAAGAAGCACGGGATGCAGAGGCGGATTGAGGGGCCGTCGATCGTCGGCAAGCGTGTGCTTGTGGTGGAGGATACGACGACCACGGGCAACTCCCCGCTGACCGCGGTCGAGGCCTGCCGCGCGGAGGGCGCTGAGGTGGTTGCGGTGGCGACGGTGGTGGACCGCGCGACCGGCGCCGGCGAGGTCATCGCCGAGGCCGGCCTGGAGTACCGCTACCTGCTCGGCCTTAAGGACCTGGGGCTTGACGCATAGCAAAGGCCCCACCGAGTGGCAGGAAGGGCGCCACGGCGTCGGCCCCTGGGAGGGCACATGGCCGAGCGACGCGCGTTACGACGCACAATTCCTAGCCAACGGCGACACCCGCAACGTGGTGGACGCATACCGCTACTGGTCCCTGGACGCGATCGTGGCGGACTTGGACCAGCGGCGGCACGACTTCCACGTGGCGATTGAGAACTTCGAGAATGACATGAACATCGGCACCGTGGTGCGCACCGCCAACGCGTTCCTGGCACGGGAGGTGCACATTGTGGGCCGGAAGCGCTGGAACCGGCGCGGCGCGATGGTGACGGACCGCTACCAGCACATCCGCCACCACGAGACGGTGGAGGACCTGGTTGCGTGGGCGGCAGGCGAGGACCTGACCATTGTGGCGATTGACAACACGCCCGGATCCGTGCCGCTGGAGACCGCGCAGCTGCCGCGCCGCTGCGTGCTGCTCTTCGGCCAGGAGGGCCCCGGGGTGACGGCGGCGGCGCAGGACGCGGCGGTGATGACCTGCTCGATCGCCCAGTTCGGGTCCACCCGCAGCATCAACGCGGGTGTAGCAGCGGGTATTGCCATGCACGCATGGGTGCGCCAGCACGCCGATCTGACCAAGGCGTGGTAAACCGTAGGGCATGCCCGAAACCTGGTCGCACCGCGCCGACCTTGCCGCCTCCGCGATCGAGGAACGCCACGCATCGCGCCTCTGGGGGCTTCCCAAAACCAACCTGGCCACGCCGACGTGGCCGCCCGGGTACAAGGACAAGCTGTTCCTGCACTGGCGCTACTGGTGGCAAACGCAGTACCTGGACTGCCTGACGGATGCCGCGCTGCGCCGGCCCACCAAGACGCGGCGGCGGCGCGTGAACGAAACGATCCGCGGCATCCAGCGCCGCCACCGCACAAAGCTGACCAGCAACCAGCACATCGACGATAAGGCCTGGATGGCCCTGGCGTGGAACCGGGCGGTGGGTCTCGGCGGCATCAAGCGCACGCGGGCGCTGGGGGACTTGGAATTTGACGTCCTCGCAGGCATCGACCCGGTCACCGGCGTGCTGCCGTGGAAGGCGGGGGAGACGTACTACAACATCCCCTCCAACGGCCCGGCCGCGATCCTGTTCGCCCGCACGGGGCGGCTGGACAAGGCCCGCCAGATTGTGGATTGGATGTTCGACAACCTGGTCTCCGAATCGGGCTTGCTTTACGACGGTATCCGCATGCGCATGCACGGACCCGAAGTGGTGGAAAAGATTTACACCTCCAACCAAGGCACCGTGCTGGGCGCGAGCCTGGAAATCGCGCTGGCGCTGCGCGAGGACGTGGGTCTGGCCAGCGATGAGGCGATCGACTCTTTCGAGTACTCCGAGCGCGCGGACGCGTCCGTGTACTACATCACCCACATCCGCGCGATTGTGCAGGCAGTGGCACTCCACATGGCCAGCCCGCAGGGCGTGATCTTAAGCCCGGAGCACGAGACGGGCGAGGGCGACGGCGGCCTGTTCAAGGGCATCCTGGCCCGCTACCTGGCGGACGTCGCGGTGCGCCTGCCGGAGGACAGCCGCGAGAACATGGCCACGAAGAAGGTCGCCGCGCGCCTGGTGCTCGCCTCCGCGCAGTCGCTGTGGTCCCACCGCCTCGAGGTGGACGGGCTGCCGATCTTCCCGGCGGAGTGGGACGAGGATGCCCGCTTGCCGCACAACTACGGGCTGGGTCCGACGTCGATAAGCGAAGCAGTGGGCCTGGTGCGCATCGACGAGCGCGACCTGTCGGTGCAGCTTTCCGGGTGGATGCTGCTGGAGGCGGCGGCCGCGGTGGCCGCTGCGGGCCTGGCCTAAAACGGGCATACTGGGAGGCGGAAAAACCGCACGCAACAAGGAGGATATCCCTTATGCCAATTGCAACTCCTGAGGTTTACAACCAGATGCTGGATGCCGCGAAGCAGGGCGGCTACGCATTCCCGGCCATCAACTGCACGTCTTCCGAGACGATTAACGCGGCCATCAAGGGCTTCGCGGAGGCTGAGTCGGACGGCATCATCCAGTTCTCCACCGGCGGTGCGGAGTTCGGTTCCGGCCTGGCTGTGAAGAACAAGGTCGCCGGCGCCCGCGCCCTCGCCGCGTTTGCGCACGAGGTTGCCCAGCACTACGACGTGAACATTGCGCTGCACACCGACCACTGCCAGCTGGAGGTGCTGGACGAGTACGTGCGTCCGCTTATCGCCATCTCCCAGGAGCGCGTGGACCGCGGCGAGCTGCCGCTGTTCCAGTCCCACATGTGGGACGGCTCCGCTATCCCGATCGACCAGAACCTCGAGGTCGCGCAGGAGCTGCTGGAGAAGGCGCACAACGCCAACATCATCCTTGAGGTGGAGATTGGTGTCGTCGGCGGCGAGGAGGACGGCGTTGAGGCGAAGGCCGGCGCGAACCTCTACACCTCTGAGGAGGACTTCGAGAAGACCATCAACGCCCTGGGCACCGGCGAGAAGGGCCGCTACCTGCTGGCCGCTACCTTCGGCAACGTGCACGGCGTGTACAAGCCGGGCAACGTGAAGCTGCGCCCTGAGGTGCTGGACATGGGCCAGAAGGTTGCGGAGCGCAAGCTGGGCCTCGAGGCCGGCGCGAACCCGTTCGACTTCGTCTTCCACGGTGGCTCCGGCTCCGAGAAGGAGAAGATCGAGGAGGCGCTGCGTTACGGCGTGGTGAAGATGAACGTGGACACGGACACCCAGTACGCGTTCACCCGCCCGGTGGTTTCCCACATGTTTGAGAACTACAACGGCGTTCTCAAGATCGACGGCGAGGTGGGCAACAAGAAGGTGTACGACCCGCGTTCTTACATGAAGAAGGCAGAGCAGGGCATGTCCGAGCGCGTCATCGAGGCGTGCCAGGACCTGCACTCCGTGGGCAAGAGCGTGTCCAAGTAAGCGCTAAGCTCTGAAGGCACCGGGTTCCGCCCGGTGCTTTTTTGCTTTTCGACGACACTTTGCACATGCCTCAACAGAGAATGAACACCCGCGACCGCCTCCGCGCGGTCGACAAATCCCTGAACACGCGGCTCAAACGCGTGCGCAGCCGCCTGCTGCCCATTTTCCAAACCTCCATCGCCGCGGGGTTGGCGTACTTCGTATCCAAGGACGTGATCGGGCACGAACGCCCGTTCTTCGCGCCCATTGCGGTGCTGTTGATCATTGGCATCAGCAGCGGTGAGCGGATCTCGAAGGCCCTGGATATCGCCCTTGGCTGCGTGCTGGGCGTGCTGGTGGGTGATCTGTTGTTCTACAGGCTGGGCGACGGCGGCTGGCAGATCGCCGTGATTGTCGCCGGCTCGCTCTTGATCGCCTCGTTCTTCTCAAAGTCCCAGTTGTTGGTGAATCAGGTGGCGATCGGCTCGGTACTGATCGCCACCATCATGCCGCCGGGTGCCGAGGTGACCGGCATCGACCGCACCGTGGATGCGTTCGTCGGGTGCTCAATCGCCCTGGCCACGCTGGCGCTCATCCCGCAGGCCCCGATGGCCAGCGCTCGCGCCGAGATCTCCCAGATCATGAGTTTGATGAGCTCCGTGCTCGACGACGTCGCCGACGGCCTCCGAACCGGCAACCCCGACTGCATCCGCGAAGCCCTCGACCTTATCCGCGGCAGCCAATCCCGCATCGACTCCATGGCTGCCGCAATCCAATCCGGCGAGGAGACGACCAGGCTCTCCCCGTTCCTCTGGGGCACGCGCCGCTACGTGAACTCTCTCGCGCTTGTCATCCCGCCCGTGGACAACGCTGTGCGCACTACCCGCGTGCTTGCCCGCCGCGCACTCGTGCTTTGCGAGGACGACGACAGGGTCTCCACGGAGCAGATCATGCTTATCGACGAACTCTCCGAAGTCTGCCTCGAAATCTCCGAGATCTACGACGCCGACTCAAAGCGCAGCAGCCAACAAGCCGCCGCCATTCCCGTCCTTGTGAACCAGCTGCGCGGCATCGCCCAGCGCTCCGGCATGGACGTGCTTGAGTTGGAGGCTCCGCAGACCCCAGCCCCGCCGACCTCGCAGACCCCGGCCAGCGAAAACGCCGGCGCCGGCAGCGACGCGACCCCGGCGGCCTCGACCCCGGTGCTTTCCGCCTACGCCATCCTCGCGCAGACACGTTCGCTGGTTGTGGATCTACTGCAGGTGTGCGGCATGTCCCGCGAATCCGCCCTTGCCGCCCTCGCGCCAACCTCCACGACACCGAGATACCAGCCCGAGCAATTCGATCTGTAAATCTTCGGGCCTGCGGATATGCCCAAGCCCTATAACCCACACCCACGCCCCGCGCTCAAGCCCCACACCCAAGCCCCACACCCAAGCCCCTAGCCCGGAACGAGTTTGTCATCTCCCTTGCTGTCAGGCTGGTTGTGAACGAGAGACCTGAGGAGGTTTGTTCATGGCCACGTTTGATGTTCCTCGCTTGGTGCCGCAGCCGGTGTCGTTTGGTGCCTGCTCGGATTCGCAGGAGGTAGCGGTGCCGTCTAATGGTGACAGTTCACCGCGCCGGCGTCGGGTGGCGGTGCGGGCTGGGGATGTGCTCGGTATTCCGGTGACGTATTTGGATCCGGGTGAGCTACTCGATGATGCGGTGGTGGTGACACTTGCCGCAGGCTCGTTCGTGTTTGCTCCGTGTGTGAAAAAGGGGTGGGGCCTTGATTTCACCCCAGCCCAGAAGGCGCAGATGGTCGCGATCTACCGCAACTTGCCCTATGGGGCGAAAGGGAAATGGATAGCCCGCCACGGGCTCAGTAACGCCACGATGTTCAAGTGGGGGCAGCGTCTCGGGTTACCGTCTGCGGCTGAGGCCAAACTCGACGCGCTGACAGAAGACATCTCTAGCCGCCTCTCCCCGCGTGCGATGACGTACCTCGTGCGCAGTTATGCGGCACTTCCTGCCGGGGAGAAGGGTGCGTTTTTGGTGGCGCTGGGGCTGACGCATATGGAAATGTCGAAATGGATCGCCAAGGTGGCGGACGGATCAATCGAGCAATACGCGCTGAAACGGAAGGCAGATATTGTGGGCTCTGGTACGCATGACGACCCAACGCGCAGTCGTAAGCAGGTTGAGCGGATGCTCGCCGAAAACGACCGGCTGAAGCGGGAGTTGGCGAAGGCCAACCAGAAGCTTCAGCGCCAAGACGCGGAGTTGGATAAGTGGAGGCAGACCAGTGATGCGCTGGGAAAAGCTTTAGCGTCCATGCCCGATCTTCCTGGCGTGGACTACGACGCGGAGGAAAATCCTTATCCGAAGACGAAACACGCCGCTATGAAACTGGTCTCAAGGAAGAACAACGCCTCATCGACGCCCTCGTCTCCTACGGACACTCCCTAACCAAAGCCCAGCAACTGCTTCGCGTCAGCCGCAGCCGGGTGTTCTACGCCCGTAAACCCCGCCCGACGAAGCCCAATCCCACCCCGCACACCGCCCGCAACATCCCCCGTCTGAGCGAGCAGCAAGTCGACGACATTCTGGCGCTGCTCGACGCCAACCCGTATTCAAGCGTCGACGACGTGTACTACAACGCCTACAACCACGGGTTATACATCGCCAGCTTGAGCAGCTTCTACCGCACCGCCCGCCAACACCAGCGCCTGCTTAAACAGCGCTCCCACACCCGCAGACGCAACAACACCAAACGCGGACGCACAACACCCCCACACGTCATCGCCACGGCCCCGGGACAAGTGCTGTGCTGGGACATCACCTTCCTACCTGGACCATGCATCAGTCAGAACTACGCCTGCCTAACCGTGATCGACCTGTACTCGCGAGCCGTAGTAGGCACCAGCATCACCCCGCGCGAACAAACCCGCGCCGCAACCGAGCTGTTCACTCGCATCCTCAGCCAATACCCCGACGTGCACACCGTGCACTCCGACAACGGCCCCTCGATGACCAGCACCACCATCGCCGAGCTGTTTCACTCCCGCGGCATCACCCAATCCTTCAGCCGCCCCCACACCAGCAACGACAACCCCCACATGGAGTCTTTGTTTCACACCATGAAAGGAAGTCCCTACTACCCGCCAGTGTTCGCGTCCATCGACCACGCCACCAATTGGGTCAGCACCTTCACCACCAACTACAACAGCCGGCCAAACAGCGCGATCAACTACTACACCCCACAAAGCGTCCTCGACGGCACCTGGCGCACACTGCAAACCAGCCGCCACCACGCCATCCAGGATGCCCTAGAAGAAGGACGCATCCACACACCACCCAAAACCCCAACCGGACTGCCCAGAGAAGTCACCATCATCCGCACAACCACCACCACACACCCCAGCCCCCAACCACTAACCACCAACCCATAACAAAAACGGTTCACAACCACTTGACACAAAGCGACTTAGTTGACGACCTGGGGTTTTGCAGCGCCTCCGGAACGAGTTTGTCATTTCGTTCCGGGGCGACAGGGCTCGAGGCGCAGTAGCTGCGGTGACTTTGGGCAGAGGTATGCGAGTGGGTGATTCGGCGGGGCTGAGGCGGCGACGAGGCAACCGCGGGACGCGAGTCGCAGAAGCTCGCCGGCACTTCCTAGCACCCCAAACGCAGGGAAACCCAGAGGGAACCAACCCCACCCCCCAAACACAGAGAAACCCTGGTGGGAACAATTCCCAACCAGGGTTTCCGGAAGTTAACTAACGCGGTAACCCGCGTAGCCGGCGGAGGGCTACTCCGCGGAGGTACTAGCGGACGTCAGCGTCGCCCTCTGCACCCGGGACGCGGCCCTCAGCGTCGAATGCGCGGTCAGCGTCGACGTCTGCAACGGTGCGGTCAGCCTCGACAACGCCGTCGGTCTCGAAGCGCTCCTTGCGGACCTCCTCGGAGACGCGCTCGGTGTCGCGGACGGTCTCCTTCTCCAGGGAAACCTTCTCAACCGGCACGGACTCCTTGGACACGGAGACGCGGTCCTCGTGCAGGGTGACGGAAGCCTCAGCCTCGCCGATCTGGCCGTCGTAGTTAGCGCGGTCAGCGTCGGTGATCGGCTCGCGGACAACGCGAACCTCCTCGCGCTCAACCGGAACCTCAACGGTCTCGGTCTCGGAGACAACGTACTTGCGCAGGCGAACCTGGCCGGACTCAACGCGGTCCTTGGACACGTTGAGCTGCTCCTCGGAGCGAACGATGGTGTCGTTGTCAACGTTGTCGCGACGCTCGGTCTCGACGAACTCGCGGCGGTCAGCGTCAACGTCGGTGTCAACAACCTGGCGGTCAGCGTCGGTGTACTCACCAGCAGCGTAGCCAGCGCCAGCAGCTGCGCCTGCAGCAGCCGGTGCGCCGTACTCAGCGCCGGTCTGGTAGGTGGTGACGTCCTGGGTCTCGGTCAGGCCGTAGTGGCGGTAGAACGCCTCCTGGTCCTCGGTGGTGAGGTGGCCGTTCTCGTCCAGATCCGGAGCGTCCTCGATGCGCTCCTTCGGGAATGCGAGGTGCAGCTCGCCGTCACGCAGGGTGTGGCCGCGCAGCGGAACGATGGAGTCGCCGCCACCGAAGAGGCCGTGGTTCACGGAAACGAAGTCCGGCTGGCCGGTGGTGTCGTTGACGTAGACGTCCTTGACAGCACCAACCTTGTCGCCATCAACGTCGAAAGCGGTAGCGTTTGCCAGGTCCTCAATGCGGTTGTAGTCAGCCATGATTTCTCCTAAGTAGATCTTGTATGGAATGTTCCGCCCCAGCCTCTCGCCGGTGTGAACCGAGGAGCCACTGTCGGGGCGGACCCCGTTTGGGAACAAGCCCCAACGTAGCCACGTTTTGAAAAGTGCCGCCGGGACCGCGCCACCACGGCCGCTATCAACTGAAAGTTTTACCGACAACGCACCAAACTTTAGGTATATGCGCGGCAAACACGGCGTGAGCTGGGGCTTTGCACTTGCTTGACGACGCTCCTTTGAAACCGCCCGGCCCAAAGCAGTCTCTTTTTGGTTACAAATCACCAACAAAGCGCCACAAAAATCACACTGTGATCTTAATCACATGGACCGAAATCAGGCGTTTCGGACGCTCTGAATGTCGCGCAAATGGCGGTAAAAGGTTGCTCGGGTAACGGGGCGGGGCTTCAAGGAATCGTCGATAAGCAACGCAATGCTCTCCCCGCCGGTTTGCACGGCGCGCCCGGTGAGCACTCGGGAACCGTCGGTCTGAGCTGGGGAAACGCCTCTGCCTCGCGCGAGCCACCGCAAACCCGGGGTGGAAGCGAGCCACTCCAGTTGCTGTGGCGAGCGCCGGGAAAGCGAACCAGAGGTTTCAAGTGGAGTGGTTAGCGGCGCGCACGCAATTCCTGGGGCGTCCATGGTGGGTACAAGACGCGCGCCGAACTGGCCAAAGAAGCGTGCGGAGGGGGTTCGGCCGTCGCGGAACACCAGTGTCTCGGAATCCACCACAATCTCGCCGACAAACTCCTCGGTGCCGCCCGCGCGGAAGATGGAGGCGGAGCCGGCGACCACGTCTCCGGTGTCGGTGCGGATGCAGGCGGCTGGCTGGACGGGGGCTTCGAGGGCGAACGAGTGAACGTCGTCAAGCAAGGAAAGCCCCCAGCAGACGGCGGCGGGGGAGGAGGGGTCGGTGGGGATGTAGCCCACCTCGGCCCAGAGGTAGTCGGCGCGCATCATGCGGGTGAGTACGGCGGCAAGCGCGGCGTCGGTCGCGAATTGCGGCGTGCCCAGGTGCTCGTCCGGCCGCTGCGGCGCGAATTGCGGCGTGCCCAGGTGCGCGACGTCGGGCGCAGCCTGAATTTCAGCGAGCGAGGGGGTGGGATCCACCGGCAGCACCTCGCGCGCGATCTCATCCAGGAAGCGTAAATCCTTGCGCCCGGGGATGGCGGGGAGTGCATAATGCTCGGCTCCGGGGAGGGTTACGTCGCTGGCGCACGCGCAATGGATGAGACGCATGCACGTCACGCTACAATATGCACGGTTACAGGCCCTATATAAGGAGTGGAACATGTCCGCCATCGTCATCGTGGGTGCCCAGTGGGGCGACGAGGGAAAAGGTAAGGCCACCGACATCCTCGGCGGGAAGGTCGATTATGTGGTCAAGCCGAACGGCGGCAGCAACGCGGGCCACACCGTGGTGGTGGGCGGCGAGAAGTATGAGCTGAAGCTCCTGCCCGCGGGCGTCCTTTCCGAGAACGCGACCCCGATCCTGGGCAACGGCGTTGTGGTGAACCTGCAGGCGCTGTTCGAGGAGATTGACGGCCTGGAGGCCCGCGGCGCCAACGCGTCGCGCCTGCGCATCAGCTCCAACGCGCATATGGTCGCGCCGTACCACCAGACGCTGGACCGCGTGCAGGAGCGCTTCCTGGGCAAACGCGCCATTGGCACCACCGGCCGCGGCATCGGCCCGACGTACGCCGACAAGGTTGCGCGCGTGGGGCTTCGGGTGCAGGACATTTTCGACGAAAGTATCTTGCGCCAAAAGATCGAATCCGCGTTGGACGTGAAGAACCAGATGCTGGTGAAAATGTACAACCGCCGCGCCATCAGCGTGGAGGAGACCATGGATTACTTCATGGGCTACGCGGACCGCCTGAAGCCGATGGTGATTGATGCGGAGTACACGCTGAACAAGGCGCTCGACGAGGGCAAGCACGTGCTGATGGAGGGCGGCCAGGCCACCATGCTGGACGTGGACCACGGCACCTACCCGTTCGTGACCTCCTCCAACCCCACCGCCGGCGGCGCCTGCGTGGGTTCCGGCATTGGCCCCACCAAGATCACGGGCGTGCTGGGCATTGTGAAGGCGTACACCACCCGCGTGGGCGCCGGCCCGTTCCCCACGGAGCTCTTTGACAAGTGGGGCGACTACCTGCAGGAAGTTGGCGGCGAGGTGGGCGTGAACACCGGCCGCAAGCGCCGCTGCGGGTGGTACGACTCTGTAATTGCCCGCTACGCCTCCCGCGTCAACGGCTTCACCGACCTGTTCCTGACCAAGCTGGACGTATTGACCGGCATCGGCGAGATCCCGATCTGCGTGGCCTACGACGTGGACGGCCAGCGTTTCGACGAAATGCCCCTGACCCAATCCCAGTTCCACCACGCCGAGCCGATCTTTGAAACCATGCCGGCCTGGGACGAGGACATCACCGGCTGCACCACCTTCGACGAGCTGCCGAAGAAGGCGCAGGACTACGTGCTGCGACTGGAGGAGCTCTCCGGCGCGCCCATCAGCTACATCGGCGTGGGCCCGGGCCGCGACCAGACCATCGTGCGCCACGACATCTTGGAGAGGTAGGGGCGCGAGCTTTACGACGGGCCGAAGCCTGCATCCGATCTGTGGGTGCAGGCAGTTTTTTTGCTTTTCGACGAATTTATTTATCTAGCCAAAAGTAACGCCGCGCACATTCTCGTACGATTCAGCTAGTAAGTCATTGCGGGGCTGTCTCCTGGTTTCTCCCAGGGTTCAGGTGCTCGATGGCGAACGGTACATCAACGTCGAAAGGACAACTATGTTCAAGAACACCGCTACCCGTCGCGGCACCGCTATCGCGGCAGCTGCACTCTCCCTCGCTATGGTGGCTCCGTCCATCGCTCCGATGGCTTCTGCTGCTGACGCCCCGGCTGCTACGGCCGAGGATCAGAAGACTCCGGTCCTCGAGTACGCGAAGGATGTGGAGGTTACGCTCGGCGATTCCGTGGAACTCAAGCCGACCAAGTCTGAAAACCTTAAGAAGGCTGATTCCAACACGCTGGTTTACTCCATCGTCGACGACAACGGCGTAGCTGGCACTAAGACCGAGGTGTCGGTGAAGGACGGTGTGGTCACTGTCAAGCCCAAGGAGACTGCCAAGGCTGGCGAGGTTATCGAGTTCGTTGTCAAGGTTGAGGCCAAGGACGGCAACAATGTAGTGACCACCGCGACGACCGAGAAGGTAGCTGTCAAGGTTGTAGCTGCCAAGCCGGTTGTTGGCACTCTGACGTACGACACCGAGTCGAAGATTGTTGACGGCAAGATTGTCATCGAGCCGACGGCTACCAACCTCCAGCAGAACGCCGATGACAAGGTTTCTTACTCTATCGTCGCAGCTGAAGAGGGGGCAGACGCTCCCGAGGGTGTCGCTGTGGATGACAAGGGCGTAATCACCGTTACTCCGAAGAAGCCGGGTGCACTGAAGTTCAAGGTCAAGGCAGAGGCCAAGAATGCAGCTGGCGAAGTAACCCGCACTACCACCTCCACTGTTGTGACTGTCCAGATTGCTGATTCGGCGGCAAACGTCAAGGGCTCCTTGACGTACAAGGATGCTGCTAACGCAACGGTTGCGCAGAAGGGCAAGCTCGTCCTTGCAGTTGAGGCAAAGAACCTCAAGGTAAAGGAGACCGACACGGTCACCTTCACCGTCGATGGCCCGGCCTCTGTGTCCACCGACAAGGATGGCAACGTCACTGTGACCCCGGCTGAGACGGCAAAGGTCGGCGACACGATCGAGTTCAAGGTGAAGGCCGAGGCGAAGGACGCTGCAGGTGTTGTCACCAAGACCACCGAGTCCGGCAAGGTCACCGTCAAGGTGGTCGAGGCACCGAAGGTTGACCCGGCTCCGACCACCCCGAACACCGGCCTGTCCGAGAAGTGCAAGACCACCCTGCTCGGCGCTGGCATCCCGCTGCTGGCTCTGATCCCGCTCGGCCTGCTGAGCCAGATTGCTATCGGCAGCTCCGCAAACGTGACCAACGTTCTGGACCAGCAGATCCGCAACATCAACGCTGAGATCCAGCGCCAGGCTGGCATCCTCAACCCGGAGCTGGCAAAGCAGGTTGAGGCTCTGGACAAGTACCTGACCGCTTTCGGCTACAGCGTTGCATCCGCCGCTATCGGTCTGGCAGCTCTCGCTGGCGGTCTGACTGCTTCCTCCTTCATCATTCGTGACTGCCTGGTGAACCAGGGTGGCACCAAAGTCACCGTGAAGGGTGAGATCCAGAAGTAAGACTGCCTAGGGCTTGGCTACTTGCCTCCTAAGTCTGTAGCGGAAACCCCCGAGCGCTGAGACTAATGTCCCGGCTTCGGGGGTTTTATGCTTCAAGACCGGCGGATTCCCCCGGAGCGTTGCGGCCCAGCAAATATTTGAAAACGGGAGTACCATGAAACCTGAACCTCGGTGCCAGGTTTCCCCTAGACTTGGGCCGTCACCTCACAATTGCCTCTGAAAGGACTTCCGTTGAAGAAGATCACCCGTGCCGCAGTCGCTTCCGCAATGGCTGTCACCCTCGTCGTTCCGTCCGTCGCCCCGGCTTCCGCTGAAACCACCAAGGTCAACGCCACCGTTGACGCTGCTGGCAACGCCAAGGTAGACGTCAACGCAACCGAGACCGCAGCTCTGCCGGAGAACTGCAAGAACGCCCTCCTCGGCTTCGGTATCCCGCTGCTGTCCCTGATCCCGCTGGGCCTGCTCGCTCAGGTTGCTCTCGGCGGCGCTTCCAACGTCACCAACGTGATCGACCAGCAGATTCGTGACTTCAACACCGAGATCCAGCGCCAGGCTGGCATCCTGAACCCGGAGCTCGCAGTTCAGGTTGAGGCAATTGACAAGTACCTGTCCGCTTTCGGCTACTCCGTCGGCTCCGTCATCGTCGGCCTCACCGCGATGACCGGCGGCATCGCAGCTTCCGCAGTGATTCTGAACTCCTGCCTGGCCGATGAGGGCGGCGCCCTGGTTGCTACCGTCACCGGCCACGAGAGCCCGCTGGCTGGCCAGACCTCCTCCATCGGCGGCTACACCATCTCCGTGAATTAAGCGGTTCCAGGAACTCACAGTTTCCTCCTTTCCACCCTGTCTTGCGCCCTCGATGCGGCGGGGTGGTTTTGCATATCCCCACGCAATCCCCAGCCACTTCTTAAGAAACGTGCACGGCTATGCGATAATCGGCACTCATGAGTGAGCACCAGGCGCAGCCCGGCCACCAGCCAACGTCCGAGTCCAAGCACACCCTTCACCCTCACCAGCGGGTTTTTGTGGTGGGGAAGGGGCCGGATTGCACCATCGCAACAGAGCTTGCGGCGGCGTATGCGCATTTTGGTTGTCAGGTGAGCGTCGGCACGCTGGGGGAGCTCGAAGCTGCGAACCCGGACCTGATTGCGGTGGCGGACCCGCGGATTGACATGCGCCAGCTCGCGAAGATGGTGCAGCGGACGGGCGCGCACGTGGCGCCGTCCGTCCAGGCGTGCGAGGTAGCGTTTGACCGGCAGTCCCTGCGTAGCACCGCGGCGGATGAGCTCGGTCTGCCCACGCTGACCTCCGCACCCGCGCACAGCGCTGAGGAGCTTGCCCGGGCTGCGGATGAGATCGGGTTTCCGCTGGTGGTCAAGCAGCGCCGGGGGAGCACGAAGGCGGTGTTCACCAACGCGGAAGAGATGCTGAGCAACCCGATCGCGGCGTCGTTCCCGGAGGATGGGCTGGTTGTGGAGCGCTACATTGACTTCGATTACGAGGTCACCATCCTCACCGCCCGCTCCGTAGACCCCGCGACGGGGCAGCTGGCCACGTGGTTCTGCGAGCCCATTGGCACGCGCCACGAAGACGGGGAACTGGTGGAATGCTGGCAGCCGGCACCGATTTCGGAGGCGGCGATGGGCAACGCCCGCTCCATCGCCGCCCGCGTGACGGGCGCGCTGCAATGCTGCGGTCTCTACGCCATCGAACTGTTCGTGGATGGGGAAGAGGTGTACTTCTCCCAGGCGTCGCCGTTGACGGGGCTGGACGGCATGCTCACACGCGCCACGCAGCGGCTGGACCAGTTTGAGCTCCAGGCCCGGGCATCGTTGCACTTGCCTATCGACGTCACGTTGGTCTCGCCGGGCGCGGCACGGATTGTGCGGGGTGGTGCGGACAAGCTTTCGTCGGCAAGCATGGCCCGCGCAATGGCGGTGGAGGAGACGGGAGTGCAGGTTATGGGGGCAGATGTCCTCGTGCGTGCGACGGGCGAGAGTGCGGAGGAGGCGCGGTCGAGGGCAGCTCAGGCGGCTGCGGTATTCGACTAATTTGCCCCTGAAAACTACGGCTTGGTCGGTAGACTTATCTGCGTATGCGCTTTAATCCGCAACCGTAGAAAGGCGAACCCATGGCTGAAACTCAGTCCCTGCTGATCACCCCCGTCAACCGCTCTCTTGACGGTATTGATGTCAACTCCGTTGCTTCCCAGCTTGGCCTTGAGGTTGCCAAGGTGGAGGGCTCTGACCTGCACGAGGTGTACGCTGCGGGCCTGAACGATGGTGCCGCGAAGCTGATCGTTGGCACCGGCGACTACAACTTTGACGCTGACGTTGCCGCAGCTCTTGGCGTGCCGGTGCTGCTGGTGGCCGGCAACGCCGACCTTGGTGCGTTGGCGCAGCGCCGCGTTGAGGAGCTCCGCGGTTCCGTCGCGGCTGTGGTGAGCGCTGAGCAGCTTGCCGACGTTTCCACGGTCACCCTCAACCGTGACGCAGACCAGGTGATGTCCCCGGTGGTGTTCGAGTCTTGGCTGCTGAACATGGCGAAGGAGAACCGCAAGCACATCGTTCTGCCGGAGGGCGAGGATGACCGTATTCTCCAGGCGGCGCACCAGCTGCTGGCCAAGGACATTGTGGACCTGACCATCCTGGGTGAGGAAGAGGACATCAACCGTCGTGCGGCGGACCTTGGCCTGGACCTGTCCAAGGCCAAGATCATCAACCACCTCGAATCCGAGCTGCTGGAGGAGTTCGCGGCGGACTTCGCGGAGCTGCGCAAGAAGAAGGGCGTGTCCATCGATGAGGCGCGCGAGACGCTGAAGGACATCTCCTACTTCGCCACCATGATGGTGCACAAGGGTCTGGCAGACGGCATGGTGTCCGGCGCTGCCCACACCACCGCGCACACGATTAAGCCGTCCTTCCAGATCATCAAGACCGCGCCGGGCGCATCCGTGGTGTCCTCCATCTTCCTGATGGTGCTGCGCGGCCGCCTCTGGGCATTCGGCGACTGCGCTGTGAACCCGAACCCGACCGCGGAGCAGCTCGGCGAGATCGCCGTCATGTCCGCACGCACCGCAGCACAGTTCGGCCTGGACCCGAAGGTTGCCGTCCTGTCCTACTCCACCGGCACCTCCGGTGCCGGCCCGGACGTGGACCGCGCTGTCGCCGCCGTCGAGGCAGCTCGTGCGCTGGATTCGGAGCTGGCCGTGGATGGCCCGCTGCAGTTCGACGCTGCGTGCGACCCGGGTGTGGCCAAGAAGAAGGCACCGGAGTCCCCGGTTGCCGGCCAGGCCAACGTGTTCATCTTCCCGGACCTGGAGGCTGGCAACGCCGGCTACAAGATTGCGCAGCGCACCGGCAACGCCCTTGCGGTCGGCCCGGTCCTGCAGGGCCTGAACAAGCCGGTCAACGACCTGTCCCGCGGCGCTACCGTTCCGGACATCGTGAACACCGTGGCCATCACCGCCATCCAGGCAGGTGCCAACTAAATGGCGTACGTCCTAGTTATTAACTCTGGTTCTTCCTCTGTGAAGTTCCAGATCGTTGACCCGAACGCCGCGGCGTCGGACGCACCGTTTGTCTCCGGCCTGGTTGAGCAGATCGGCGAGCCGCAGGGCCGCGTGACCGTGAAGCACGCGGACCAGAAGTGGGTTGTCCAACGCGAGATCCCGACACACACCGTGGGCCTGGAGGAGTCTTTCCGCCTGCTGGATTCCAAGGGCATCGGCCCGACGCAGCTGGACATCATCGCCGTTGGCCACCGCGTGGTGCACGGCGGCATGGTGTTCTCCGCGCCGGAGCTGATCTCGGATCCGGTGGTGGAGATGATCCGCTCCCTCATCCCGCTCGCCCCGCTGCACAACCCGGCGAACATCGACGGCATCGAGGTTGCTCGCGCACTGCTGCCGAACATCCCGCACGTCGCGGTGTTTGACACTGGCTTCTTCCGCGACCTGCCGCCGGCTGCCGCGCTGTACGCCATCAACGCCGAGGTGTCGGAGCGCAACCTGATCCGCCGCTACGGCTTCCACGGCACCAGCCACGAGTTCGTCTCCTCCCAGGTACCGGCCCTGATCGGCCGCGATCCGCTGCACACCCGCCAGATTGTGCTGCACCTGGGCAACGGTGCCTCCGCCTCCGCGGTGGAGAACGGGCACCCGATTGACACCTCGATGGGCCTGACCCCGCTCGCCGGCCTGGTGATGGGTACGCGTTCGGGCGACATTGACCCGGGCATCATCTTCCACCTCTACCGCCAGGGCGGCATGAGCATCGACGAGATTGACAACCTGCTCAACCGCCAGTCCGGCGTGAAGGGCCTCGCCGGCGTCAACGACTTCCGCGAGCTGCGCACCATGATCAACGACGAAGATGAGAACGCCTGGCTGGCGTACAACGTGTACATCAACCAGCTGCGCCGCTATATCGGCTCCTACATGATCGCGCTCGGCCGTGTAGACGCCATCACCTTCACCGCGGGTGTCGGCGAAAACGACAAACACGTGCGCATGGACGCGCTGGACAACATGCACATGTACGGCATCGAGATCGACCCGGAGAAGAACGCCCTGCCGAACGACGGCCCGCGCATCATCTCCACGGACGATTCGAAGGTCAAGGTCCTGGTGGTACCCACCAATGAGGAGCTGGCAATCGCGCAAAAGTCCGCGCGCGTCGCAGCCTCGCTGGCGTAGCGCACGCCCCGTCACCTAGAACCAGGTGGCGGGGCGCACCTTATTAGCCATGTCCACCAGCGCGTAGCGGTGCCGCGCGTACGGCGCCACGCGCGCCTGCTCACGCAGCGTGATGGCAAGGCCGCGGCGCAGGCCGCGCACCGTGAAGTCATACTCAAACAGCGGTTTCGCAGACGCGGCGGCGCTGGCATCGTGCTCCCGCAGGTACGTCAGCGCGGCACGCAGCACGAAGATCTTGATCTGCAGGTACCGCGGCTCGGTGCTGGGAATCTTTTCCAGCCGCCGGGCTGCGCGCCGGATGCGCGTCTCGGTGAGGTCCTGCGCCACCAGGCACAGAATCGCGGTCAAAGAGGCCATGCGGCTGTGGCGGGAGGACGGCGGGACGCGGTCCAGCGCCGCGATCGCCAGCTCCACCTCGCCCTCATTCATCAACTGCCGGGCCAAACCAAACGCCGCGGAAACCGTGGTGGGGTTAGCCAGCCACACCAGCGAGTACAACCGCATGGCGTGGAAGCGGAGCATGGCGGGGTCGGAGGTGACCATGGACCAATCGTCGTCAAGCACTCCAGCCCCCAGCATCTCCTGGAAGACTTCGGAGGGGACCTCGGCCAGCGTGGTGCTCATGCCAGCGCACGCGGCGGCGATGGTGTCGGGGAGCAGCTCGCGCTCGCGAAGGCCCGCGCGCTGAAGCAGGAGTTCATCCACGGCGGCGATGGCGAGTTTGGGCGCGGCCTCGCCCGGCAGGATGTTCAGTACGGCGGAGAAGTCGCGCTGCGCGGCGTTGAAGTGGCCCAGCAGCAAGTTAACCACGCCGAAGTACCAGTGGAAACGCCAGTTGTCGCCGTACTTTTCGTCCAGGGAGCCGAGCCAGGTGCGGGCCTGCGACGTCAGGCCAAGATCCAGCATCGTGCGCACCACGGCAAAGGGGATCTCGCGGGACTCCCGGTACTGCGGGGTCTGCATCGCCTGGCGCAGCGTTTCCAGCGTTTCCAGCGGCTCGGCGTAGGAGGAGCCCTGGAGCATGGCGGCGCCGACATCGTGGCGGTCAATCAGCGGCGACGGCAGAGCGGCAACCACTTCTTGCGGGGTGATTTCCACGGTGCGGGTGATGCCGTCGATCAGCTGGTCGGTGCGGAAGACAAGGTGCTTGGTGCCAAACGTCGTACGCTGCGGCGAGAAGAAGGAATGCTGGGCGGGGTGCGTGATGCCGTCGCGCACCGCGATGACCTCGCGCAGCACACCGAGCAGCTGCGCTTCCAGCGACTTCACGGAGCTGTAGCGCTGCTTCGGATCCTCGTTGCAGCAGCGCGCGATCACGCGGTACAGCGAGATGTAGCGGCGGAACAGCGGCTCTTCCGACGGGGTGGGAATGCGCAGGTCGTACACCCCGTCCGTCTTCGGCAGGTCGATGATCAGCGCGGCTAGCGTGCGGCCCACGGTGTACACGTCCGACTCAATGGACGGGCCCTCCGTGGCCACCTCCGGCGCCTGGAACCCCTTCGTGCCGTAGATGAAGCCGTATGCGCCGATGCCGCTCACCGCGCCCAGGTCAATCAGCTTCACCTGGTCCTCGGTGACAATCACGTTGTCCGGCTTCAGGTCGTTGTACACCACGCCGCGCGAATGCAGGTACCCCAGCGCCGGCAGCACTTCCAGCATGTACGCGATGGCCACGTCCGGCTCCAGGCGGTGGCCGTCCTCCGCATTGCGGCGCTGCCGCAAACTCGGGCCGCCCACGTACTCCATCACGATGAAGCCGCCGGGCACGCGCGGGTCATCGATGAAGTTGAAAATCTTCACAATGCCCGGGTGCGTAATGTCCGCCAGGAACTCGCGCTCCGCCGCCGCGGCCGCCGCCTCATCCGCGTTGTCCGTGGAGTGCAAGCCCTTCAACACCACCACGCGCCCCGCCACGTAATGGTCCTGCGCCAGGTAGATCCAGCCCATGCCGCCGTGCGCGATCACGCCCATGATCTCGTACTGGCCGGCTACCACATCGCCCGGGTTCAGCGTCGGCGCCGGGATGCCCTTCTGCACCACCGCATTCGTGGGATCAACCAGCGCTTCCTTCGGCTCATCCGGGTCCACCCACGGCAGCTCCACCATGCCGTCCGCCACCACACGGCTGGCGCGCCGCGTTCCCCGCCGCTCCCGGAACGTATCCAGGGCTTGGAGCCGGGAGCGTTGCGACGTCTCCTCCCTCGCCCCTCCCTTTCGCAGCTTGTCCAAATCCTTGAGCAGGCCCGCCATTTCTCCGAGATCGGCGTAGGCGGCGTCGGATTCATCATCCTCGTCGTCGGCGAAAGGGTCGAAGGCGACGGCTTCGGTGCCGGGCGCGTCTTCGTCCGCGTCGTCTTCGTCGTCCGCGAAGGGGTCGTAGAGCACGGCCTCCGTGTGCTCGCCAGCCGCTTCGCTGCCACCGCCGGCGCGGGCACCCCCGCCGGTGCCGGTGTCGCCGGCTGCCCCAAGTTCTTCATCGTCCGCGGCCATTTACCCCTCCTCCTCCTTGCGGTACATGCGCCGCGGCAGCCAAGACTCGTTCACAGAGCCGCCGAGCCACTCCTTGAACATCCGGTTCCATGTGCCGTCGGTGCGAATGCGCTCGATGGTCAGGTTGATCTGCCGCACAACATCGTCGTGCCCCTTTGCCACACCCACGGCGTAGATCTGGTTTGCCAGCTTCTCCGGGAACACTTCCACCAGCGGGTCTTGGGCCATCATGCCCACCAGCACGGCATCGTCACCAACCACCGCGTCTGCCTGGAACTGCTGCGTAGCCATCAGGCAGTCGGACCACGTCCTGGTGCGCAGCACGGAAGAGTCCGGCATTTGGTTCCGGACTAGATTCACCAGATTGGTGCCGTCCACCACGCACACCGTTTTGCCCGCTAGGTCCCCGGGTCCGGCAATGCCGCGGTCCCGCGGCGCCAGGACGCGGACGTAGGACGTCAGGTACGGCGTGGAGAAGTCCACCACCTCGGCGCGGTCCGGGGTGATGGACATGGTGCGGATCACAATATCCACCTCACCCGCCTGCAACGTCTCCGCGCGGGCGGCGGAATCCACGAAGCGGAAATCCACCTTGTTCGGATCGCCGAAGATGTCCTGCGCAACCTCGCGTGCCAAGTCCACCTCGAAGCCTCGCAGGTCGCCGCGCGCCGGGTCGCGGTAGGACAGCAGGTATTGGGACTGGTCAACGCCCACGATGATGCGCCCGCGTGAAATGATGCGCTGCATGTGCGGCCCATCGCGGTCTTCCTCTGTACCCGGCGGGAGGGAACCGGGCCATTGCCAATCCCCGCCCTGCTCAAGCGCGCCGACGAACGGGCCGTCCGGCTCCACACCCGGCGGGTCCAATTTCGCGTTCGCCGGCATCGGCGCGCCCCGGAAGGTCAGGGGCGGCTCCGATTCCACGGGCGGCGGCGCGTCCGGCGCGCACCCGCCAAGCACCACGGCCAACGCGGCCAACGCGGCCGCACCGATTACCCGCAGTCGCTTCATCACATGTACTCCCCAAGCCTGCGGCGGATGCCAATCCAGATGCACAGCACAGCAAACGCCGTCAGCGCCGCAACCGCGCCGGAAACCAGCCGCGTCGCGTCCAGGGAGGCGTTGATGTACACGCGGGTGTTCTCGCGGGTCTGGTTGATCAGCTCCTGCAAATCGTCTTCCAATTGGGCGAACGCGGTCACGGAGCCAACCTGGCCACCCTCTCCATCCTGGGCGTTCAGGATGCCTATGGCGTCTTCAAAACGACCGTCGATAAGCGCGGAAACGAGCTCCTGGTGCGCGGCGGACCAGTCGTCCAACGCCTGGCGCGCGGAGGCGATGGTGGCATCCGAGGTAGCGCCGCCCAGCGCCTCCGCCGCGTCGAGGGCCTGGCTGACGTGCAGGTAGGTCAGGTCGAAGCTCTGGGAGGACTTGGTCACGGACTGGCGCGACAGCAGCGCCAGAGTCTCGTCCGTGCGGGACTCCTGCGCGTCAATCCGCGCGTCCGCCAACCGCTGCCACGGCTCCGCGGCGCGCTCGAAGCCGATCACGCCGTTTTGCCAGGACTGGTAGTTGGATACGCCCACCCAGCAGATGGCCACCAGGATCGCGGCGGTGGCGGCCAGGAAACCGCGGTTGAGGCGGCGGCGGAACACCCGCCACAGCCACCACTGGGCAACCAGCAGGAAAATCAGCGCCGCTACCAGGCCGGACAGCGGCACCCACTGCGGGGAGGAGAGGCGCTGCACCTCGGCGGCAACCTCGTTCTGCGTCAGCGTGGACAGGTCCTCCGCGCTGCGCAGCATCTGCTCGCGCATGACGGACGATGCCTCCGTCATGTACGCCACACCCACCGGGTTGCCCAGCCGCTGGTTCACCTTCGCGCGTTCCATGATCGCGGTGTACACCGGCAGGTCGCGCAGGATCCCGGTCACCAGGTCCGAGATCTGGCTGCGCACCTCATCCGCGCTCTGCCCGCCCACGCCGCCGGAGCCGAAGCTGGTGCCCACGCTGGCCACGGTGCTCGCCAGGATGTCCGCCGCAGTCACGGCCGCGCGGTCAATGGAGGCCAGGTACGTGCCCAGCTGGTCCTGCGTGAGCAGCCCCGGCTGCACGAAGCTGGTGGTGGAGATGGTGTCCGCCTGGGACAGGGAGGAATACAAAAGGTGCGCCGAATTCGCCATCGGCTCCGTGGACGTAATCAGCGTGTCCAGCGCCCGCTGGCGCGACGCCATGGATTGGCTCATGGAAAACCCCGCCGCCACCAGGGACAACGTGAGCACCAGCATCATCGCGATGATCTGCCCCGGCGTGGTGGCCGCGAAGAGGCGCATGCGCCTAAACCAGCGCGCCGGGCCGGTGAACGTGTCCTGCAGCACTTGCCACGGGCTGCGGTGCTGGGGGTTGGCTTCGAGGGTGTCCAGCCAGTCGTCGTCAAGCTCGGGTGTGTGCGCGCTCACCTGCTTGACCATTCCCCAACCATATCGCGTCCGGCCTACAGTTGGGGGCATGCTTGGCGACGGAAACGGATGGGTCCACGGCACTGGCGGCGCAAAGTATTGGGGTCTGCACGGCGCAGCCGGCTTATTCCTGCGCGCGGGGGATACCGTGCTGGTGCAGCACCGCGCGCTGTGGACCGCACAGGGCGGCACGTGGGGTATTCCCGGCGGCGCCCGCGATTCCCACGAAACGCCTGCGCAGGCCGCCATCCGCGAGACGGTGGAGGAGTGCGCCATCGACCCCGCCGCTGTGGTGGTGGAGCGCGAGCTGGTCACCATGGAGGTCCCCGGCTGGAGCTACACCACCGTCATCGCCCGCACCGCCGACGGCTCGCCCCTCACCGTCACGCCAAACGAGGAGAGCGCCGAGCTGCGCTGGGTGCTTTTCGACGATCTTTGGAACCTGCCCCTCCACCCCGGATTCGCCGCCTCGCTTGGGGCGGTGTTTGAGGCCGTGGGGCATACTGGCACGCATGATTGAAGTACAAGGCCTGACTAAGCGCTACGGCGCGGTCCAGGCTGTTGAGGACCTCACCTTCACCGTTCAACCCGGCATTGTCACCGGCTTCCTCGGGCCAAACGGTGCCGGCAAATCCACCACCATGCGCATGATCTTGGGCTTGGACAAGCCCACGTCGGGCACCTCGCTTATCGACGGCCGCCCCTACACCTCCTGGCCCAACCCCGCCCAAAAAGTCGGCGCGCTGCTGGATGCCAAGGGCGTGCACCCGAACCGCTCCGCCCGCGCGAGTTTGCTCTGGCAGGCGCAGGCGGCTGGGCTGCCCAGCGCGCGTGTGGACGAAGTGCTCTCGCTTGTGGGCCTCAACGACGTCGCCGGCAAGAAAGTCGGCGGGTTCTCCCTGGGTATGAACCAGCGCCTGGGCATCGCCGCTGCGCTTTTGGGCGATCCGGAGTACCTGATTCTGGATGAGCCGGTCAACGGCCTCGACCCCGAAGGCATCCGCTGGGTGCGCGGCCTGCTCCGCGCCCTCGCCGCGGAGGGCCGCACCGTGCTCATCTCCTCCCACATGCTGGCGGAGATGGCGCAGACCGCGGACCACCTGATCGTGATCGGGCGCGGCAAGCTGGTCGCCGACACTTCGGTGGCGGACTTCATCCGGGCGAACTCCTCGGTAAATACGTTGGTTCGAGCGAGCGTCGATACGCAAAAGCTCGAAGGGGCGCTGGCCGCTGCCTTCGGTGCGGACGCCGTGACCCGCACCGTGGATGCGGACGGGCGCGAGGCGCTGGCCGTGGCGGCGCGGACAAGCGATGAGGTCGGCGCCGTGGCGTACGCGTCCGGCGTGCAGCTGGCCGAGTTGGCGGAGCGCCACGCCTCGCTTGAGGAGGCCTACATCCAGTCAACCGAGGGCCACGCCCAGTACGTTTCGGGTGCCCCTGCTCGCCCGGCTTCTCCGGAGGTGCCGAATGCTTAACCAAATCCGTGCCGAATGGACCAAGCTGCGCTCCACCGCGTCGTTCTGGTGGACAAGCGGCGTGATGATTGCGCTGGGCGCGATGTACGGCGCGCTGTTCGCGTGGACCTCCCAGCTCGGCGGGATGCCGTACATCCCGCTTGCCGTGGTGGCTTCCGTGGCGCTGACCACGGCGATTGTGGTGGTGGTGCAGCAGTCGATGATCGTGACCACGGAGTACCGCTTTGGCATCCCCGCCACCAACTTCCGCCTGCGCCCGCAACGCTGGCAGGTGGCGGTGGCGAAGCTGCTGCTGGGTGCCGTGCTGGTAGCGCTGCTGACGGTGGTGACGCTGGTTGTGGCGTTCACCGTCGGCGACCTGACGGCCGCCGTCTCCGCCGACTGGACCTCCAACCCCGCCACCAAGCGCGCCCTGTGGGCGTTGCCGCTGGGTATGGCGCTGCTGACCATGTTTGTGCAGGGCGTTGGCTGGCTGGTGCGCAACACCGCCGGCTCCGTGGTGATTGGGTTGGCGATGATGCTGGTCATCGAGGCAATTGCCGGCCTTGTGCCCAAGATCGGCCAGGACCTGGTGAGCTACCTGCCGTTCAACAACCTGCTCGCCTTCATGACCAACCAGCCGACCGCGTACTGGGAACTCGGCACATCGCTCGGCATTTTCGCCGCGTGGGCGGTGGCGGCGTGGGTCGCCGGCGTGGTGGCGCTCCACCTGCGCGACGCGTAGCGGGTTGGTAGGGAAGGGCAGATGCCGAAGGGCAGGCACCGAAAATTGCTGCCGGAAAGCGAGGATTCGATATCTACCCTTCGGGTCCTGCGTCTCGGTATCTGGCTGCTTGGGGCTTTGGGGTGGGAAAGCGTTCGTCGAGAAGCAATGGCCCCTGGCTGCTAAGGTTCATCGCGTGCGCGGGGGCGCACAGCGAATTGGGGGGGATTGGAATGGACCGTGATGCACTCATCGCGCTCGTCGTCGGCCGTGAAGTAAATGAGCAGCAGGTTTGCCATCGATTGTCGTCGCGATATTTCGTGCCAATGGACCAGTGGACTGCTTTGAAAGCGCACGAGCAGTACTTCCTGCGGTGCTATGCAGCGTCGGCGATGACGTCGCGGGCTGTGCTGGTTGGCAGATCCGCGGCGGCGGTTTCAGGGATGTGGGTACTGCCCAGCGAGACGGAGGTTGTGGAGCTCGCGCTGCCGTCCGGGAAGCCGCCGGCAAAGAACCTGTGGCCGGCGGGGGTGGTGTACCGGAACATCAAGGTTCCCGACTGCGATATTGAATCCGCAGGTGAAAACGCTGAACTGCGTTACACAAACGGTCCGCGATCAGCGATTGACATCGCCCGCATCCACGGCCACAGGGACGGCGTGGTTGCCTTCGACAGCCTGCTTAGGCACGGGACGCTCAAGCAACGCAGGGAGAAGTGGAAAGAGATCAAGGCAGCGCTGGCCAGAATGGCCGGCAAAAAGTGGATCGAGCGTGCTCGCGATGCGTTTGCCGCGAGCACTCACCTGTCTGAGTCCCCGTTTGAATCCCTCATGCGCGTGATTCTGCTTGAGCACGGCATTGAGCCGGAGCTTCAGATGTGGATTGGCAAGTACCGTGTCGACCTCCTGTGGGGGAAGGTGATCATCGAGGTAGACGGGTACATGAAGTACGAGGACAAACCCCATGACCAGCTCATGGAGCAGATGAAGCGGGAAAACTGGCTCAAGGAGCAGTCCTACGAGGTGGTCCGCATCTACCCGTCTGACATTCTGCGGGACCCGGATGCCTGTATTGCCAGGATTCGCCAGGCCAAGGAGCTCGCAGACGAACGCGGGCCAGTGCTAGTGGAGGCGTCTACGGAGCGCGTCTACTAGGTGGCCGCTTGGGCCCCGCAGATGCCGAGACATAGGCACCGAAGGGTAGATACCGAAGTGTGCCCCTCTGACGGGCTTTTTCGGTATCTGCCCTTCGATATGTGCCCTTCGGTATCTGGCATTTGGTGGATGCTGCGTGCCGGGCTTAGGGGGTGGAGCTCTCGCCTCGGGGCTTCATGCTTGCCGACGATCGAACGACGCCACCCCGCCGCCTACTGCAGCGCGGAGGTCAGCTTCATCACGTTGTCCACGTAGCGGCGGTGCCAGGGCCGCTTCGCCCAAACCTCAAGCGTGAGCTCGCGCGAGACGGCCAGGTAGTTCTCAGCGAGGCGGTCAAGCGCGGGGAGCAGCGACCCCTCGGCGATGAACAGGGAGTTCTCGTAGTTCAGCGAGAAGGAGCGGATGTCCATGTTGCTCGAACCGATGACGCCGGCCGCACCATCGAGACCCGGGTCCGCCAGCACGAACTTGGTGTGCAGGACATACGGGGCGGGGAACTCGAAGATGTGGACGCCGGCCTCCAGAAGCTGCTGGTAATAGGAGGATTGCGCGTGCTGGACCATGAACTGATCCGCTTTCTCACCAACCAACAAGTCCACCCGCACGCCGCGGTAGCAGGCCGACGTAATTGCTTCCAGCAGGGAATCTTCCGGCACAAAGTACGGCGAGCAGAGGATGAGGTGGGACCTGGCTTGGTGAATCAGTGCGTTGAACATCCGCAGGTTCGGCTCGGTGAGATAGCCGGGGCCGGACGGGACGAGCTGGAGGATGTTCACGTCGTCGGCGCGCGCGCCATCCCCAACCTCCAGCTCGCCGGGGGTGCGCAGCTCCAGCACCTCGCCGGACTCGGTGAACCAATCGACGGCAAACATGGACTCCACAGAAGCAACGATCGGGCCTTCGAGCTCCACGAACGCGTCCACCCACTGCCGCCCGGCTTTGACGTGCCCGGGCATCAGGTAGGACCGGTCGATGAGGTTGAAGGACCCCATCATGGCCACGCGCCCGTCCACCACCACCAGTTTGCGGTGGTTGCGCAGGTCGGGGCGCCGCCACCTGCCGCTGAGCGGGTCGAGCGGCAGCATCATGTGCCAGTCAATGCCCACGTCGGTGAGCTGCCGCTTCAGCTTTCTGAAGCCGGGGTATTTCTGGGACCCGATGTGGTCGAACAGCAGCCGCACGTGCACGCCGCGTTCCACGGCCCGCGTCAGCGCCTCGAACACCGGCGCAGTCGTTTTGTCCCAGGCTACGGCGTAGATTTCGATGTGGATGTAGGTGGAACTTTCGTCGATAAGCGTGGCAAGGCGCTGCATGGTCATGTCGTAGTCGGTCCACAGCGCGGGCACCCGGCCGCGCAGTGCAGGGTAGCCGGTGAGGCGGCGGTTGAGGCGCACGATCGCTTCGATTTCCGGGGGCAGGGTGCTTGACGACGGCACGTCCCCAACCCCCGCGTGCACATTCTCCAGCGCGGCTTTCGCCTGGTGCTGGATGCGGTGGCGGCGGCGCGAGATGAGCGTGGAGCCCATGAGCAGGTACAGCGGCAAACCCACAATGGGCAGGAAGAGAATCAGCAACAGCCACGCATTCGCGCTGGACGGCTTGCGGTTGCCCGGCACAACGCCGATCATCACCACTTTGATGGCGAAGTCGATCGCAGCGGCCGCGGCCTGCCACCAGGAGAAATCAAGCGTCATCGCACTTGGTCGATGTCCACGTCGTGCGTGTCAAAGTCCGCGATCACCGGCGCGTGGTCGGATGCGCCCTTGCCCTGGCGCTCTTCCACGTCCACCCACGCGTCCCGCACACGGTTGTGCAGTGGCGGCGTGGCCAGCAAAAAGTCGATCAGCATGCCCTGGTTCTTCTGAAAGCGCATGGCTTTGTAGTCCCAGAAGGAATAGCGGTCCTCGTGCGTCACCTCGACCAGCCCGGCCTCCAGCAGCATCTGGTACGCGGCGCGCTCCGGCTCGGTGACGTGGGTTTTGCCCTCGAACCAGTTGATGTCCCACACGTCCTCATCCCGCGGCGCGATGTTGAAATCGCCGGCGAGCACCTGCAGCTCGGCAGGCCGCACCTCGTTGCACAGCGAGTACAGAAACTCCAGCTTGTAGTCGTAGTGCGGGTCCCCGATCTCGCGGCCGTTGGGCACGTACAGGCTCCACACCTCGACCCCGCCGCACACCGCGCCCACCGCGCGCGCCTCCTGCACCGCGTCGCCGCTCTTGCTAAACGACGGCTGCCTGAAAAACGCCTCCCGCACATCCTCAAGCCCCACCCGGGACGCAATGGCCACGCCGTTCCACTGGTTGTGCCCAACATGGGCGACCTCGTAGCCCGCGGCCTGGAAGACGGAGTAGGGGAAGGCCTTGTCCGCCGTCTTGGTCTCTTGCATGCATAGCACGTCCACGTCTGTGCGCTCGAGAAAGGCGGCCACGCGCTCGGCTCTCGTGCGCACCGAGTTGACGTTCCACGTGGCAATTCGCATGCAACACACCCTAACGTAAACGCGCGTAACGGTGCCGGTGGTGCTCCACAAACCCTAATTTGGTGTACAGCGCGATGCCGGCTTCGTTGGACGCGCGCACCTGCAGATACGCCGCCTGCGCACCGTGCTGCGCACCCCACGCCAGCACGCTCTGCCCCAGCCGGGTGCCGTAGCCTTGACGACGGCACTCCGGAGCCACCTCCACAGCCGAGTACCCCAGCCAGCGCCGCCCGTCATCGGATTCCGTGATGGTTGCGCGGGTGACGGCCACGGTCTCCCCGTCCACCACCAGGCGCGCGAAGCCGATGCGGCCGTCGATACGCTGCGCTAAGTCGCGCACCGCCGCCTCCGGCAGCGCCTGGCCGCGGTAGTGATACATGGCCAGCCACGTCTCATCCGGCAGGTCGTCCACCCGCGCGGCCGGATCCATCGCTGCGTCCGCGATCGGCGCGGACATCACCACAATCTCCTCGCCCAGCTCCCACGCGCCAGGGTTCGCCTCCACCAGCCGCTGCGCCGGCTTGCCAATGCGCTCCGGAATGCACAGCTGCACCGGCATGGAGCGCGCGCGGTAAAACGCCGTGATCTGCTCCAACGGCACCGCCGCGAAGCCAGCCGAGTGGCCGATCGGCGTGGCGCTGTTGGACCGTTCGGCGATTTCGGCGCCGGCGCGGGTCAGCCAGCCGTCGAAAAGCATCTGCTCCTGCCCCGGGAACGCGCGCGCGGTGGCGGTCTCGATCGCGCGGATGTCCGAGTTGCGGACGGTGCGCGGGCTGAGCTTTTTCACGATGTGCGGGTCCGTGATGGTCAGGGCTTTGCTTGTCGACGGCTCACCCCCCACCTTCTGCGGACGAACCACCAGCGGGTTTACGGCCACCACATGGCCGATGACGTCGCTGGCCAGCTCCCCGCGCACACGGCGGACAACGACGCGATCCCCGACGGCAACCTCGTCGGACCGGAAAATGCGGGACACTACTGGACGCCGCTACTGGTTGCTGCGGCGCACTAGTGCGGCACCGATGGCGACAAGGACCGCGCCGATGCCGATCAGCGCGAGCATCGGCGTGCCGGTCTCCGCGAGGTCCTCGTCCGCTTCGCGCGTGCGCGTGGTGGTGGGGGTGGAGGACTCGGTGGTGCTGGTAGTGCTGGTGGTGCTGGAGCTGGTGGTGCTGGAGCTTGTGGTGATCGAGCTGCTCGTGGTGCTGGAGCTTGTGGTGCTCGAGCTGCTCGTGGTGCTGGTAGCGGACGCCGCGTAGGTGGTGGTGGCGGTCACGGACGAGCTGGTTGCCGTCGAGGTGCTCGCGCCGGTGGTGGTGGAGCTCGTGCTGCCCGATGTCGTGGTACCCGACGTTGTGGTGGTCGCGGACGTGGTGCGGTTCTGCAGCATGTCCGACGTGGTTGTCGTGGTGGTGGTTTCCGCGAGGTGGCCGACCCGCAGCGACGCGCTCGAGGTGGCGCTCGGTGTGGCGGTCCGCGCCGCGGCGCCCGAAGTGGTCGGGGTGGCGGCCGGTGTGGTCGGCTCCGCAACCGGCAGCTCGGTGGTGGTCGCGTGGGCGTCGGTGTCCGCAAACACGTAAGCAATGCGCAGGTCGCCCTGCCCGGACCGCTCCGCGGCGTCGAGCGCGATCGCGCGGGTCACGCCTAGAGCGGCGATGGGTGCGGGGATGACTACGGCCTCATCATCAGCCAGGACATCGGCGCGCAGGGCGCGGATGAACTCGCGATCCGCCGCGATCAGGTCGCCGACCTGCTCGGCCAGGGCGACCTCGTTCGCCGCGACGCGCTTACCAGCCTCGCCCGCCTCGTCCGGTTGCAGTTCGGCCAACTCGTCGGCAGCGTCGATGAGGTGCTCACGCCACGCTTTCAGCAGCTCGCGGTACGCATCTTCCGCGGCGCGGGTGGCTGTCGGCGACGCGGCCTTATCCAGCCGGTCCTTGGCTGCAGCCAGGTCGTCGAGGGCTTGGGCGCGGGTCAGGGAGACGTCGGCAAGCAAGTGCTCAAGCGGGGTCTCAGCGGAAGCGAGCGGCACGGCGGTGAGTGCCACGGCGCTAACCGCCAGAGCTGCGGAAATGCGCATGGGGAATCCTTGGGCGGGAAGTGAGACAGATACACCCAAGCATAGCGGATGGCTAGTGCCCGAACGGGTCCTCATCCGTCCCCGGAAGCCAGGTGTTGCCGGCGTCCTTCCAGCCGTGATCTCGAATCGCGCGCTTAGCTTCCTTCTTCCAGCGGCCGGTGAGCACGTCCGTGTACACGAAGCCGTCGAGGTGCCCCGTCTCGTGCTGCAGGCAGCGGGCGAAGAAGCCTGTGCCCTCGATCTCGATCTCGTTGCCGTTCTCATCCAGGCCCGTCACCTTGGCCCAGTCCGCGCGGCCGGTGGGGAAGGACTCTCCGGGGACGGAGAGGCAGCCTTCGTCGTCCTCGCCGTCATCGCGAGGCATGGTCTTCGGGATCTCGCTGGTCTCCAGCACCGGGTTGATCACGGTGCCGCGGCGCATCACGTCCCCGTCCGGGCAGTGGTACACGAACAGACGCAGCGGCACGCCGATCTGATTCGCGGCCAGGCCAACACCGTTCGCCGCGTCCATGGTCTCGTGCATGTCCGCGATCAGCTCTGCCAGCTCCTCGACCGGCTGCGTGACCGGCTCGGTGGGGGTGTGCAGGACAGGGTCGCCGTAGATCACGATTGGTCGAATAGTCATGCGGTATATATTAGGCATGCTTTCCGACGCCGACCTCGCCGTCCTCGACTTCGAGGCCCGCGCCCCCCGCTCCCTCGGCGCCAAGGAAGAAGCCATCCAGCGCGAATTCGGCATCTCCGCCGTCCGCTACTACCAGCGCTTGAACGTGCTGCTCGACTCGCCCGATGCGCTCGAGGCCAGGCCCCAGCTGGTCCGGCGTTTGCAACGGCTTCGCGACGTTCGTTTGTAGGGCGTGGCCGGCCCGCGGCTGTGTGGCCTCCCGGAGGGCCGCCCGGCGGCTGCGTGGCCTCCCGGCGGGCCGCTCCGCCACGCCAGTCCCCGGGCCTGCGGCTGCCCTCCCGGCTCCCACTCCACCTGCCAGGGCACCCCACTGGCCACTTTGACCCCACCTGTCTCACGCGTGACCATCATTGTCGCTGAGGCCTACAACCCGTGCGCAAAAGTTTTCCCAGAACTGCTCTTGCAAATTTCTTATATGTCTCTGACCTGCCCATATAACGGAGAATGCATCCGAAAGAGAAGAAATCGTCGGATTCTTTCGCCGACGACGGCGGGCCTGGGCGGCAAGGTTGGTGGCCGGGTGGCCGCGAGGCGGTGGCCGGGCTGGCCGTAGGGCGGTTGACCAACGGGCCGCGGGGTAGGCGGCCGAACCGGCGGCGCGTCACTAACCCTCAACCTCTAGTTGAGACTATTGTGGCGCGTGTGACTAGCAAATACACCGGCAACCACGGCAACGGCGACAACCGCGATCCACGCGACTACTCCGCGGACGATTACGAGTACACCGAGGCGTACCCCGTCGACGAGTACCCGCAGGACGAGGGAGTCGAGTACGGCGACGACGGCTACGCGGACGACGGCTACGACGAAGCCGAATACGTCGAGTACGAAGTTGTCGACGAGGAGCCGGTGGAGGATTACCGCGGGGCACACCGTCGAGACGAGGAGGACTTCGACGATGCCTACCTCGCAGCACCGGCCGCTGGCACCGCAGCAACCGCCGGCGCCGGGTCTACGGCTGTCGTCGCAGGTGGTGTGCCTAAGCGTGGCCTGGCAATGATCCTGATTGCCGTCGCGGCGTTGCTTCTGCTCTGGGGCATCTACGCCATGACCCAGAACAAGAACCCGGACAACTCCGCGGCCCCTGCCGGCACCGCAACCACCACGGCGGCAGCGACCAACACCGTCACCGAAGACGCCAGCGCCTCGGCAAACCCGAACGACCCGAACGCACCGGCCAACTCGGCAGACCCCAACGCACCCGCGAACCCGGCTGACGCGAACAACCCAGCCGACCCGAACAACCCGAACGCCCCGGCCGATGCCAACAATGCAGACGCGAACGCCAACCCGGCTGCACCCGCAGTTCCCGCCGGCGCAGCGCTGACCGCGGCCAACGCCCAGGTCTTCGTGTACAACAACTCGGGTATCCCGAATGCGGCCGGTGACACCGCGAACCGCCTGGACAGCCAGTACACGATCGCGAACAACTCGAACAACCCGGGCGCGATGAACATGCCGGAGCAGCAGTACGGCATCTTCCCGCAGACGCTGGTGTTCTATAACCCGCAGACCCCGGGCGCGGAGCAGCTCGCGGCGGAGATCGCGCAGAAGGTCGGCGGCACCCCGCGCGCAACCAACGATCTCCCGCAGGGCGCGACGGCACTGCCGGAGCAGGTGGTGAAGAACCCGAACGCCATCGCGGTTGTCATCGCGGGCTAGCCGCGCAACCAACGCGCCCCCGCGCCCCGCAACCCACTCCCACCCCACCCACGCATAAAACCCCAACCCGCACCACCGCCCACCCACCTGCCAGGCATAGAATCCCCGGCATGGACCCGTACCGCGATTTCGCCCGCTCCCCCGAATCGACTCTCGGCGTGGAGTGGGAAATTTGCGTCATTGACCCGGAGACGCGCGACCTCGTGCCCCGCGCCGCGGATGTGATTGACGCTGTGCAGCAGCGTTACCCGGGCACGCACTTGGAGCGCGAGTTCCTGCAGAACACGATCGAGCTGGTCACGCCCGTGTGCAAGAACACCCGCGCGGCCATCGACGCGCTCCAGACAGACCTGGACAAGGTCCGGGAGATCGCTACGGAGCAGGGCCTCAAACTCTGGGCTGGCGGCGGCCACCCGTTCACGGATTTCCGCGAGCAGGCCCTCAGCCCCAAGATCACGTACGAAGAGATCATCAACCGCACCCAATACTGGGGCAAGCAGATGCTGCTCTGGGGCATCCATTGCCACATCGGCGTGAGCCATGAGGACAAGGTCTGGCCGATCATCAACGCGATCATGACCAAGTACCCGCACCTGCTCGCCATCTCAGCCTCCAGCCCGGGCTGGGAGGGTCTGGACACCGGCTACGCGTCCAACCGCACCATGCTTTACCAGCAGCTTCCCACCGCAGGCATGCCGTACCAGTTCCAAAATTGGGACGAGTGGGTGGGCTTCATGCGGGACCAGAAAACCTCCGGCGTGATCAGCCACACCGGCTCCATGCATTTCGACGTCCGCCCCGCCGCCAAGTGGGGCACCATCGAGGTCCGCATCTCGGACGCCACCTCCAACCTGCGCGAACTCGCCGCCATTGTCGCGCTCACGCACTGCCTTGTCGTCTACTACGACCGCCTCCTCGAGGCCGGCGAGCCATTGCCCACCCTCCAGCCGTGGCACGTCGCCGAAAACAAGTGGCGCGGCGCGCGTTACGGGCTCGAGGCCGTGGTCATTACCAGCCGCGAGACCGAAGAGAAGTGGGTCTCGGAGGAGCTTGTCACGCTTATCGACGTTCTCTTGCCCACCGCACAGGAACTGGGCTGCGTGGATGAGCTCATGCTCATCGAGGAAATCTTGGAGCGCGGCGCGGGCTACCAGCGCCAGCGCCGGATCTTCAACAAGACCGGCAACTGGGCTGACGTGGTGGACAACTCCTGCCAGGAAATGATCGATCTCACCTGGTAGGTGGGCAGTCGTGCTGCTAAGCAGCCGTCGTCAAGCTAGCGCGAGTCCTCCGCGGTGTGGGTCTTCTCAGTGGGGTTGACGCGGCGCGGGTGATAGCGGGCGGGGCGCTCGTTGACGGCCAAGAGGTCCTCGCTGCCGTAGAGCCCCTCGCGGCGCGCGACACGGCCGAGGCGCTGCGCGGTGACGGGGTTGGTCATCAGCGCGAAGATGACCAGGAGGATCATGATGCCGATGTCGCCCTTTTCGTGCGGGCCGAACTGCGGCGAGCCGGTGAGGCGGATGATGGTGCCGATGATCATCAAGAGCAACCCTGTGGTCTGCGGCTTCGTGATTGCGTGGATGCGCGCCAGGGTGGAGTGGAAGCGCACGGTGCCCACGGCGGCGGAGAACACCATGAACGCGCCGGGGATGATGAAGATCAGGGAGAGGATGTCCGCGATCAGCGGCCAGTTCCAGGATGCAAACATTTAGAGTGAACCATCCCTCTTGCGGAAGCGGGCGACGGACAGGGAGGCGATGAAGCCCAGCAACGCGATCACAATCATCGCGTTGACCACGGTGGTGTCCAGCGTCCAGCAGATGTACAGGGCAAGCGCGCATTGGAGTGAGGCGGTGATGGCGTCGTTGCCTAGGACGCGGTCCATGGAGTCCGGGCCGACGATCACGCGCCAGGCCAGCATGAAGAAGCCGAGTGCAAGCAGCACTCCGGCGACTGCAAGGAACGCGTTGTACAGGGTGGGATCCATGGGTCTTACCTCCTGCTTTCGAAAATCTCGATCATCTGGCGCTCCAGCTTGGCCACGTTGTCAATTTCGCGCTGCAGCACCTGCGGGGTGGATGCGTCGAGGACGTGGATGGTCCACTCGCGGTTAGCCACGTCAATATCCGTGACGGAGCCGCCCGGCTGCAGGTTGTACGCGCAGGTGGCCAGGTACAGCACCAGTTCGCTGGACACGCGCATGGGCACTTTCACGATGGCGTTCTTCGGCTGCGGCTGGGGGCGCAGCGCCAGCCAGGCCACGCGGGCAGAGGCTACCAACAGGTCCCAGGTCCACTCGAAGAGGAAGAGCACCAGCCGGAACCAGTTCACCTTCCGGTTGTGCACGGGCACTTCCGGCAGGGGCAGCGCAAGCACAACGGCAAAGCCCAGGCCCAAGCCTGCGAAGAGGTTGCCCCAGCTCAGCTCGCCCATGAGGAGGATCCACATGAAAGTCAGCCAGATGACAAAGCTCCAGCGGAAGCGGTTTTGAAAACCTGCCCACAGTCTGGCCATTACAGCTCACCTTCCTTCACCGGCACGGGCGCCTTTTCGGTGGATACGCCGGTGGACACGGGGGCCTGGTCCTCGCTGTTGGTTTTGCGGTTGTCCAGGGAGTCGTACCCGCCGCCGCCCTCGTGCGGCTTGCCAAATTCTTCCGGCCGGCGCGTCGGGTTCTCCGGGTCGCCGTTCAGCACGGCCTCGCGGTAAATCGCCTGGTCCTGGGCGGACTGGGCGGCGCGGTCCGTGATGTCGGAGATCGGGCCCGCGAGGAAGGTGATGGAGGTCGATGCGGCCACCAAAAGTGCCGTCGATAAGAGCATGCCTGCGGGGATGCGGCCGACGTCGTCGCGTTCGTCGATAGTCGTGGTTTCGTAGCGCTCCGCCAGGGTGGAGGGGCGCGCCATGGCCACGTCGCCCTCGGGGGCGTCTTTGCGGTCGCGCAGGAACGCCTTGGACCAGACCAGGATCATCGCGTAGAGCGTGAGCAGGGACGTGATCACGGCGCCGGCGATGAGGACCCAGGCCAGCCAGGAGCCGTCGTCGGCACCCGCCTGGATGAGCATGACCTTGCCCAGGAAGCCGGACAGCGGCGGGATGCCGCCCAGGTTGAGTGCCGGGATGAAGTAGAGGATGGCGATGAGCGGGGCGGCGTAGAGCCCCGAACCAAGGCGGCGCAGCTGCGCGGAACCGGCCTGGCGTTCGATCAGGCCCACCACCAGGAAGAGGGACGTCTGCACCAGAATGTGGTGTACTGCGTAGAAGATCGCGCCGGACAGGCCCATCTTGGAGCCCAGCGCAATGCCGAAGATCATGTAGCCGATGTGGCTGACCAGGGTGAAGGAGAGCAGGCGCTTGATGTCGTTCTGCGCCAAGGCGCCCATGATGCCCACGATCATGGTCATTAGCGCCACCCACATGCCCAGCGTGTCCAGGGACCCGTCCGTGAACACGGTGGTGCGCATGCGGATGATGGCGTACACGCCCACCTTGGTCAAAAGGCCCGCGAACACGGCGGTGACCAGCGAGGCGGCGGTGGGATAGGAGTCCGGCAGCCACGCGTCCAGCGGGAACACAGCGGCTTTGATGCCAAACGCGATCAGCAGCGTGGCAAAGATCGCGGCGCGGGTGCCGTCCGGGATCTCCTCCATGCGGATGCCCACCTGCGCCATGTTCACCGTGCCCACCGCGGCGTACACCATGGCCAGCGCGAAGAGGAAGACCATGGAAGACGCGATGGACACCATCACGTAGCCGATGCCGGCGCGCACACGTCCGGGTGAGGCGCCCAGCGTGAGCAGCACGTAGGAGGCAACCAGGAACACCTCGAAGCCCACGTACAGGTTGAACAGGTCGCCCGCCAGGAAGGACAGGTTCACGCCCATGGAGAGCAGCATGTACACCGGCAGGAACACGGCAACCGGGTCGTCCTCATCGCCGTCGCGCAAGCCCTGCGAGATGCCGTACCACATCACGGCAAAGAGGACGATCGAGGAGACGAACAACATAATCGTGGATAAGCGGTCGCTCACCAGCGTGATGCCTACCGGGGCGTCCCAGCCACCCATCTGGACTGTCTGGATGCCGTGGAGGTCCACGGTAATGATCATGGTGCCGGAGATCACCGACAGCGCCAGCAGCGTGGTCAGCGCAATAAAACGCTGCAGGTTGATGCTGCGGACAAACGTGATCAGTCCGGCCGCGGCCGCGGGCAGCAGCACCGGCATCACCGTCAGGTACGGCATCCAGGCCAGCGCGCTATCCGCAAATTGCACCAGGCTATCTTTCACCGTCGGCCTCCTTCACGGGTGTCTCGAAGGAACGCGGGCCGAACGCGTCGCCGGAGGAGCTCAGGCGGCCGGTCTCCGGGTTGGCGGAAAGATCGTGGTCCGGCGCGGCCGACGGCGTCGTGGGACGCGACGCAATCAGGCGATCCTCCTCGTCCCGCTCAATCACGTCGTCCGTGCGGTAGCGATACTGGCGGTACGCAAGCGAGAGCATGAACGCCGTCAACGCCATCGAAATCACAATCGCGGTGAGAATCATTGCCTGCGCCAGCGGGTCCGACGTCCCCTCCGCAGGCACGGAGTCACGCTCCAGAATCGGCGGCGAGCCGGCCTGCCCGCCCGCCTGCAGAATAAGCAGGTTCGCGCCGTTGCCAATCAGCAGCACGCCCATGATCATCCTGGTCAGCGCGCGGTCCAGCATCAGGTACACGCCGCACGCGATCAGCACACCGGAGCCGATCAGCAGAAACAGGTTCGCTTCCATCTCACTCGCTCCTTTCCGGGCTTTCGCTTATCGACGTTTCCTTGCCCCGCCCCACTACCGAAGAACCCGACGCGGACACCGCGAAGCGATCGGACTGGCGGGACAGGCGCGCCCGCGCCTGCTTGATGCGGCGCAGTGCGTTCTTCTCCTGCAGCTCCCGGGCGCGGTCGCGGGCGCGATCCTTGCGGGCCTCATCCTCGCGGTCCAGGTAAGCACCCATGGAGGGCAGTATGTGCATGATCAGGCCGACGACGATGATGTACACGCCCGCGTCAAACACCAGCGCGGACGGCACGTCGAACTCGCCGACCAGCGGCAGCTCCAGGGAAACGTAATCCGTCATCAGCGGCGGGTAGCCGAAGAACATGGGGAAAACGAAGGCCACGGTGGCAATAATCATGCCGGTGCCCAGGATCTTCGCCGGGTCGATCGGCAGCGCCTCCTCGATCTCGTGGCGGCCGCCAGCCAGGTAGCGCAGCGTGAACGCCAGTGCGGCGACAAGGCCGCCGGCGAAGCCGCCGCCCGGGGCGTTGTGGCCGGAGAAGAAGAAGTACATGGACAAAACGATCATGGACGGGAACAGGATGCGGGTGACCACGTCCACCATCAGGTTGCGGTTCTGCTCCGTCTCGCTGGGCACGCCGTGCGCCAGCCAGCGCGGGCGGGTGGTGGACAGCGTCGGGCGGCGCGAGGCGCGCCCGAACTCACCGGTGCCGAAGATCAGGCTGGCCACGCCGGTCGCTGCGATGACCAGCACCATGGTCTCGCCGAAGGTATCTGCGGCACGCAGGTCCACCAGCAGCACGTTCACCGTGTTGCGGCCGTGGCCGATCTCGTAGGCCAGCTCCGGCATGTATTTGGAGATCGGGTCCGTCACACGCGCGGACATCGCCGTCATGGCCACTACCGTCACGGACACGCCGGTGCCGATGGAGAGCCAGGCGCGCTTGCGGTTGTCCTCATTGCGCGGCTCCACTTCCGTGGGCATCTTGCGCAGCACCAGCATGAACACCACCATCACGATGGTTTCCACCAGCGCCTGCGTCAGCGCCAGGTCCGGCGCGCCGTGCAGGGCAAACAGCATGGCCATGCAGTAGCCGGTCACACCCACCATGACCACGCCGGAGAGGCGGTTGCGCTGCATAGTGGCAAAGACCGCCATGCCGGCCATGATGATCACCACTATGCCCTGCCACGCGTTGTCCCACAGGATCATGCGGATATTGCTGGTGTCGCCCAGGATCAGGTAGGCGATGGGCACCAGCATCAGGGTGGTGAAGATGACGGCCAGGTTGATGGTCAGGGAGCCGCGCTGCGTGGACGCAGTCAGCTTCAGCGAGAGGGTGCGCAGCGTGCTCAGGATGTTGTCCCAGATCACGTCCGCATCGCCCAGCGCCGGCTTCTCCATCTGCGCCCGCTTGACCAGGTCGCGCTGCCAGAACATCACGGAACCGGCCACGATGATCACCACCGTCAGCACCAGCGGCACCGTGATGCCGTGCCACAGCTCCAAGTCGTGGCGCTCCGCGCGAGGGAAACGCACATCAAGGTAGTCATTGAACGCGTCAGACAGCCACAGCGGGAACATGCCGAACATGATTGTGCAGGCGGTGAGCACGGCGGGGGAGAGCCACATCAGCGGGCCGATGTCGTGCATTTCCTGCACCGCCTCGGAGCGGCCGCGCTCATCCGTCTCCTGGTCGCGCTTGACAGCAAACGCGCCCCAGAGGAAGTACAGGGTGTACGCCATGGTGAGGATGGAGCCCACAACCAGCACCACCAGCGTGATCTTGCCCGGCATGCCGGTGAGCAGCTCCTCGTGCAGCACCGCGTCCAGCGCCGCTTCCTTGGCCACGAAGCCGAACAGCGGCGGGATGCCCGCCATCGAGGCCGCAGAAACAATTGCAAGCGTTGCGACGATCGGTTCTTTCCTGCCCAAGCCCGACAACTCGCGAATATCGCGGGTGCCCGTCGAGTGGTCAATCGCGCCGACCACCATGAACAGCGCCGCCTTGAACATGGAGTGGCCGAAGGTGATGGCCAGGCCCGCCATGGTGGCCTCACGCGAACCGATGCCAATCACCGCGGTGATGAAGCCGAGCTGGCTCACCGTGCCGTACGCCAGGATCAGCTTGAGGTCGCGCTGCTTCAGCGCCATCCAGCCGCCCAGCAGCATAGTGAAGCAGCCGGTGGTGATGACAACAAGGTGCCACGTGGTCACCGCCGCCATATCCGGCGCCAAGCGGGCGACGAGGTAGATGCCCGCCTTCACCATCGCCGCGGAGTGGAGATACGCGGAGACCGGCGTGGGCGCAGCCATCGCGCCGGGCAGCCAGAAGTGCCAGGGGGCTTGGGCGGACTTGGTCAGCGCGCCCAGCATGATCAGCACGATGGCAACGGAGATACCTGCGGTGCCCTCGATGTCCGCGAACTGGGAAACCTGGGAGAGCTTCCAGATTCCGGTCTGGGCGCCCAGCAGGTTGATGCCCACCAGCATGGCAAGGCCGCCGAACGTGGTGATCATCAACGCCTGGATTGCCGCGCGGCGGGAGCTGGCGCGCTCACCGTAGTAGCTGACCAAGAGGTAGGACAGCACCGAGGTCAGCTCCCAGAACACGTACATGAGCAGGAAGTTGTCCGAGATGACAAGCCCGTACATGACGGTGGCGAACATGGTCAGCTGGCTGGCGAAGGCCGCGAGGCGGATCGGGTTGGAGTCGAAGTAGCCCCAGCAGTAGAACAGCACCAGCGCGCCGACGCCCAGGATGATCAGGCTGAACAATCCGGCCAGCGCGTCCAGGCGGAACTCCAGGTTCAGGTATGTGGACGGCATCCATTGGAAAGACGCGAGAATCTCGCCGCCATCTCTAAACACCCCGCCGTTGAAAAGCGAGACCATCCAGATAAACCCGCCGAGCGGCACCAGCGCAAGGATGCCGAAGGCGGGTCTGCCGATGGTGCGCAGCAGCACCGGTGCGGCGATGGTGGCGGCAATCAGGGCAATAAGTAGCGTCAGCACGTTGCGGTGGCCCTCCTTGTCGCTTCAGTTGGTCAAAAAAGCCGGGCAACTGGAGAGACACCATATTTAACTTGAAAGGCCCCACTGCGCGGGCATTTCGCGGACGGCGCGTGGGCTACAAGATAAAAGGCGCGTCAGATGATGTGGCGCGGCCAACAGGGGACACTGTACACATTTCAACAGACCCCCGCCGGAGCTGGGGGTCTGTAAGGAAACGTCGATAAGCAGCAGTGCCTACATGTTGCCGTGGATGCGCTGCGCGCCCGCGGAGAGTGCCGCGGCGGCGGATGCCTCCGGGGTGTCGCCGAAGCCGATAACCCAGGCGGTGCGGAAGTGGCGCTCCGAGTGGCCGACCTTGATGTAGGTGGCGGTCTGGCCGAAGAGCTCAGTCTGGTGGAACTTGAGGATCTCGATGTAGCGGTTGTGCGTGTTCAGGACGCGGGTGATGGCGCGGACCGGGCCGTTTGCCTCGATGGTCTCCGCGGTGTGGGTGGCCGGGCGTGCCTTCGGCATGGCGTGGACATCGAAGCTGTACTCCGACATCATCCAATTCTTCTGCTGGGTGCCAAGGTGCGTGATCTTCAGCGTCGGCTCCGGCGCGTAGGTGGCCATGAACAGGCCCCAGTCCATGTCGCGGGCCTCCTCGCGCAGCTCGCGGGGGAGGGTGGCATCGATCTCGATGCGGGCGACAACCTCGTGCTCGGCCGGGGTGGCGGTCTCGATGGTCTCGATCGTCTCGTGGCCCTCGTGGCCCTCGTGGCCCTCGTGGCCAAAGTACGGGTGGGACGTTGGTGCCGCGTGCAGCTTCTGGTGCAGATCGGTGGTGTGCAGCTCGGAGGCCTGAGTGGTGGTGAACATGGAGTGGCTCCTTATGGATCGTTAGCTGTGGGCGTGGGTGAGACCCTGGTGCTGGGGTACTAACGACTACTTCCGCGCGCCGCGGGGTCTTACGCGGCGGGGTACGTAGCCCTGGGTACTCGGGCTACTCGGGCTACTCGGGCTACTCGGGCGAGGAGCAATGTGTTCTGCGTCACGATGCCTACCGTAATCCAGGTCACAGTAACGCGCAACATATTTCGTGTTCCAGGTCACAAATTGCTGGTTACGCGCAGGGAACGGATATGGAAACCCGGAATGGCCGCGGACCCATGGCCGGTTTGGGGTGTATTGGGTGTCCGCCGGCTTCGGGCGCTGGCGCCGCCTGCCGGCTTCGACGCTCGCTCAGGGGCATAACTGCAGGTCATGCTTAGGGGCATGTATTCCCGTCGATAATTGCAGGTCAAAATTTTATGCAGAAATACGTCTACATCTGTCAGAGAAGCGGCTGACCTCGGATTATCGACCTCAACCCATCGACTTAAACATATCGACCTGAAGACCTGCCCCTGAGCGTCCTGAGCGCTAGTGGGGTTCCGCCAACGAAGGGCATTAAAAAAGCCCCCGAAGGGGCTTCAATTGGCGCGGCGGCGCAGTTGCCGAGGCCTACTTGCCGAGGCCTCCCCGCCGAGGCCTACTTGCCGTAGCGCAGCAGGAACAGCGCCTGGGCCTTGGCCACGTGCTCGATCTCGGTCGGGTCCACGGACTCGTCCACGCCGTGGATGTTGCACTTCGGCTCCTCAACGCCGTAGAGCGCGAATTCCGCGTCCGGGAAGGTCTGCTGCAGGGTCACGCACAGCGGGATGGAGCCGCCGGAGCCGATCAGGGCGAACTCGTCGGTGCCGTAGGAGTCCTTGAGCGCCTGGATAACGGTGCCCACGCCCTCGCCGTCCACGTCGGTGCCGAACGGCTGGTTCACGCCGGAGATCTCCACCTCCACCTTCGCGCCGTACGGTGCGTGGGCGATCGCGTGCTCCTTGACCTTCTCTGCAACCTCGGCCGCGTCCTGGCCGGCCGGCACGCGGAGGTTCAACAGTGCCTCTGCGGTGGGGTTCACAATATTAGAGGCATCGGCGACCGGCACGGAGGTGAAGCCGATCATGGTCAGTGCCGGGCGGGCCCAGATCATGTCTGCCGGATCCTCGTCCTCAGTGCCCAGGATTTCCACGCCGTCCAGGATGCGTGCGTCCTGGCGGAACGCGTCGCGGCCGTACGGGTCGCCCTGCCACGTGCCGGTGCAATCCACGCCGTCGATACGCGTGCGCCCGTGCTCGTCGAAGAGGGAGTCGATGATGCGCACCAGCGCGTGCGCGGCGTCCGGGGCAGCGCCGCCGTAGCCGCCGGAGTGCACCGCGCCCTCGAGCGTGTTCACGGTAATGTGGACCTGGCCGCCACCTCGCAGGTGGGTGACCAGGGTGGGGTGGCCGACCTCCACGTTGCCGCCGTCGCCGATCACAATCATGTCCGCCTCGAAAAGCTCCGGGCGCTCCTTGATCATCTTGCTCAGGGAGTCCTTGCCGCCGAGCTCCTCGGCGCCCTCGAAGACCACCTTGAGGCCGAGGTCGGTGCCGCCGGCTTCCTCCACCAGGCGCAGGGACTCCAGGTGCATCGCAATGTTGCCCTTGCAGTCCGCGGCGCCGCGGCCGTACCAGCGCCCGTCCCGCTCCGTCAGTTCAGTCGGCGGGTTGGTCCACGCGTCCGGGTTGGTCACAATCACGGTGTCGTAGTGGGAGTACAGCAGCACGGTCGGCGCGCCGTTCTGCGCCTCCTTGGTGCCGACGATCAGGTCCGCATTATCAATGGTTTCAAAGCGCTCGACGTTCAGGCCCAGCTCCTCCAGCCGCTGCGCGCAGAAATCGGCGGCCGCCTGGTGGGATTCCTCCGCCGCCGGCGTGGAGTGCGGGGAGTAGAAGGAGACGAGCTCCTTCATGTCGGTCCAAATACGGTCACGGTTCGGGGTCAAATTTTCGGTACTCATGCCTCCACGCTAGCACCGGTTTCTGGGCGGGAGCTGGGAGCTTTTCGACGTTTGCAAGGAACCGTCGTCAAGCAAGGGCTCCTTGCACTCGGTGGGGCAGAGTGCTAAAAATGAGGCGTTGGCACTCGATTCGTGTGAGTGCTAAATAAACGCGAAACAGATAACGAAGGGCATTTACTCAATGGCAAAGATGATTGCGTTCGATGAGGAAGCACGCCGCAGCCTGGAAAACGGCCTGAACACCCTGGCGGATGCCGTGCGCGTCACGCTTGGCCCGAAGGGCCGCAACGTGGTGCTGGAGAAGAGCTGGGGCGCGCCGACGATCACGAACGACGGTGTGACCATCGCCAAGGAGATCGACCTCGAGGATCCGTACGAGAAGATCGGTGCGGAGCTGGTGAAGGAGGTTGCCAAGAAGACCGACGATGTTGCGGGTGACGGCACCACCACCGCTACCGTGCTCGCCCAGGCGCTCGTGCGCGAGGGCCTGCGCAACGTGGCTGCAGGCTCCAACCCGATGGGCATCAAGCGCGGCATCCAGGCTGCATCCGCCAAGGTGTCCGAGCACCTGCTGGAGACCGCCAAGGAGGTTGAGACCCAGGAGGAGATCGCTTCCACCGCCGGTATCTCCGCGGGCGACCCGGCAATCGGCGCCAAGATCGCCGAGGCGATGTACGCCGTGGGCAACGGTGCCGTGAACAAGGACTCCGTGATCACTGTGGAGGAGTCCAACACCTTCGGTGTTGAGCTCGAGGTCACCGAGGGCATGCGCTTTGACAAGGGCTTCATCTCCGCATACTTCGCCACCGACATGGAGCGCGGCGAGGCTGTGCTGGAGGATCCGTACATCCTCCTCGTCTCCTCCAAGATCTCCAACGTCAAGGAGCTCGTGCCGGTGCTGGAGCAGGTCATGCAGTCCGGCAAGCCGCTGCTGATCATCGCCGAGGACGTTGAAGGCGAGGCCCTGTCCACCCTGGTGGTGAACAAGATCCGCGGCACCTTCAAGTCCGTCGCCGTGAAGGCTCCGGGCTTCGGCGACCGCCGCAAGGCCATGCTGCAGGATCTGGCGATCCTGACCGGCGGCCAGGTCATCTCCGAAGAGGTTGGCCTGAACCTGGAGACCGCGGGCATCGAGCTGCTGGGCCAGGCACGCAAGGCGGTGATTACTAAGGACGAGACCACCATCGTCCAGGGCGCCGGCGACGCCGAGCAGATTGAGGGCCGCGTGCGCCAGATCCGCGCCGAGATTGAGAACACCGACTCTGACTACGACCGCGAGAAGCTGAACGAGCGCTTGGCCAAGCTGGCCGGCGGCGTTGCAGTGATCAAGGTCGGCGCTGCGACCGAGGTTGAGCTCAAGGAGCAGAAGCTGCGCATCGAGGACGCTGTGCGCAACGCGAAGGCTGCTGTGGAGGAGGGCATTGTCGCCGGCGGTGGCGTTGCGCTCCTGCAGGCCGCTTCCGTGCTCGAGGGCGACCTTGGCCTGGAAGGCGACGAGGCCACCGGCGTGAAGATCGTCCGCGAGGCGCTCTCCGCACCGCTGAAGCAGATCGCGCTGAACGCTGGCCTGGAGCCGGGCGTTGTGGCCGACAAGGTTTCCCACCTCCCGGAGGGCGAGGGCCTGAACGCCGCCACCGGCGAGTACGTGAACATGCTGGCAAACGGCATTGCGGACCCGGCTAAGGTGACCCGCTCCGCGCTGCAGAACGCAGCGTCCATCGCTGGTCTCTTCCTGACCACCGAGGCCGTTGTGGCTGACAAGCCGGAGCCGGCCGGTGCAGGCGCTGGCATGGACCCGGAGGCCATGGGCATGATGTAAGCCCCCTAGAGGCTTCCTGAGGCCCTGCTGGGCCGCTAGGCGCGCTCTTCCCGCGTGGGAGGGCGCGCTTTTGCTTTACGACGGCAGGTTGGGGCGCTTGTCCCTGGCGAAGCCCGGTCCGGCGGAGCGGGGCCCCGTGACGGAGGGGCCTGCGCTGGCCGCCGCGGCCACCCCCGATAGAGGGGGCGTCTTAAGGGGTGCAATGCGTTCGGTGGGGCTAGGTATCGATGCTTAGCGCGAGCGCGTTAACCCTTTCCGGGAAGAACTTTTGCCGATTTCGCAGTGTCAACGAAAATCCGCAGGTAATTGGGTGATGCTGATTTGACAATGGGGGCGCGCTGCAAGGTGGTCCAAAAGTGAACAGAAACTTAACGGGGATATAACTTTTCTATAGCCCTTGCGTGTCTTCTTGGGTGTGGCATACTACTTCCCGTGATACCCCTTGGAGGGTGTCAGGTATTTGTCAGTATCAAGCCAGGTTCTCTGGCACCGACACTAAAGGGGACAAAATGGACCTCAAGACCATCATCGATCTGCTCAAGGACTTCACCACCTTCGCAAAGAGCCTGTCCGCAGTTTTCCAGGACACCCCGAAGGCGATCCAGAACCTCACCAAGATCGACCTCGCGGAGACCCGCAAGGCTTTCAAGATCAACAAGTAATCGGTTAATACCCCACCCCTCTTAAGCAGAAGGATATTCAGATGAACAACTTCAAGACCGCTATCGACAACTGGGTCGCCCTCTCCAACGACTCCGCTACCGTTACCGGCGCACTGGTGAAGACCCTGGCTGACCTCGGCAAGATCGCTGAGAACCTCTCCAAGCTGCTCGGCCTGCTCAAGTAAGAGCGCCAAGCTTCTAAGCTTTCACCCCGCCCGCGCGATTGCGCAGGCGGGGTTTCGCTGTTGTTGGGGGATTGTGGTTGGGGAAGTGAACGTCGTCAAGCAACATGCCCCAGAGCGAGCGGGCAGGGCCTAAGTTCGCAGCGTAGAATGCAGATTATGGCTGACCACAAAGATGACGAACTGCCGATGATCGACCTCGCTGCGACCGAGGGTTGGGTCGTGGATGATTCTGACGAGGATGATCCGGTGCTGCTGATGCCGGACGGCTCCCCGATTGAGACGTGGCGCGAGCAGTACCCGTACGAGGAGCGGATGAGCCGCGACGAATACGAGGACAAGAAGCGCGCGCTGCAGATCGAACTGCTGAAGTGGCAGAACTGGACCAAGGACACTGGTCAGCGACACATTATTCTCTTTGAAGGTCGAGACGCTGCCGGCAAGGGCGGCACCATTAAGCGTTTTAACGAGCACCTGAACCCGCGTGGTGCGCGCACGGTGGCGCTGGAGAAGCCCTCCCCGCGCGAATCCACCAGCTGGTACTTCCAGCGCTACATTGAGCACTTCCCGGCTGCAGGCGAGATCGTCTTCTTCGACCGCTCCTGGTACAACCGCTCCGGCGTGGAGCGCGTAATGGGCTTCTGCACCGAATCCCAGCACGCTGAGTTCCTGCGCGAGGTGCCGATGCTGGAGAACATGATCCTCGGCTCCGGCATTTCCCTGACCAAGTTCTGGTTCTCCGTGACGCAGCGTGAGCAGCGCACTCGCTTCGCCATCCGCCAGGTGGACCCGGTGCGCCAGTGGAAGCTCTCCCCGATGGATCTGGCCAGCCTGGACAAGTGGGACGACTACACCCGTGCCAAGGAGGAGACGTTCCGCTACACGGATACGGATGAGTCCCCGTGGATCACCATCAAGTCCAACGACAAGAAGCGCGCCCGCCTCAACGCGATGCGCTACATCCTGTCCAAGTTCGAGTACACGAACAAGGACCACGACGTGGTGGGCGAGCCGGATCCACTGATTGTGAAGCGCGGCCGCGACCAGATCGGCGACTAGGGGCCGGCTGGCGGGCAAGACCCGCTTGCCTTGGGGTTAGGCAAAGAAAAAGAGGTGTGAGCCTGTGGGCTCGCACCTCTTTGGTGTTTAGTGGCCGCGTCGCGCTGGGCGCTGCGGTCAGGCCGGTCGCACCGGCGGTCGCGCCGGCGCGCTTGAGCGTTAGCGCTGGAGCATCTTCTGGATGGTCGGTAGTGCGAACGCGCCGATGCCCAGGACGGCCAGGACACCAACGACGACGGTGATGATGCCGAGCGGGGTCAGGCCCTCGTCGTCCTTAAAGGAAGAGAAGCCGTTCACGAACTTCAGCGCGGACTCGGCCTGTGCAAGCTGCTTCTCCTTCTCGGCGAGCTTTGCTTTGCTGTCAGCCAGCTGCTGCTTCGCGGTGTCGACCTTCTTCTTCTGGTCGTCGTACTTCTTCTGAGCTGCGTCGATCTTGGCCTTGTCGTTGGTCTTCTTCGCGTCCTCGAGCTCCTTGGACAAGTCAGCGAGCTTCTTATCTTCGGCCGCCAAGCGCTCCTCGACGTTGCCGAGCTCCCTGATTTTCTCCGCGCGAATCTGCTTCGCCTTTTCGAGTGCCTCAGCCGGTTTGAGGCCAGCCAGCTGGCGCTTAGCCTCTGCGACCGCGTCATCCGCGCCGACCTTGGTAATCGTGCTGACGGTAGTGGCCGGAGCCGCGTCAGTCTTGGTCACCGTTGCGGTGACATTCACGGAAGGGGCCACAGCTGCGATGGTGGCGGAATCGGCGTGTGCGGCCGGAACAACGATGGTGGTTGCGGCGAGGGAGGCGGCAACGATGCCGGCGCGCAGGGAGTTCTTCATTGGGGTCTCCAGTGTCCAGAGGGAAGGGCAGCGGGGCAGGGAAGCAAGGAGCTGCTCCCCTGGGATAGTACTGTGCCCCTGCTGGTAGCGCGCGGAAAAGGAACACCAAAAATCGGGGTACAGGCAACGCTAAGCGGCGCGAGACCTAGAACACCAGCTGGTTCAAGAACCGCTGGGCGCGCTCAGACTTGGGTGCGGCGAAGAACTCCTCAGGCGGGCCAACCTCGATGATCTGGCCGGCATCCATGAACACAATGCGGTCCGCAACGGCCTTTGCAAAGGACATCTCGTGGGTGACCACCAGCATGGTCATTCCCTCGCGGGCCAAATCCACAACCACCTCAAGTACCTCGCGGACGATTTCGGGGTCGAGGGAGGCTGTGATTTCGTCGAGAAGCAATGCCTTCGGCTGCATCATCAGCGCGCGCACGATGGCAACGCGCTGCTTCTGGCCGCCAGAAAGCTCGCGCGGGCGGGCGTCCGCCTTGTCGGCCAGGCCGACGCGATCCAGCAGCGCCAAGGCGCGCTCGCGTGCCTCTTTCTCGTTGGCGCCCTGCACCACCTTGGGGGCGAGCAGCAGATTCTTCATCACCGTGAGGTGGGGGAAGAGGTCGTAGGACTGGAAGACCATGCCCACGTCGGTGCGCACGTCCTTCAGCTTCGTCCCGGCGGCGGTCACGTCCACGCCGTCTACGAAGATGCGGCCGCTATCCACCGGCTCCAACCCGTTCACGGTGCGAAGGAGCGTGGACTTGCCGCAGCCGGACGGGCCGATGATGGCAACCACCTCGCCGGCCGCCACATCGAGGCTCACGCCGCGGAGGGCTTGGTGTCCGTTGGGGTAGGTCTTGTGAACGTCGTTAAGCGAAATAAGCTCCATTTAGCGCCACCTTTTCTCGAGTTTGCGTGCGGCGAGGGAGATGGGGAAACACACCGCGAAGTAGAGCAGGAACACCACGCCGTAGATCCACAGCGCGGCGGAGGGGTAGTCGAAGCGGTTGGCGTCGATGATTTGTTGCGCAACTTTCAGCACTTCGACAACGCCGATGAGCGCGACCAGCGAAGTGGTCATGATCATGCGGTTGGTCAGGTTAATGGTCAGCGGCAGCAGCCCGCGCACGGCTTGGGGCAGCACCACGTGGCGGTACAGGTCGCGGCCCTCAATGCCCAGCGCCGCCGCGGAAAGATACTGGTGCTGCGGCACGGCCTGGATGGAGCCGCGCACCAGGTCGCCCATCTCCGCGGTGCCCCACAGCGTGAATACGATCACGGCCGCGAGCTTGGCGTCCAGGTTGATGCCGAAGCCGCGCGTGAGGTCGAAGTACACCAGGAACAGCAGCACCAGCTGGGGCATGATGCGCACAAACTGCAGGTAGATCTGGGTGATTACCTGCACGGCGCGGTTCTTGGACGTCATCACCACGCCCAGCAGGGTGCCCAGCACCACAGAGAGCCCCATGGACGCGAGCGCGATCTGCACTGAGACCCACAGGCCGCCCAGCAGGCGGGCGAAGTTGTTGCCTTGGGCGAGGACCTCAAGATCAGAAAACATTCGCGCGCACCTTCCTCTCCACGGCACCCGCGATCAGGGAGATCGGCAGCAGAATCAGCAGGTAGAACGTAACCAGGAGGAACAGGGCCTCCCGCGTCTCGTACGTCTGGCCGATCTGCTCCTTCGCCGTGTACACCAGATCCGGCAGCGCCACGATGCTGACCACCGAGGTCTCCTTGATCAGGAACACAATGTTCGCCGTCAGCGCGGGTAGCGCAATCGCCGCCGCTTGCGGGGAGATCACGTGGCGCAGGGCCTGCGTCCGGCTGAGGCCCAAGCTTAACGACGACTGCAGCTGACTCTCCGGAACCCCTTCCAACCCAGCACGGATCGCCTCAGCCATATAGCTGCCGCCGAGGAACCCGAGGCCAACCACGGCGCACGTCTCCGAGGAGAGCACAATGCCCAGCTTGGGCAGGCCGAAGTAGAGGAAGAACAGCTGGACCAAAAGCGGGGTGTTGCGGGACAGTTCCACGTACGCGGTGACCAGCTGGCTGAGCACCGGCACGCGGAAATACTTCACACTTGCACATACGATGCCGACCAAAAATGCCAGGAGAATGCCTTTGGCGGCAACCCTCACGGTGAGGACTGCCGCCTGCGCATAAACCGGGATGTTGTCGGCTACTACCGAGAAATCCACTGGGGTGTTGGCCTCCGAGCCTAGAACGGGTGGGTTAGAGCTTGCCGCCCTCGACGACCAAGTCGTCGGCGGAGACCGCGTCGCCGTAGACCGGCTTCAGCGTCTTGTCGTAGGCCTGGTGGAAGAAGTTCTCCTTGCCCAGGTCCTCCAGCTCGTTGTTCATCCAGTCGCGCAGGTCGGTGTTGCCCTTGGCCACGGCGCCGGCGATGGTGTCGGTCTCACCCAGCGTGGGGATGGTGGCGGTGAAGCCGTCGGTCTTCGCGGCCCATGCAAGGGCCTCGGTGTTGTCGGTCACCCAGGCATCGCCGCGGCCGTCGATAAGCGCGTTGGTGGCCTCGGTGTACTGCTCAAACTTGGTCAGCTTGATCTCCGGGTGGTTCTTCTCCAGGAAGGTCTCCGCCGTGGTGCCCTTGACCACGATCACGTTCTTGCCCTCAAGCTCTTCCACGCTGTTCAGCGGAGCCTTGTCCGGGGTGACGGCGCCCAGGGAGACCTTCATGTACGGGTTGGCAAAGTCCACCTTCTCCTGGCGCTCCGGGGTGAGGGTGAAGTTGGCCAGGATGATGTCCACCTTGTTGGTGTCCAGGAACTCCACGCGGGAGGCCGCCTCCACCGGCACGTACTCCACGTTCACGCCTAGGTCCTCGCCGAGGCGGTTGCCGTACTCGATGTCGTAGCCCGCGTACTTGCCGTTCGCGTCCACGTAGCCGAACGGAGCCTTGTCGGAGAACACGCCGATCTTCACGGTGCCGTCGTTCTGAATGTCTTCCACGCTGCGGTAGCCGGCGGAGGCGGCGGTGTCGCCGCCCGCGGTGGTGGCGGAGGTGCCGGCGGTTTCGGTGCCGCCGCACGCGGTCAGGGTTGCTGCGGCAACCAGTGCGGCAAGGCCGGCAGCGAGGCGGTTACGGGTTACAGACATATCGGTCTACTTTCCAGTGCAGGTCGCGGAGCTTTTGCAAGCTTTACGACGCTCAGTGAACTATCTTGTCCGCTAAAACTACACCAGTCGGTCTACTTTGCAAATTGCCGGGGCGCCGGTTGGTGAGTGTATGTACAATGTGTGTACAAATGAGATGGGGAGGTTACCGATGACTATCAAGGATCAGCGGCTCAATCTGCGGGCCACGTCAGCGCAGAACGAGCTGCTTCGGCGCGCGGCTGAGGCGACTGAGCAATCGGTGTCGGAGTTCGTGCTGAGCAGCGCAGTGCACGAGGCAGAGATCGTGCTGGCGGACAAGCGCAGGTTTGTGCTTGATCAAGCGGATTTTGACGTGTTCCGTCACGCTCTGGACCAACCGATTCGCGTAGGAAAGCTTGCAGCCCTGTTCGCGGAGCCGGACGTGTTCGGCCAGGAGTTCTCCTTTGACCGCTGACAACGTCCTGCAGCCACCGAGGCGGCTGGAGAAGTCAGACAACCGTAAAGACTTTTCCTCTGGCGAACCGTCCTTGGACATCTGGTTCCACCGCTACGCCATGCAGAACCAGCGTGCGCGGAACTGCGTGGTGTACGTGAGCACGTGGAACGACCGAGTGATGGGGTACTACGCCGTGTGTACCGGCAGCGTGGAAAAGGAGCTCGCACCGGAAGACTTTGCCTCGGGGCGCCCGCGCGCGATTCCGGTGGTGATCCTCGCCCGGCTGGCCGTGGACCAGAGGGCGCAGGGGAAGGGGATCGGCCGGGCGCTGCTCCGGGACGCGTTGACCCGCTGCCTCGCCGGATCGGAGGCGATCGGGGCCGCGGCAGTAGTGGTGCACGCGTTGAACGAGGAAGCGAAGCAGTTCTACCTCAGCGCCGCGGACTTCATTGAGTTGCCGGGGGAGCCGCTGCACCTTATGTTGCCAATCGCCCAGATCGCGCGGGCTCTGCAGGAGTAGGCGGGGTGCGGGATTAGCTGCTCTGCGGGAGCAAGCCGCGCCCGCTACGCCGCCTCGACGGGGTTGCCCTGCCACACGGTGGAGGCCGGCACTACGTCGCCGCGCATGACCAGCGAGCCGGGGGCGATGGTGGCGGCACGCCCAAGCGAGGAACCCGGCAGCGCCACCGAGTTCGCGCCCAACGTGGCGCCATCGCCAATCTCCACCGGCGCGAGCGACATGACGCGGTCCTGGAACAGGTGCGTCTGCACCACGGTGCCGGGGCCCACGGCGGCGCCGGTGCCCACGCGGCACAGATCCGTCTCCGGGAACCAGTAGGACTCCACCCACGCGCCGCGCCCCACCTTCACGCCAAGCAGGCGCAGCGCCAGGTTCATCTCGCCGGAGCCGCCGGCCCAGTTGAAGAACCACGGCGCGGCCAGCGTCTCCACAAACTGGTCCTGCAGCTCGTTGAGCCAGACGAACCAGGAGTAGAGCGGGTGCTCGCCCGCCTTGTGGCGGCCCACGCAGACCCACTTGGCCAGGGCCGTCACCGCAAGCGCAACCGCGCCGAGCGCCATCCACAGCAGGCCGCCGAACGCGAGGACCCACAGGCCGAAGCTATCGAACAGCGCGATGGTGCCGAACACAAACCCGGCCGCGAGCACACCCTGCGCCGCCGGCGCCAGCAGGCGCAGCGTCTCAATCAGTCCGCGCCGGGCGCGCAGGCCCCTGGACGGCTCGAACGTCGCGGCCTCGCCGCCATCCGCGGCAACCTCCACGCGGCGCATGCGTTCCGGCGGGGAACCCCACCAGTTGGACCCGGCCTTGGACTTCTTCGGCGCCGCGGACTGCACCGCCACCAGCGACCCCTTGGCCACCTTGCGGCCCGGCGCCACAACGCCAGAGTTGCCCACGAAGGCGCGTTTGCCGATCACGGTTTCGTCGGCACGCATCCAGCCCCCGCTGAGTTCGTAGGGGGTGATCAGGGTGTCGTCGGCAAGAAATGCCCCCTCGCGCACCTCGGTGAGCGTGGGTGCCATGACCGCGGTGGAGACCTCCGCGCCGCGGCCGATGCGCGCGCCGAGCGCACGCAGCCACACCGGCGTGAGCAGGCTGGCGTAGACGGGGAAGTGGCGCGAGCGGGCGTCGTCCATCAGGCGCGTCACCGTCCACAGCCCCAGGCCCGGCGCGCTGCGTACGGGGTGGGTTCCGGGCTTCACGCTTATCGACGCCACCCTTACACCAACAAGCACAAGCACCATGCCAACTGCTTGGTAGACCACGCCGCCGAGAGCGCCGGCGAGCAGCGGGCGGCCCGTCGCGATGGTGAAGCGGAAGGCTGCCCACGCTGCTACACCGAGGCTGACCAGCGGCAACGCACCGATGATGAGAGCGGTTACTGTGTACGCGGCGGCCCATGCGCGGCCCGCCGGCGGGGCTTCGGTGGGGAAGGTCTGCTTGGTCTTGCCCACCTTGCGCGCCGGCGAGCCAGCCCAGCGCGCGTGCTTCTTCACCGGCTTGCGCCCGGTGACGGTGGAGTTCGGCTCCACCTCTGCGCCCTCGCGGATCTCCGCGCCGGGCAAGAGGGTGGAGCGGGCGCCGATGCGCACGTCCTTGCCGATGGTAATGGTGCCGACCCGCAGGATGTCCCCGTCCAGCCAGTAGCCGGAGAGGTCCGCGCCGGGCTCGATGGACGTGCCCGCGCCGATGGTGACCAGGCCGCTGACCGGCGGCAACGTCTGCATGTCCACGTCTTTGCCCACGCGGTTGCCCAGGATGCGGGCGGTGGTTTTGAACAGTGGCGTGGCTGAGAGGTTCAGCGCGCCGGAGGCCTGCAGCCAGCGCTCCGCGGCCCAGAGGCGCAGGTGCGTGGCGCCGCCGCGCGGGTACTCGCCGGGGGCGAGGCGGCCACGGAAGCCGTCGCGAATCAGGCGTGCGCCGTACGCGCCGATGGGCACGCGGCCCAGCGGGGTGCAGAAGATCAACCACAGGATCAACACCGGGACGATGTAGGATCCGGGCATGGCAATAGCCATGGCCAGCAGAATCCAGATGATCGGGCTAGCGGCGCGCAGCGTCATCACGGCCGCGAGTGTCAGCGTCTGGGCCACGCGGGTGCTCGCGGTGACAGGTTTGACGTGGCGGTCGATGGTTGGGGTGTTGGGTTTGACGGAAGCGTCGATACGCGAAGCGAGCGCCCCGAGGCGGGGATGGTCGTAGAGGTCGCGGACGGCGAACGTCGGCACGCGCTCGCGCAGGCGGGCGACCAGCGCGGCGGCGGCGAGGGAGGTGCCGCCGAGGTCGAAGAAGTCCGCGTCCACGCTGGTGACGTCCATGCCCAGGACCTCGACCCACTGTTCCGCGACCCAGCGCTCCGTGTCGGTCAGGCCCGCGACCTCGACGGATGCAGGCAGCGGCCACGGCAGCGCGGCCTTATCCACCTTGCCGGAGGTGCGCACGGGCAGCTCGTCCAGGATGGCGATGCGCGGCACGAGCGCGGCCGGCATGACCTCGGTGAGCTGGGCGCGCATGGTGGCCGGGTCGAGCTCGGCGCCGGGGTCGGGGGAGACGTAGCCGACCAGGACTTTGTCGCCGCCCGGGAGTTTCTGCACGGCTACGGCGCTGTTGTACACGCCGGGCAGCGCTGCGACGTTCGCCTCAACTTCGCCGAGCTCGATGCGGCGGCCGCCGATTTTCACCTGGTCGTCCGCGCGGCCGATGAAGGCGAGGCCGTCGTCAGTGATGCGCACGTGGTCGCCGGTGCGGTACGCGCGCTGCCAGTCGCCCAGCGGCGCGTACTTCTCCGCGTCCTTCGCCGGGTCCAAGTAGCGCGCGAGGCCCACGCCGCCGATCACCAGCTCGCCGTCCGGCTGAACGCGCAGGTCCCAGCCGTCCAGCGCCCAACCGATGGTCACCGGTTTGCCCGGCTCCAGCTTCGCAGCGCTGGCTACGACGGTCGCTTCCGTCGGCCCGTACGTATTCCACATCTCGCGCTCCGCGCTGAGGCGATCCGCCAGCTCCTGCGGGCAGGCCTCGCCGCCCACGATGAGTAGGCGAACGCCGTCCAGCGCTTCCGCGGGCCACAGGCCGGCGAGGGTGGGGACGGTAGACACGACAGTGACGTCGCGGCGGATCAGCCACGGGCCGAGGTCCTGGCCACTGCGGACCAGGCTGCGCGGGGCGGGGACCAGGCAGGCACCGTGGCGCCAGGCCAGCCACATCTCTTCGCAGCTGGCGTCGAAGGCGACGGACAGGCCCGCGAGCACACGGTCCTCCGGGCCCAGCGGCTCATCCTGGCAGAACAGGCGCGCCTCCGCGTCGACGAATGCGGCTGCGGAGCGGTGCGTCACCGCCACGCCCTTCGGCGTGCCCGTGGAGCCGGAGGTGAAGATGATCCAGCAATCGTCCTCCGGGGTGAGCTCGCGCGGTTGCGCGTGCTGGCGCTTGAGTACCTTCAGGCCGCGGTCGGTGAACATTGCGTCAATGTCCGCCTCGCCGAAGACCAGGTCCGCGCGCTCCTGCGGGTCATCCGCGTCCACCGGCACATAGGCGGCGCCGGCGAACAGCGTGGCCAGGATGGCGATGTACAGGTGGCGGGTACCCGACGTCATGCGGATGCCCACGCGCTGGCCGGGGCCAATGCCGTTGGCATTGAGCGTGGCGGCGAGGTGCTGCGCTTCCTCCACCAGCTCGGCGTAGGTGAGGATGCCGGAGTGGTGGTCGCGGTCGGTGTTGTTGGCGTGGTGGCTGGTCTCTTCCGCGGCCTCGTGGTCGGCGTCGTCGTCGCTGCCGTCGTCGATCGCGGGCGCGTCCGGGTACTGCTCCGCGGTGGCCAGGACGATATCCACCAGCGTGCGTGCCGACGGCGCGAGGTGGCCACGCAGCAAGTGCTCCGCGTGGGCGGACTCGGCATGGGCGTGGGCGTGCTCGGCGTCGGCGTGGGCGTGCTCGGCGTGGGCGTGCGGTTCCGCCGGCGCGGTGGGCTGCGGCTGCTCGGCCGTGCCCTCGTTCGTGCTGGTGCGGGCGTCTGAAGACACCTGCTCAGCGTGAAGTTCCGGTTTTGACATGCGCCTCACGCTAGTTGAGCTCGCCTAATACCTCAATTCGTTGGTGTTGGCCCATGAATTTTCAGTGGGCGGAGGCGCTGCCTGGAGTGAGTTTGCGGGGACTTGTTCCAGATCCGGCAGACACCGAAATATAGGACCCGAAGGGCAGATATCGAAATATAGGACCCGAAGGGCAGACACCGAAAAACGCCGCCGAGGGGGCGAACTTCGATACCTACCATTCGGTACCTAGGTTTCGGTGTCTGGGTTCGGGCTGGTCTGCGGCCAGTTTGCGGGCCGCCAGCGAGGAAACCGACCGATTTTCTTACCCGGCCCGATCTGAGGATTAGCGAGGCAGGAACTGCTGCAGGTTCGGCATCAGGGCTGCGCCGATAGCGAGGATCGCCGCCAGTACGCCGATAACAATGCCCGCGATACCCACCGGTGTCAGGGAGCCGTCCGGGTTGCTGGACTGCGGGAGGCTCGGGGTCTTCTTGTTCGCCTGTGCAGCCTTCTGTGCTTTGAGGTTGTCGAGGTTGGTCTGAGCCGTGGTTACAGCAGCCTCCGCCCGGGCGAGCACGAGCTCCGCTGCGGGCAGGGTGGCCTCCGCGTCCTTGGCGCTAGTCTTGTTTCCCTTGATCTGGTTCTCGACTTTTTTCAGTGCCAAGTCAGCCTCGTTGTATTTCTTCTCCACATCGTCGAACTCAACCGAGACCAGCAAGTCGGTCCCCTGGGCTGTCTGCAGGGCCCAGTTTGCGTTCTCGACGGCCTTCTCCTTGCCAGGCACGGCTTCCTTTGCTTTCGCGAGCTTTTCTTCAGCCGCAGCGATGTCAGCCGCCGTTGGCTGCTTTTCCTTCGGGGTGTCCTTATCGTTGACTTTCGCATTCAGCTGGTTGAGTTCCGCCTGAGCAGTGGTAACCGCATCGTTGGCGCTCTTAAGCGCCTTCGCTGCATCGTTAGCCTTGGTCTGCGCGGCGGTGACGGCGGCCTTTGCATCATCACGCTTCTTCTTTGCGGCTTTGTAGGCGGCCTCATGGGGTGCAAATGCAGCCTTAGCGTCGTCAAGTGCCTTCTGCTGCGCGGCGGTCGGCTTGCCGTCGTTAGCAATTGCTGCCTTGAGGGCCTCCACATTCAGCTTGGCTGTGTCGTAAATGGTCTTGACCTGCTCCAGCTGTGCCTCCGCGTCCGCGATCTGCTCGTCCAGCGTCTTCGGGGTGGACTGCTTGGCAGCGCCGGTATTGCCAGCTGGCTGCTCGGCGGCAAGTGCTGCCGGGGCGATAGCCGCCGGAACGGTTACAGAGGTAGTTGCAAGAGCGACGGCCAGGGCACCGGCGCGGAGGGTCTTCTTCATTGCGTCCTCGAGAAGTAGTTGGGGATACAGCTGCACGTTGAACGTACCTACTCCCAGTCAATCGGGAGAGATCTCTGAAAAATTACGCAGCGGGGCCGGGTCCAGGGGGCCGAGCGGGTTGACGGCTGCCCCGCGGGAGCAGGAGTTTGTGGATTCGCGCTCCCAGGCCACTAAAAGACCTGGTGGATTCATTTCTCCAAAAAGTTTGGCGCGGGCAGGGGCTCAGGCCGGCGCGGGCAGTGGCGTGACGGAGAGGGGGCACCGACCGGCGCTGCAACGGGCGTGACGGGGACGCGACGGCACCAAACCAGGGCCCCAGCCCCTACGCCTCCTCGGAGAGGATGGCCTTGGACAGCTTCTTCAGCGACTTCAGCTGCTTGGTGGTGGACATGTCGAGGGCGCGGTCTTCGGCAGTGGCGACGTCGTCAAGTAGCAGCGCATGCGCCTTCACGCCCTTCTTGGTGGGGGTGACAATCTGGCGGCGGCGGTCCTGCGGGTCGCGCTCGCGTTTGACCCACTCGTGGGCCTCGAGGGAATCGATCAACCGGACCATGTCGGAGGCGTCGATAACCAGCATCTCGGACAGCTGCCGTTGGGAAAGTCCCTGCTCCATCACGCAGCTTAAGATCCAGAATTCGCGCATGGTGGACCCGTGTTCCGCCAGAGTTCGCTCTACCTCATCTTTTGTGTGCCGGCGCACGCGTTCGATCTGAAACGACGGTGACCGGGTGAGGGTTGCGGGCAGCTCAGCGGGTTGGGACATAAATCCAGCGTAGGCGGAAATCGCGGGCAACGTAAACGATTTGGCGCGCCAACTGTTCTGGGCCCGCCGCTACCCGCGCGCGGTCTCCAACCCGGCATCCACCCACGCTTGGGTGCCGCCGGCCACGTTGATCACGTTGTCCCACCCCAGCGCATGCTCCAGGTACTCGGCGGCCTGCGAGGATCGCCCGCCCGATTTGCAGATCAGATAAATATCCCGGTCCGGGTCAATCTCGCGTGCGCGGATCACAAACTCGCTCAGCGGAATATTCACGGCATCCGCGGCGCGGATGTGGGCGAACTCGTCGGTTTCGCGGACGTCGATAAGCTGAGCCCCCTGGGGCACGTCTGTCACTGCAACTTCTTTCATGTCCGCAAAGTGTATTGTTTTCGCATGGCTGGCGATACGTACGTGCCGCGGCGGCCCCCTGAGCTGCCCCGATCTGAGCGCCGCCCCGCGCCGCGCCGCAACCCGCGCCCGCCGCGCTGGGTGTTTCACGTGCGTCGTATCGCCGCGCTGCTCATCCTCCTGCTGCTCATCTTCGGCCTCGTGCGCGCGTGCGGGGCTTTGCGTGACGACGTTTCCCCGGACCCAACCCCCACCGAAACCACCTCTTCGGCTGCGCCGGCGACAACCCCGACACCGACTACCACCGAGGCCGCACCCGCCGAACCGCCCGAGATCATCGACCAGTCCCGCCCGGTGGAGATGCGCATCCCCGCCGTGAACCTCACCGCGAAGTTCGAGGACGGCGATTGCCGGGTGGTCGACGGAAAGATTGATCCGGAGCCGCTGGGGAAGGCGTGTGCTTATACGAGCGTCGATAAGCCGTACCAGCTCCCGGGCACGCATACCTCCGACGTAGTTGTGCTGGCCGGGCACGCGGCGGCGGGTGTGCCGGCGGTGTTTGACAAGCTGTACAACCCGTCCGCGGAGGAGCACACGCTGAAAGTGGGGGACGTGATGTACCTGCGCACGGAGCGCAGCGGGGACTGGTGGCTGAAATACGTGGTCACGGACTTGCACGCGCCGGAGAAGAAGGAGCTTGCGGCCGCCGACGAGATTTGGGGCACGCAGCCCACGCCCGGCCGCCTGCTCACCATTTCCTGCGTGCAGCCGGCGAATCCTTTCCAGGATTCGGTGCGCAACGCGGTGATTGGGTGGCGCTTCGAGGGCGTGTCGCTTAACGACGCTTCCTAGACCAAACCTCCACGTCAGCGAGATGTAGGCCCCCCAATGTGGGGGCATTTTTCGTCGTGTGAAGGATGTGCTCGGCGGGACTTGTGTGACGAATGTGAATTGTGTGACTAGAGTGATGGAAAGTCTAAAGCCTGTATTGAGACTTTAGAGTGAGTCAACTTTTCCGAAGCCTTTCCTGAATGACCCTGGAGAACCTCATGAAGCGTTACGGCACGTCCATCACCGCCCTGGCTCTTGCTGGGGCCATTACCCTGTCGATCGCGCCGAACGCTACGGCGCAGTCCTCCGTTGGCGGCGAGCTCGCCGGCAGCAGCATCAACGCGGCGATCGAAGAGGTCGCGGCACCGGTTGCAAACCCGGTTATTGACTACCTGTCCAGCACCGCCACCACCCAGGCCGGCGCCACCACCGTCCTGGCCGCCATGCCGGAGTGGAAGGCTGGCGCAGAGGCTGGCATCTACCGCGGCAAGACCTGGTTCTACCTGGCAGACGGCCTGAACGTGACCATCGACGAGGCGCTGGCGAAGACCGAGGGCTCCAAGGCCACCGGCAACGCGGACACCGAGATGAGCATCATCGAGCTGGCCGTGATGACCAACCGCACCGTCCCGGCCAACAAGATCGAGGCGCTGAAGGAGGCTCACGCGAAAGCTTCCGTTGGCACCGTTGCTCTGGCTGACTGGCAGCCGGGCGTGCTGGCCATCAAGATCGGCGACATCGAGTGGTACTACCACGCAGACCGCTTCAACGTTGTCTCCGACAAGACCCGCGTCACCGGCGCTCTGCCGGCCACCGGCGTGAAGACCATCCTGGAGATCGCCCGCGAGGCCAAGGTGCGCCTGCCGGAGAACCTGGTGCAGCAGACCCTGCAGGTTGGCATCGGCGCAGCTGGCGCGACCGGCGCTGCCGGCGCCCAGGCTGCGTCCGAGAAGCAGGTCGAGTCCCTCACCGCCAAGAGCTCCAACCCGGCCTTCAACTACAACCTGGCCTCCCTCCCGGCATGGAAGGTCGGCGACCTCGCAGGCCAGCTGGACGGCGAGAGCTGGTTCTACGCCGCGGACTGGCGCTACGTGGTCAACAGCCCGGAGCTGGTTGGCAAGGCATTCGCCGAGGGCCAGTCCGGCTGGATGCGCATCGAGGACTTCGCGCAGCGCATGAACCTGTCCCTCCCGGCTGAGATCCGCCAGAACTTCCAGTTCCAGTTCAACACCGCGGACCTCGCGTTCGCGGGCATGATGGCCCTGCCGGCCATGCTGATCATCGGCGGCGTGAACTGGTACCTGAACCAAGACGGCCGCACCTACGTCATGGACATCACCCGCACCTCCTCCGTGCCCACCGCATGGGAGCGCGAGGCATCCGCCAACATGCTCTCCAGCAACCGCGCAGAGGTGGAGGCTCAGATTGAGACCAAGGGCCGCGGCGAGACCTTCGAGACCGGCTCCAACGCTTTCGGCAAGGGCCTGATCGCACTGCTGGTCGCATCCATCCTGGGTGCCGCGGTCTTCGCATTCGGACGCCGCCAGCTGGTCTAAACCTTCCGGATCTTAACGGTCCCCATCCCGGGTCCTGGGGAGCTTGGGGTGGGGACCTTTCGTCGTTAAGCAGAAACCCTAGATTCGCGCGAGTGCGAGGACTGGCTGAGTAGCTGGCGCAGGATGCGGGCACTGAGTTTTGAGGCCTACAGGGGTGTAGGCCTCAGCGAAGGTGGGCGCTGAGGCCTACCGGAAACCCGCAGGTCGCGTGTTACTGGTGTGACTCGGTTTTCTTGAGGCCTACACCCCTGTAGGCCTCAGCGGGTACCGGGGGTTGAGGCCTACAGTCTTGGGGGTCTGGGTGGTGGGGATTGACAACCTGAAGACAGGGACCGGAGGGTGTCCTGGGCCAACCGTCATGGTTGTTCTGGGGGGAACGAAAAGGCACCACCCGTTCGGGGGTGAAGGTGGGTTCGTGAAATCTGTGACGGCGCGATGTGACGAGGTTGCTGGCACGGTCTCAATGCCTTGGCTTTGCCTCACTCTGCACAGTAAAGAGCCATCTCTTGCCGCGCATGTGATGGAAATAACATCGGGAGGGCGATGTCTTTTCTATCATTAGTTTTGTCGCATGTGGAATATAAAGAGAGTCCAAAGTTGCAGGTTGACACTTTCGAAGCTACTCACCCAAAAACTTTTGGGAAACTAGCTTTTGAAGAAGCTGTTTTTTCGAAGATCTACCGATTGCGGACTGGGCGGGCGAAGGAGTTTACTAAGGGCCTCCCGCGGGCGACCGGCCGTTCGAAAGAAGCCGGCCCGTCGGTCCCAAACTCCCACTTCTTTCGAAAGGATTCGCTTTGGCTATTGCCACGAAGAAAACCGCCGCCATCGCCCTTGCGGCAGGTCTCGCAGTCTCTGGCTCCGCTGGCACCCTGACCGCCCCGATCGCATTCGCGCAGGATGCGACTGCAGAAACTGCGGGTGCCGGGATCAATGACAGCCGTTCCATGTCCCTCACGCTGCACAAGAAGAGGCTGACCAACAATGAGCAGCCCGGTGACAAGGCCACCGGTCAGCCCATGGAGGGCGTCCCGGGTGAGGGACTCTCTGGAGTCACCTACCGTCTTGACCTCATCAAGCCCCTTGAAACCACCAAAGATTGGCAGGAAGCAAACCAGCTCTGGGAATCATCCAAGGACGGCGGCGTCCTGGGCCTGACGGCTGAGCAAGCCAACGTGGCAAACGGCGAGACGAACAATGACGGCGAGCTGAAGTTCGACGGCCTGGCGAAGGGCCTGTACCGCGTCGTCGAGACCAGCGCGCCTGCTGGCGTTGTGCCGGGTGCGCCGTTCCTCGTGTACGTGCCGATGACCAACAGCGAGGGCACTGACTGGATCTACGATGTCCACGCCTACCCGAAGAACACCGAGAACACGGTGAAGAAGGAAGTCAAGGATGAGTGGGCCAATGCTGGCGACAAGTACACCTACACCCTGACCACCGGTGTTCCAGCCGGCAAGCTGACCAAGTACGTCGTCCGAGATGTACTGGACGAGCAGCTCGAGGCGCCGAAGGCGGGCGATGTAGAGGTTGAAGGCTTCGCGGCCGGCACTGATTACAACGTCGTCATCAACGGCCAGACGATCGAGGTTGTTTTCACTGACGCGGGCCTTGCAAAGCTGCAGGCTGGCACCAACGTCGTTACTACCATCAACGCTATCGTCAAGGCTGGTGTCCAGCACATCGCTAACCAGGGCACGCTGATCTACAACAACGGCAGCTCCGACTCTGATGTCGAGCACCCGACGGACAAGGTTCACTCCTACTGGGGCAGCCTCGAGATCACGAAGACCAACGAGGGCGACACCCCGCTGAAGGGCGCCGAGTTCCAGCTGGTGCGCTGTGAGCAGACGGCTGGCTCCGCAGGTGAAACTACCTGGACCCAGCTCGCGAACACCGGTGCCCAGTCCGCTTACGTCGGCGAAACGAAGACCGACAAGTTCGTGACCGGGGACGACGGCAAGGTGACCATCTCCGGCATCCACGTCTCCGACTTTGAAAACAACAGCAGCGCCGCCGTAAATACACAGCTCTGCCTAAAGGAGACCAAGGCACCGGCAGGCTACATCGCGAGCGACAAGCTCACCCCGTTTGAGCTGAAGCGCGGCGAGGTGGACGAGAACGGCAAGCCAACTGTCGCCATCCAAGCCGCCGCCACCGTTGTGAACCTCAAGTCCCCGAATACCCTGCCGAACACCGGTGGCATGGGTGTGGTGGTCCTGGCCCTCGCGGGTCTGACCATCGTCGGCGGCGGCATCTACGCCGCACGCCGCAACTCCAAGGCCGCGTAAGTCTCGCGGCTGGGTGTAACCGAACGTCGACAAGCACAAGCCCCGAGGAAAGGATGACAGCAGTGGCAACAACAACGGTTGAAAGGACGCCTCGGCAGGAGCCGGCGCAGAAGTCCTTCTTCCAGCGCGTTGGTCTGCCCGTCATTCTCATTCTTGTGGGCTTGGCGGTGCTGATGTACCCGGTCGTGGCCACGCAGTGGAATAACCGGGTGCAGCAAGATGTCGCGGAACGGTATGAAGAGCAGGTGCAGGCGACGCCGGCTGAGGAGAAGAACCAGCAGATCGAGTCCGCCCGCACCTTCAACGCCGAGCACACCGACGGCCCGATCTTGGACCCGTGGCTGGCGCGCATCAGTAAGGACAACGTTGAGTATCGCGAGTACCTCGACCAGCTGTCCGGCGCCCCTGCGATGTCGCAGGTGGTAATCCCATCCATCGATGTAAAGCTGCCGCTTTATCACGGCACCTCGGAGGAAACGCTCCAAAAGGGGCTCGGCCACCTGTACGGGACCTCGCTGCCCGTCGGTGGCGAGGGGACTCACTCGGTGATCACGGGGCACACGGGCCTGACGAACGCAACCCTCTTCGACGACCTCATCGATGTCCAGCCGGGCGACGCCATCTACGTCTCCACCTTCGGCGAGCGCATGAAGTACCAGGTGTACGGCACCGAGGTCGTGCTCCCGGACGAGGTGCAGAGCCTGCGCTCCGAGCCGGGCAAAGACCTGGTCACGTTGATCACCTGCACGCCCTACGGCATTAACACCCACCGCCTGCTGGTCCACGCGCAGCGTGTGTCGATGGACGCGGCGGAGGCGGAGGTCCTCGACAAATCCGCTTCCACCATCCAGTGGTGGATGTGGGTGCTCGGCGGGTTGTCGCTGGTCATCTTCGCCGGTATGGCGTTGTGGATCATCCGGGAGAAGCGAAAGGACGCGCAGCACACCGAGCTCGACGCGACCGCGGCGCGACGCCGCCAGCTCGCCCGCGAACTCAACGAGGAGCTGCGCCGCCGATGACCTACACAAACCGCGTCGCGGCCATTGCCGCGGCAGCCGCGATCACGGTCTCTGCGCTGGCTGCCACGCCGGCCGCAGGCCGGGTGATCAGCGGGAATGATGGGGGTTTGGTGGCGGAGAGCGTCGATAAGCAAAGGCCCCTAAGCCTCACCGTGCGCAAAACCGCGACCAACCCCTTCGACGATCTGCCGGCCGGCGAAAAGCCCGCCGCGATCGCCGGGGCGCGCTTCACACTGCGACTGGTGGAGGGCATCGACATCGCCACCACCGCCGGGCGCGAGCGCGCCAAGAGCTTCACGCTTGACGACGTTCAGTCCCACCACCTCACCCTCATCAGCGAGCGCACAACCGACGCCGACGGCGTTGCGCGGTTCACCGGCCTGGAACCCGGGCTGTACCTGCTTGAAGAGGCTGCGCCGGATACGCAGCACAACTACCGCGTTTCCGGTCCCAAGCTGGTGATTTTGCCGCTTGGCAATGTGGCCGGGAAGCAGTTTGAGTACGACAACGTTGTAGTGACCAAGCCGGAGCCGCAGAGCACCACGCCGCAGTCTCCGCAGAACACGCCGCACGCGAGGACGTCGCCGACTCCGACGCCGACGCCGACTCCAACGCCGACTCCAACGCCGACGCTTTCAACCTCGGTGACTACGGAAACCACGGCGACAACCCCCGTCCGGATAACCGGTACGACCGGAACACCCGTGCCTGGGGGCGGGGATTCCACCGGCCGCGGCGGCGGCCTGGCCTACACCGGCGCGAACGTGCTGTGGGCCCTGGGTATCGCGGCGCTGTTGATCGCGGCAGGCATCTACCTCATTCGGCGCGGCGCCGGAGCCACAACCTAGCGGACAGAAAGGAAACCAATGCGAAAGCTGTTTACCCGCGGCACCGAAGCGCCGCGCCTGCGTGCCGGTGGGCGGTTGCGCGGGGTGTCCGCTGCAGTGCTCTCAGCCGCGCTGGTTGTCGGTTCCGGCGCGTACCCGGCTGAAGGTGCTGCGCAGACGCAGGAGGGTGCCGCGACGCAGGCACCGGCTGCGACGCCGGTCAACGTCACTCGCACCAGCGGCGTAGACACCGTCACCGTCACCGATCCCACTGGGGAGGCCTGGGCATTTGGGGCCAAGGCCTCTGCGGAAGACATTTTCGCGCTCAAGCGCGTGGGTGCTGGGGAGATCGAAGAGATCCTCTCAATCACCGCGGACGGCAAGGAATTGGCACCGGAGTTCTACGGCTACGTGAATACCGCTAAGGGCGGTTACCTGGCCTTCGACCTCGACGCGCTGGACCAGGTCCCGCCGCGCGGGGTGACCATTGAAGCCCGCACCAGCGGGGATGCCGCTTATTCCGTCGCGGAGAGCGTTGAGGTGCCCTCCGCACGCGAACTTTCCGCGTCTGGCTACGGCCGCAACCCCGCCGCCGCGGCGACCGTGAACCCGGAGGGTGTGGGACAGGCGCGCGCGGCAACGCTGCCGGACTCCAAAGTGCAGCTGGTGCTCAATCCGATGTCCTTTTCGCAGATCAGCGGCGCACGGGATCCCATGCCGCCGCGGGGCACGCTGAAAACATCTATTGGCGGCGCGGCGGCGCAGCGCAACGTGTACCTGACGGAACTGGTGCTCACCCACAACAACAAGGCGGCTAAGTATTCGCTCGGCGGGCCGATCACCATTAGAAAGAACAACGGCACTGAGTACTGCACGGTGCAGGGCAGCGGCGTCAAGGTGTTGAGCACCAGGTCGGCTGCAGACGGCGGATCGGTGAACAAAATCTCGATTGACCTGACGCAGTGCGATCCGCAGATTGTGGTGTGGCAGGGCTCGAAGGACACTATCGACGTCGATTTCAACGGCCCAGGTACCGGCAACGCCAACAGCGACTACAGCATGGAGCTCTACGGCTCCTACGAAAGGTACCGGAGGCCGGCCCCGGAGACGTCGACAAGCGTGCAGCCCCCGGCGCCGAGTGGCGCCCAGTTCACCGCGTCGAGCCCCAACCTCGCGCTGAGCGGCGCGACCACGACCGGAACGAACCCGTACCGGACCACAGTGAGTGTCAACGGCCCGGCGACCTTCATCGGCGCAACCGTGCGCATCGACGCGCCGAGATCCATCCTGAGCGGCGAGGATTACACTCTCACTGTCGACGGCGTCGAGGGCACCGGCTTCGGCATCGGCCACACCGTGGCCCGCCGCAGCAACGACCTGGTGGAACTTGAATTCTTCCCGACCGAGAACGGCAGGCGCACTGAAGCACTTCCGCTTGGCGACGGCGCCACTTTCACCCTCACCTCCCGTTTCAGCGGTAACTCTGCTGCGACCGGCACGATCACCATCAACGGCCAGCCGCGGGAGACACCCCAAGCGCCGGGCGACAACGCGCCGGTGGTGGACGGCCCGTTGAGCGGCGAGTACAAGCTGCCGCTCGGCGCGGCCACGCTATCGACGCTTTCCGGCGGCGACCAACAAAAGCAGTTGACCGCGCCGCTGCTGGGTACTCGGACACAGCGCGATGTACACCCCACCAAGGTGCGCATCTCCTACAACGGCACCGTGAACAACAACACCGCCAGCCTGCGCGGCCCGGTGACGTTTACGAAGCAAAACGGTGAATCGTGCACAGTGCAAAACCCGCGCCCGGCGGCGACGCAACGCCAGCCGCGCGGCACTGCAGTGGTGACCGCGCTCGAGATCGATCTCAGTTCCTGCCGGATCAAGTTCTGGGAGGGTGCCAGCGACACAATGACCGTGACGTTCGGCGGCCCGGGCGGGCCCACTGGCAGCACCAACACGTACACCTTCGAGGCGTGGGGCCGCAGGGACCAGCTGCAGGCGGGCAGCCAGCCCGCGCCGGGAACCACCCCGCCCAGCCCGGTGGACGCGAACGGCAAGTGCGTTTCCAACGACCCGGAGACCCAGGTGCAGCCGCGCCTGGGCGCGCGGGAGCTGACGGCGCAGGAAAGGGCGCGGGGCACCGAGGTGTACGTCTCCACCTCCGGGGCGGCGAACGGCCAGGATCGGGATCGTGCCGCGTTAACGCACACCCAGCTCAGCGTGGAGCAGCAGGGTTCCGCCGAGTTCGTGCCGGTTGGTTCCAGCAACTGGATTTACAACGGCCTGGCATACAACCCGGAAGATAACTGGCTGTACGCCGTTAGCCAGTTCCGGGGAAGCAGTGCGGCGGTGGATCCGTGCTACCCGGCGGGACACCTGCTGCAGATCGACCCGACCACCGGTGCGGTGCGCGATCTAGGCGAGGTGACGCAGGGCGGCCGAAGCCCGTTCAGGGACGGCGCTGCCGGGCGCGACCGCACATTGATCAACGCCGGCGTGATCAGCGGGGGAGAGCTCTACGTGTCCAACTCCTCCAGCTCTGGGTCCCGCAACATGTACAAGGTCACCCTGCCGGAGGTTGGTGCAGCGAACCCCAGCGGCCGCGATATGGGGTACAAGGTGTACTCCGAGGATTACGCGGTGCTGCCCGACGCCCCCCAGTATGCGTGGGGTCTGGTGAGCACCTCGGCCTACAGGGAGCTCGGCTTCGGCAGCTACCAAAACGGTGTGTGGAGGGACAGCAACGGTGTCTACATCGAGCGCGTTGACCTCACTACCGGCAGGGTGGATCACTGGGCGATGGGATTTCTAGAGCGCCGCGCGAACATGGGCGAGTACCTCACCCAGAAGGCCACTTGGGGTAAAGCGTGGACCTACGGCAATGGCAACCTTGGGTTTGCCCAGGGCGGCGACTCCGCGAACCAGAGGAACCCCGGCGTGCAGATCACTGTGACCAACCCAACTGGTTACCGGCCCTCGTTCCAGGTAGTTGCACTGTTGGATAAGGTCCCGGAGTCCTACAACACGGACGCGGCGAGCAACGCGCGCAGGACACCGCCGCCGGTCAGCGATCTGGCCCTGGAGAAGGTAACCGTCTCGAAGAATGACGGCAGAACCTACCCGGGATTCGACAAACGCCAGATGCAGAGCGGCCGCACGTACTGGGCAATCAACGTCAAGAACTTGGGCCCGGACAACTCTCCCGGCGCGATTGTGACGGATGTCGTGCCCAAGGCGTTCGAGGATGTGCGGCTGGAAGCCGAGTACGGCAGGCAGAAGGATGGGTACGACACGCTGATCCAGCTGTCCCCGAACGACCGCAGCCTGCGCGCGGACGGCCTGTTTGGAACCGGGCCGACCGATTTTCAGTACATTCTCGGGCCGACGATGCCGGGGGATGAGGTCTGGATGTACCTTTCCGCGTCCCTGAAGCGCAAACAGCAGTGCGCCGCCAACACGGCCGCGGTTGCAAACAACGACCTTGACCCCAACCCGGGCAACAACTCGGACGAGTCCGGCTGCCCCCCGGCCGTTGAGCTGCACAAGGAGTTCGCCGGGGAGCCGCGCGACGGTACGTGGCTTGCACCGCTTGCCGACGGCAGCTTTGCCGTCAACTACCGAGTGACCGTGGCCAACAAGACTCCCACGAGCATCACCTACGATCCGCCAATCGACGAACTAGCGGTGCCGAAGGGTTTTGCGCTGAAGCGCGCCACGGTGACCTACACCAACGAGTACGCGAACAAGACGATCACTTGCGCGGTGGATGAGCGCAACGAGTACCTGAAACCGGGCGACTTCACCCCCGGCAGGTCCACGCGGTTCCGATTGCAGGATTGCCGTAAGGAAAACAGCCCGTACATCGGTTTTGACGGCGAGCGGAGCGAATCCAGGAGTGTCGCCGAGGCCAGGGCGCACCGCAACATCAACCCTAAGGGCGGCAGGGTGCTGGAGGGCAGCCACACGTACGACGTCTCGATGGTGCTCACCCTTGACCAAGGCGCCTACCTCGACGCGTACCCGGCTGCCGGCGGCGACGTGTGCACGTACGAGAACGGCGGCCTGGTGAATACGGCCTACATGGATGAGACTGAGTCCGAGCAGCCGTGCACCTACCCCCGCGTCTTCCGGCCTGAGCTGAAACTGGTCAAGCGCGCGGACACCCTGGACGGCCAGAACATTTCCAACCTGGGTGTGAAGTTCTCCATCTTCAACGATGCCAACGGCAAGCCGGGCGACGTGGTGTCCGGCATGGCCACGGACGGCGACGCACTCCGCGCAACTGAGCCCTTGCAGTACGACAAGAAGTACTGGCTGGTGGAGACGAAGGCACCGGCCAACTTCAGCCTGCTCGTAGAGCCGGTTGCGTTGGTCATTCGCCGCGACACCACCGGGTCCGCGCGCGTGGAGCTGCTGGAGAACGCGACGGTGGCGCGCAGTGAGCCTGGTGAATTCAACCTCGCCGTGCTCTCCGTCCTCAACGTCCGCCAGGGTGAGCTGCCCAAGACCGGCGGCGTGGGCATCGGTGTCGTCGCGCTGGTCGGCCTAGTGATTGTCGGTGCCGGCGTGGCGGCCGCGCGGCGCAGGGCCTAGGGGTGCTGGGGCGCGGGGCTCGCCGCGTTGAGAGATGCCGGGTGCAGCTCTCGGACGGGCACCGCGCCTTGAGGCCTACAGGGGTGTAGGCCTCAGCGGAGATGGGCGCTGAGGCCTACCGGAAATCCGCAGGTCGTGTGTTACTGGTGTGACTCGGTTTTCTTGAGGCCTACACCCGTGTAGGCCTCAGCGAAAATGGGGGCCGGCGGGGACGCAAAAGGGGCCGAAAATGGGGGCCGGCCTCGTCGAAAAAAGGGGCTGGCGTGGAAGCCAGCCCCAGCCCCCACAACCAAAACCTAGTTCTCGGTCTCGGTGTCCTTGTCGGCCTCAAGGCCCTCGCGGGAGTTGTCGCCCACGCGCTCGAACGCATCCAGCGCCGCCTGCAGGATCGCCTCAGCCTCAGCCTTGTCGCCCCAGCCGGAGCCGGTGACTTCCTTGTTCGGCTCCAGGTCCTTGTAGTGCACGAAGAAGTGCTCGATCTCGTCCTTGGTGAAGTCGTCCACGTCGGAAATGTCCTGGTACTGCTCGTAGCGCACGTCGTCGATGACGCAGAGCAGCTTGTCGTCGCCGCCGGCCTCATCCGTCATCTTGAACACGCCAATCGGGCGGGCAATGACGGTCACGCCCGGGAACACCGGCTCCGGGGTGATCACGAGGGCGTCGAGGGGATCGCCGTCGTCGGCAAGCGTGTGCTCAATGAAGCCGTAATCCGCCGGGTACGCCATGGGGGTGAACAGGTAGCGGTCCAGGAAGACGCGGCCGGTCTCGTGGTCCACCTCGTACTTGTTGCGGGACCCCTTCGGAATTTCAATGATGACTTCGATGGCCATGATGCTCCTTTGCTTGTGCGAATAGTCGCCGACCATCTTACGTGGGCTAGCATCACACCCGATGAAGGTCTGGACGTGGGTTGCCGCAGCCGCCGCGCTGATCGGCGTAGGCACGGTCGCGGGTTTCGGCGTGGCCGCACATGAGCAGCTCGCGGCCCTCGAGCACGCGCCCGCCTACGCGCTGCCCACTCCCGCGCCCGTCATGGTCCCGGCGTCGCCAAAGGAGCTTATGCTTGCCGACGCTTTCTCGAACCACGCCCAAGACCCCCGCCTCGCCGAGTTCCACGCGCGCATTACCAACGCGGCGACGGGCCAGGTTGTGTTTGACCAGCTCGCGGACGCGCCCCTGCGCCCCGCCTCCACCACTAAGATCCTCACCGCCGCCGCCGCGATCCTGGAGCTTGGCCCCCGCGACACCGTGCGCACCGACGTGTACCGGGTGGGGGATGACCTGGTGATTCGCGCCGCCGGCGACGTGTGGCTGAACGCCGAGGCGCTGGACGATCTCGCCGCCCAGATCTCTAGCGGCAGCGCTGTCACCGGCGCTGCCGCGGCCGGGGCGGGCGCTGCCACCGGCGCTGCCGCGGCCCGCGTCCTCATCGACACCACTGCGTGGGATGGCATGCCCGAACTCCTGCCCGGCTGGGATCCCATCGACATCGACGGCGGTTTCGTCGCGCCGTTGCAGCCCGCCATGCTGAACGGCGGCCGCGGCCTTGAGGAGGAGACCGGCGACGTCCCGCGCTCCCACACCCCGGCACTGGACGTGGCGCAGGCGCTGGCGGACCGGCTGGGGATCGCCGAGGTCGGCTACGGTGAGGCCCCGGCCGCCGGAGCGGTGGGTGGTGCCCCGGCCCCGGCTAGCGCACCTGCTCCGGCCGATGCCGCCGCCCCGGCCGACGAGCCCGTCGCCTCCATCGAGTCGCCCGACTTGGTGTCCCGCCTCGAGGTCATGATGAAGAACTCGGACAACGTGTACGCAGAGGCCATTGGTCGCGAGCTCGCCCTGCACCGCGGCTCCACCGATGCCCCCGGCGCCACGCTGGCCATTCTCGCCGAGCACGGGTTCGACACCTCGGCCGTCACGATCAACGACAACTCCGGCCTCTCCGAGCTCAACTTGATCACGCCGAAGCTGCTGGACGAGATCCTCGCCTCCGCCGCCGCGCCGGGCCCCAGCGACCTGCGCCCACTGCTGGCCACCCTGCCCGTCGCGTCCGGCGACGGCACCCTAATCCAGCGTTACGGCGACCTCCCCGGCCGCGGCTGGGTCCGCGCGAAAACCGGCACGCTGGATGAAACTTCGGCCCTCGCCGGCATTGTGACCAGCAAAAACGGCAACGTCTACACCTTCGCGTTCCTCTCCAACGGCTCAGACATCCTCTCTGCCCGCCGCGCGCTGGACGAGTTCGCCTCCGCCCTCCGCGAGTACTAGCCGTGGACCCCTTCTGGCCCCGTAAGTCCCCGCACTTCCTTGCTTGCCGACGCTCCCTCAAACACCTCCAAACCTCCCCCCACCAACCTGCACTGATCGGCCTCTCAGGAGGACCAGACTCCCTTGCGTTGGTGGCGGCGGCCGCCGCTGAACGCAAACACGTCCGTGCCGTGGTGGTTGATCACGGCCTGCAGTCCGGCTCCGCCGAAGTGGCGGCGCGCGCCGCCGAGCAGGCCCGCTCGCTTGGCGTGCCCGCCGAGGTTGTGCGCGTGGACGTTGCCCCGGGCGCCCCGGGCGCCGCGGGTGCTGCGGGCGCCGCACGCGCTGCGGGCGCCATACGTCCCGTCGGCCTTGAAGCAGCTGCGCGGGAGGCCCGCTACGCGGCCCTCTTCGCTGCGGCTTCTGCTGCGGCTGCTGCCGCGAGTGGGGCCGCGGCGGCTGCCGCGAGTGGGGCCGCGGCGCACAGTGGCGACGCCATCACTACGGCGCCCGAGGTCTGGGTGGCCCACACTGCGGACGACCAGGCCGAGACCCTGCTTCTTGGCGCGATGAGGGGGAATCCGGCGGGGATGGGGAGCGTCGAAAAGCGGCCCGGAGGGCTTCTTGTGCGGCCGTTCCTGCAGATCCGGCGTGCGGACACGGTGGGGGCGTGCGAGGAGCTCGGGTTGGAGTACTGGCGCGACCCGATGAACGATGACCCGGCGTACCGGCGCGTGGCTATGCGCCAACAGATCATTCCTGCGCTGACGGATCTGCTGGGCGGCGATGCCGTTCCGGCGCTTGCCGCCACCGCGGACCGGATTGCGGAGGATCGTCAGCTGCTTGACGCGCTGGTCAACTTGGAACCGACTGACGATTGCACCGAGTTGGCCGCGGACGCAGGACCGGTGCGGCGGCGCAGAATTGCGGCCGGGTTGCTAGAAAAAGGCGTCCCGGTGCAGGGGGATCAGCTGGCGGCCATCGAGCGGCTGGTTACGGATTGGCGCGGTCAGGGGCCGGTGAGCGTGGCGGGTGGATCGGTCGCGCGCCGGGATGGGCGTTTGGTCGTGGAGCGCTAGCGGGCTGCGTGGAAAGGGTGCGCCGCTAACGGAACCTGCGCGCGTTTCCAACGTCTAATACGTATGGGAACTATTGATAGAGAACATGAAACTGTCCGTGTGACTCGTCGAAACCGCGAGTCCGAAATTCTTAGCCACCTGATAAACCTCCGCAGGCTGACACACGAGCAAGCCGGTCAACTCACGGAGGCGTATCACGACCTCCACCCGCATTTGATCTACCCGCAACGGCTGTGGGACTCGCTGCCGTTTCACGAAAAACGCTGGTTAGAGGGGCGTTCCATTGCTATGACAAGTAGGAGAGCGATCCTCGTTGGCCGATCAGCTGCGCGCGAAACCGGGATGTGGGTGATCAGCCTCAGCGATGAACCGATCGAGCTGGTACTCCGCTCCGGTGGCACCGCGCCGCGCCGGGTGAAGCGCGGGGGCGTGGTTTATCGACGCATGAAGCTTCGCGACGATGAAATTACAGCCAGAGACGAATGCCCCGTCACCACGTATTTCCGCACATTTGCAGACATTGCCCGCTACCACGGGTTTCTTGAGGGGTTGATCGCAGCCGATTACCTCCTATATCGCGGGTGTGACCCCGAAACGCTACGCCGGCAGTTGCGACGATTGGGGCCGATCGACCGCATCGCCACGGTTCGGCGATGCCTTGACCACGCCGTGGAGAATTCGGATTCGCCGTACGAGACATTGGCACGGGGATTGTTGATCGAGGCCGGAATCGGGCCCTTGACCACGCAGTTTCAGATCCAGGGCTATTTCGCGGACATACTTATCGACGATTGGCTGATCATCGAAATCGATGGTGACGTGAAGTACGACGGCCCCGACGCCGAGGAAGTTAGGCAGCGGGAATTCAACCGGCAAAAGCGGATCACCAACATGGGCTACGTCATTCTTCGGTTCAGCCCCGACTTCATTCGGAACAATCCTGATCGGTTCATTGCGGAAGTCCGTGAGGCTCTCGCTGCCCGCGGCAAGGTTGTGGCTGGCGGTTAGGTGGCGCTGCCGGTTCGCTGCCGGTTCGCCGCAGTGACCCGGCGGGCCGGATCGCTTGTACCGCTAGGTCGCTCCGCGGACGCCATCGGGTCTGTACACCGGTACCGCCGGTCCGCGGACGCCACCAGGGCGCTCCGCGGAAACCGCAGGACCCACACGCTGCGCTTATGCCCTGCTGTGTTGCGTAGCCCTTATTGCGATCCTCCGTTGCCGATCCTCACACGACGATCCAAAGGCTTATATGCTTTCGGATTGTATGAATATAACCCTCTGGATCGCCACAAAAGGATCGTCTACAGGGGATCGGAATCGCAACCGGGGATCGCAATAGGGGAGCGCACCACCACGCCGACGAGCGCACCGCCAAGCCGCCGCACACCGCCAAGCCGCCGCTGACCACCACGCCAAAGGCGGCCACGCCCAACGCAGCCGGAAACGCAAACCACCAAAACAACCCCCACCACCCCGTTTCTTGAAGCGCCGAGCGGCAAAGTGGCAGTATGTAGTGGTTGAGCCATAAACAGCCACCTGAGCGAAAGGCCCGCCGCCATGACCGAGCACGAGCTGACCGAGCACGAGCTGACCGAGCACACGTTGCACGATAAGAAGGACTTCAACGTCCCCGCGAACCGCTACGGCGATGACGTGGAGGCGGTCCTTATTAATGAGGACGAGCTGCAGGCCCGCATCCAGGAGCTGGCGGACATGGTGTCCGAGAAATACAAGGGCGCGGAGCAGGAACTGATCCTCGTGTGCGTGCTCAAGGGCGCGGTGTTCTTCCTCACCGATTTCGCCCGCAAGCTCTCCATCCCGTGCGAGATGGAGTTCATGGCGGTGTCTTCCTACGGCAACTCCACCACCAGTTCGGGCGTCGTCCGCATTCTCAAGGACCTGGATAAGGAGATCGCCGGCCGCGACGTGCTGGTGGTCGAGGACATCATCGATTCCGGCCTGACCTTGTCCTGGCTGCTCAAGAACCTGAAAGGTCGCGGCCCGAAGACGCTCGAGGTGGTTACGCTCCTGCGCAAGCCGGAGGTGCAGACTGCCAAGATTGAGCTTCTCGACGTCGGCTTTGACATCCCCAACGAGTTCGTCATCGGCTACGGGCTGGATTATGCGGAGCAGTACCGTGATCTTCCGTACGTCGGCACGCTGCACCCGCGCGTTTACTCGGAAAACTAGATATGACAAAAAACCAAAAAGTGATGCGGTGGGGCCTGCTGGGCGCCACCGTCTTGATCGTCCTGTACCTGCTCACCCTGCTCGGGGATGACACGCGCGCCTACCAGCAGGTAGACACGTCCGTCGCCCTCGAGCAGCTCAAGGAGCACAACGCTGAGCAGGTGCAGATCGACGATCGCGAGCAGCGCGTCCGCATCGACCTGCGCGAGCCGATTACTGTCGACGAACGCGAGGGCATCGAGGCCATCAGCGCCCAGTACCCGGCCCGCACGACGCCGATTATCTTCGACGCCGTCCAGGAATCCGGCGCGGACAGCTACAAGACGAATGTGACGCAGGAATCCTTCCTGATGTCCATGATCGGCTTCATGCTGCCGATGATCATCATCTTCGGCCTGCTGATCTACTTCACCTACCGCATGCAGGCGGGCGGCGGCATGTTCGGCATCGGCGGCTCCAAGGCGAAGCAGCTGACCAAGGACAACCCGACGAACACGTTCGCGGACGTCGCCGGCGCGGACGAGGCAGTGGATGAGCTGCAGGAAGTGGTGGACTTCCTGGTCGATCCCACGATTTACCAGAAGCTCGGCGCGAAGATCCCGCGCGGTGTGCTGCTTTACGGCCCACCCGGCACCGGTAAGACGCTCCTGGCCCGCGCCGTGGCTGGTGAGGCCGGCGTGCCGTTCTACACCATCTCCGGTTCGGACTTTGTGGAAATGTTCGTCGGCGTCGGTGCGTCCCGCGTGCGCGACCTGTTCAAGCAGGCGCGCGAGAACTCGCCCTGCATCATCTTCATCGACGAGATTGATGCAGTCGGCCGCCAGCGCGGCTCCGGCATGGGCGGCGGCCACGACGAACGCGAGCAGACCCTCAACCAGCTCCTCGTGGAGCTGGACGGTTTCGACGGCCGCGAGGGCGTGATTCTCATCGCCGCCACCAACCGCCCGGACATCCTCGACCCGGCGCTGCTGCGCCCCGGCCGCTTCGACCGCCAGATCCCGGTGACCAACCCGGACCTGAAGGGCCGCGCCCAGATCCTCAAGGTGCACGCAAAGAACAAGCCGCTGTCCAAGGACGTGGACCTGGACGCGCTGGCCAAGCGCACCGCCGGCATGTCCGGCGCAGACCTGGCCAACGTGCTCAATGAGGCCGCGCTGCTTACCGCCCGCGTGGGCGGCAACGTGATCACCCCGGACGCCCTCGAAGAGGCGACCGACCGCGTGATCGGCGGCCCACGCCGCAGCTCCAAGCTCATCTCCGAAAAGGAGAAGAAGGTCACCGCGTACCACGAGGGCGGCCACACCCTCGCCGCGTGGGCGCTCAAGGACATCGAGCGCGTGTACAAGGTCACCATCCTCCAGCGCGGCAACACCGGCGGTTTCGCCATGACCGCGGATGAGGATGACAAGGGCATGTACAACCGCGACGAGCTCTTCGCCCGCATGGTCTTCGCCATGGGCGGCCGCAGCGCGGAGGAGCTGGTCTTCGGCGAGCCGACCACCGGCGCCTCCAACGACATCGAGCAGGCCACCAAGATCGCCCGCGCGATGGTCACCGAATACGGCATGACCAGCACGCTTGGCACCGTCAAGTACGGCGAGGCCCAGGGCGACCCGTTCTCCGGCCGCGGCGCCGGCGGCGTGCTGGAGTACTCGCCGGCCGTCGCCGAAAGCATCGACCGCGAGGTGCACGAGCTTGTCGACGCCGCACATGAGACCGCCTACAACATCCTGGCCAAGCACCGCGATCACCTGGACACGCTGGTGACCAAGCTCCTGGAAAAGGAGACGCTGCGCCGCCCGGACTTGGAGGCCATCTTCGACGACATCGAGCCGGAGCGCCCAGAGCTCCCGCTTCACGACGTTCGATTTACCCGCCAAAAGGACCACGAACCGGTGAAGACCCCGGTTGAGCTCGCGCTGGAGCGCGGCGAGGAACCGCCGAAGCGTTTCTCCATCTTGGAGGCGTCCCGCGAGACGCGCGAACGCCGCCGCCGCGAGCGCGAGGCCGAGCAGGCACAGCAGAACCAGCCGTACAACCGCTGGCGCGCCGGCAACAACGGCCAGCCCGGCCAGCCGGGCCACTACGGCCAAAGCGAACAGCCCGGCCAGCCTGGCGGACCCAACGGCCAAGGCGGCCAGCCTGGCGGGCCCAACGGCTCGACTCGCTGGCAACCGCACACCGGCAACCGGCCAAATTACGGCCCCACGCCACCTCCGGGTTGGACCTACCCGGGCCAGCCCGGCCAGCCTTCGGCGCCCCAGCAGCCAAACCAGCCCGGCCAGCCGCTGCAGCCGCAGCCACAGCACCCGGGCATGGACCACTACCGCCCCGGCGAAGAGACCGCGCAGTTGCCGCGCCCGCGCCACGCAGCCCCCGAGCAACCGGCACAGCCAGCACAGCCGACCCAGCAGCCGAACGGCCCCGAGGCACCGACCGAGGAGATCGGGTTCCGTTTGCCGGAGCACGAGCGCCCGGATCACCCGTTCGAGGAGGACGCAACGCGCCCCGACGTACCGGAAGAGGCGCCGGCTCGCGACGCAGACGAGATCGCCCAGCCGGACACCGAGGAACGCGAGATTACACGGGAAGAGTAAGAAGAGGACAACCATGACGCAGAACGAAAGCGAGCTCCTCGACCCGGAGCACACCAGCCCGGGCGCGAGCGACCACACGCTGGCAAAGCAGGGCACCTTCGACCGAGAGCGCGCCGAGGCAGCCATCCGTGAACTCCTGCTCGCGGTGGGGGAGGACCCGGACCGCGAGGGTCTGAAGGAAACGCCGGCTCGCGTCGCCCGCGCCTACGAAGAGGTCTTCGCGGGCCTCCACGCAGAGCCGACCGAGGTGCTGGAGAAGACCTTCGCAGAAAACCACCGCGAGCTGGTCCTGGTGCGCGACATCCCGATCTACTCCACCTGCGAGCACCACCTGGTGCCGTTCTACGGCAAGGCGCACATCGGCTACATCCCGGGCCCGGAAGGCAAGGTCACTGGCCTGAGCAAACTGGCCCGTCTCGCGGACCTCTACGCCAAACGCCCGCAGGTGCAGGAGAGGTTGACTGCGCAGGTGGCTGATGCGATCGTCAATAAGCTTGGTGCCTCGGCGGTGATTGTTGTCATCGAGTGCGAGCACCTGTGCATGGCCATGCGCGGCATCCGTAAGCCCGGTGCGGTGACCACCACCTCGGCGGTGCGCGGCGGGTTCCAGCACAACGCGGCCTCGCGCGCCGAGGTCATGAGCCTGATCCGGAGCTAACCCATGAGCGTAACCACCGTGCGGGACCTCACCGCCCCGGGCCGCACCACGGTGATGGGCATTGTGAACGTCACCACGGATAGTTTCTCGGACGGCGGGCAATTCCTCGATGTGGATAACGCCGTCGCGCACGCGCACGAGCTGGTGAGGCTGGGGGCGGACATTATTGACGTCGGTGCCGAATCCACCCGCCCCGGCGCAACCCGCGTCCCGGCTGAACTCGAGGCGGAGCGCGTGAAGCCTGTGATCGCGCAGCTGAACCAAGATGGCATCCGCACCAGCGTGGATACGATGCGCGCCGCCACCGCCCTCGCTGCGGCGGAGGCCGGCGCGGACCTGATCAACGACGTCTCCGGCGGCCTCGCGGACCCGCAGATGTACAGAGTGATGGCGGAAACCGGCCTGCCGGTGTGCCTGATGCACTGGCGCGCAGACCGCTTCGAATCCGCGGCCGGCGCGGCGGATCACGGCGGTGACGTGGTAAAAGACGTGCACCAAGTCCTCCAGCAGCTGGCCGACAACGCCATCGCCGCCGGCGTGAACCCGGAGCAGATCACGGTGGATCCGGGCCTGGGCTTTGCCAAGACCGCTGAGGACAACTGGGCGCTGCTGAACGCGCTGCCGGAGTTCATCGCCGGCCCGTACCCGGTGCTGGTGGGCGCGAGCCGCAAGCGGTTCTTAAGCGCCATTCGCGCAGATCGCGGCCTGGACCACCTGCCCACGGACGCGGACCCGGCTACCGCAGCCGTCACCGCGCTTGCCGCGCACATGGGTGCCTGGTGCGTGCGCGTGCACGAGGTGGCCGTGTCCCGCGATGCCGTCGATGTTGCCGCGGCGTGGAAGGCGGGCCGGTAGATGGCGGACCGCATCGAGCTCAAGGGCCTGACCGTCCACGCCAACCACGGCGTGCTGCCGCACGAGACGGAGCACGGCCAGACCTTCACCATCGACATCACCTGCTGGCTGGACTTTGCCAACGCCGCCGCGAACGACGACCTCACCCAAACCATCAACTACGCAGAGCTGGCTCAGCTGGCCCACGACATCGCCGCCGGCACCCCGCGCCAGCTCATCGAGACCGTGGCCACCGAGATCGCCGAGACCGCCCTGCGCACCTACGCGCAGCTCCACGCCGTGGAGGTCACGCTGCACAAGCCGCATGCGCCGATCCCGCTGGTGTTCCAGGACGTCGCCGTGGTCGCCCGCCGCTCCCGGAAGAGCCTCTAGCATGCGCGCAGTGCTCTCCACCGGCTCCAACATGGAGGATTCGCGCGCGCACCTCGCCGCCGTGGTCCGCGCATTCCGCCCGCACCTCATCCGCGCGAGCTCCCTCTACGCCACCGCGCCGTGGGGCGGCATTGACCAGCCGGACTTTTTGAACCAGGCACTGCTTATCGACGTTCCCCTCACACCCCACGAGCTCCTAGCAACCTGCCAGTCCCTCGAGCGCGAAGCGAACCGCGTGCGCGACGTCCGCTGGGGGCCGCGCACCCTGGACGTGGACATCGTGGACATCGAGGGCGTTACTTCTGACGACCCCACCCTGACCATCCCGCACCCCCGCGCCCACCAGCGCGAATTTGTGCTGCGCCCGTGGCTGGAGATCGACCCGGACGCCACCCTCAACGGCCAGCCGGTGGCGGACATCCTCGCCGCACTGGAGCCGCAGGGCGTGCGCAAGCTTTACGACGCTCCCGGGGACCTCCCATGACCCGCACCCCGCTCGCAGGCCTAATCGGCGCATTCGTGTTCACCACCGCCGCGTCCCTGATCCTGGTGCGCCGCTTCTACAACACGATGGTGAATCTCAGCCTCGTGGTGCCGCTCAGCCTGTGGATTGTCGCCGCCGCCTGCGCCTACTTCGCCTACATGGTGAAGAAGCGTCGCGAGGAGGGCAAAGTGGGCCTGGACCGCAGCCAGCTCAACCCCATGATGGCCGCGAACCTGATGATCTTCGGCAAAGCGTGCTCCTGGGCCGGGGCGCTCTGCGGGGGGCTTTACGCTGGCGTTTTAGTGTACGTCGTCCCGCAACTGAGCGTGCTTGCCGCGGCGGGCGAGGATTTCCCCTCCGTGCTCTCCGGAGCACTCGGCGGCGTTGCACTCGCCGCGGCGGGGGTGTGGCTGGAGCGGTCGTGCGAAGTGTCGCCGCCCTCGGCGGGCGAGGGCGTTAGCTAAGGTAATGCACATGACTGACCGCGAGCCGACGTCCACAACCAGCTCCAAGGGCACCATTTGGGTGATCATCCCCTTCGTGGTGGCTGTGATTGGCACCGTGGTCATGTTGTTCACCAACTCCGCGAACGCGCTGAAGATCGCCCTGATCTTCGCACTGTGGGCAGCCGTCGCCGGCATCATGGTCATTGACCGCACCCGCCGCGACCGCGACACCGCAGTGCAGCGCGCCGCCGAGCGCGAGGCAGAGCTTTCCCAGGCCCGCGCCGAACTGTCCAAGCGCGCCGAGGCTCCGGCCCCCGCGCCGACCGTGGACACCGAGGTGCTGCGCGAGCTCCAGGCCGAGATCAAGGCGCTGCGCACCCAGCTGGAGGACCTGCGCGGCGAGCCCTTCGAGTACGAACCCGCCGCCGTCCGCGCCAACGCCCGCCGCATCCAGGAGCTCGAGCCCACCCCCGCACCGAAGCAGCCGGGCCCCTCCAACGACGACACTGCCAAGATCGCCGCCGTCAAGGAGCCGATTGCTTATCGACGTCAGCGTTCCACCACCACGCCCACCGAGACCACCAAGCCGGCTGAGGCAAAGGCAACCGCTGCGAAGGTAACCGCGGCACCGAAGCCCGCAACGTCTCGCCCGTCTGTAGCGCCGCAGCCGTCCACCGCCTCCCGTCCTGCGGCCCCGCGCCCGGCAGCTCCGCGACCAGCCGCGTCCCGCCCGGCCGCCGCTGCTGCCTCTTCGGCCTCCACGTCCCGCGCCGCAACGCCGGGCGCCCCGACCGCGGACGCCATCTCCGGTCGCCTGGGCCAGCAGCCTACCCGCGAACACCCGAACCCGTTGGCAGCGCTGATCAGCGAGCGCGAACGCGAAGCCGCCCGCGAACAGGGCCGCACTGCGTCCAAGAACACTGCGCCGAAAACCCCGGCCGCCTCCAAGACCTCTGCGCCGAAGACCACCGCACCCACCGCGCCGAAGCCTTACCCGCAGCCGGCGGCGAAGCCGTTCCCAACTGCGGCTGCACCAGCTACTGCACAAAGTCCAGCAGCAACCGCTGCACAAACTCCCGCGGCGCCGAAGCCCGCTGAGCAGCCCAAGCCCGCTGAGCGCCCCGCTCCGTCTGCGCCCGCCGCCCCGAAGCCACAGCCCGCCCCGCCAGCCGCGCCGGCCACCGAGCCGAAGCCGGAACCAACGGCAGCGCCCAAGCCGGAGCAAACCACCGCGCCAACCGCCGAAACCACCACGCCGACCACCGACACCACCGCGCCAACCACGCGTCGTGGTGGCCGCCGTCGTCGTGATGAGCGCGGTGCCAGCGCCATCTCCGTCGCCGATCTGCTGAAGCGCGAAGACCAGTAACGCCCGTATGCCGCCCCGCCTTGCCATCGGCGTGATCGGTCAGCCCTGCCACTTGGCGGACCTCCTCGAGCGCGCCGGCCACACTGTCCACGCGATCGACCCGGACGATGACCCCGGCGCGATTCAGCACGTTGACCTCGTCGTCCTCAACGGCCCCGCCGAGGACATCCGTGCCATCGCCGCGGACCTCGCGCCGCACGCGCGCCCGCGCCAGATGTTCCTCCACACCGCGCTGGAGCACGGCCCCCAGCTGCTTGACGACGTCGAAACCGCCCACGCCATCGTCATGTCCGCCCACAACCTCTTCGACACCATCTGGGTCACCTCCGCCGCGGACGAGCTCGGCGAAACCCTCGTCGCCATCCTCATCGCCGAAGCCGGCGGCACTTCGATCCCCATCCAGGACACCGACCGCCCCGCCATCGCCGCCGCGCAGCACCTCCGCGCACTCGAGCGCACCGCCCGCGAGGACGCCTTCGACATCCTCCGCGCCGTGCTCCCGCTCGACCCGCTTCACGACGCTTTCTTCCAAGCCCCCCAAGCACCCCTCCCACCGACAACCCCCGCCGACCTCGACCGCCTCGCCAACGCCATTGACGATCCCGGCGCCCGCCGCCTCTTCGTCGACCTCCACCGCAGGCGCGCCGAACAAACCCACAGCACAGATATCGAACTGTGGGCCTACGAGCAGTACGAAGGAACCCGACCATGACTTTCACACCTGGCCAAGCCACCGTCGTCACCGATGAAGCCCTCCTTGCCACCTACGGCCGCGCGTTCCGCAAGATCGGCAAGACCATCGCCCTGGTACCCCTCTCCACCGCCCTTCATGCCGGGCACATCGAACTCATCCGCGCCGCTAAATCCCTCCTCGGCGCGTACACCGTGGTCACGTTCACCGGCGACCTCGACGCCACCGACGTCCCCACCCCGCCTCGCGACATCTTCACCCGCGAGAAGGTGGACCTGGTCTTCAACGGCTCGCTGACCACCACCGCCACCATCAACACCGGCCTCAACCACCTCGAGAACGCCGACGACATCGCACGCGACACCGCCCGCATTATCGCCGCCGCCAACCTCACCCACGCCACCGATCTGGTCATGGGGGAGAAGGACTTCGAACTCCTCGTAACCACCCAGCGCGCCGTCTCCGCCCTGCGCATGGAGGTCAAGCTCCACTCCGTCCCCACCGTCCGCACCACGGATGGCCTTGCCATTTCCCTTCGCAATTCGCTTATCGACGCTCCCTCCCAACCACAAGCCCTCGCCCTCGCCGCCGCGTTAACCGCGGGTGCCCACGCTGCCGAACACGGCGAGGAAGTAGTCCTTGAGACAGTCCGTGGCGTCCTCGCCGCTGCGGGCGTGGAGCCCACTTACCTGGAGATCCGCGACCTCGCCTTCGGCCCCGCACCCACAGCCGGCGACGCCCGCCTCCTCGCCGCCATCGACCTCCCCGCTGTCACTGACCTCCCCGCCGCCACTGACCCCGCCGACCCAGCCGATTCCACCGCCGCCACGGCCGGCAACCCAGACACCTCCGATTCCGCACCGGCCGATTCCACCAACCCCGCCACGGTGCACTTGGCGGACAACGTCGGTTTGCCCCTCGGTATCGGCTTCAAGCACATCGGCGACGACTTCTAGGCCCACAAGCCCCCCAACCACCCGGCCGGCCGGGCCCAAACCTGGCTAAATTGCCCCACGTTCCGATCCTCCCGCGGCGATCCTCCGTTACCGATCCTCACACGGCGATCCTCCGTTACCGATCCTCACACTGCGATCCAGAGGGTTAAATGCAACCCGATTGAATGAATAAATGCCTCTGGATCGTCGCAATAGGATCGGCAACGGGGGATCGGCAACAGAAGATCGCAACGGGCCGCCGTGGGAGCAGCGTCGGACCACCACCCGGCGAGAAGCTGAGCGCCACCCGGCCAAAACCCAAGCACCAAAACCCCACCAACCACCGCGCCTCGGCACAAACCCCTGCGCTAAACTCGCAACCATGTCTGCGCCCCTCATCGCCGCAATTCTCAATGACCGCCACGGCTTCAATTTCGCAGCCGATCGCGTCCGCGAGACGGCCCGCACCGCCTCCTCCACGATCTATGAAGCCAGCACCGACGATGGGGCAGCAGTCCAGGTCGAACTCTTCGACGTTCCCGTCGCACACGGCGCGCAGTTCAACGAGGTGCCGTCGCTCGGCGCCTTCCAGCCCCGCGGCGCCGGCCAGCTTGACGACGGCCGCTTGTACGTCCTCCAGGAAGCGCCCGTCGGCACGCCTCTTGCAGAGCTGATCTCCCAGAAGCGCCGCCAGAACGAAGTGTTCAGCCCGGTTGAAACCCGCGACTTGCTCCAGGCCGTCGCTGAAACGGTGGACGCCTACAACTCTTCCGGCCAGGCAGACCTCCTCGCACGCTCCATCAACGCGGAGCGCCTCCTGGTGCAGCCGGCGTGGTCGGACATCCCGGTCAAGCTCTCCCTTGTCGGCCCGAGCCTGGAAACCGCCGCACCGGAAGACAACCTGCACGACTTTTGGAACGTCGTCGCGGAGCTGACCGGCCACCCGGTCGATGAGGAAGCCGCCACCAAGCACACCACCGCCGTCGGCTACCTGGAAACCGCAACGCAGGACCAGATCAATGACAACACGTCGTTGATCCAGGCGCCCGTCGCCGCAGCAGCCCCGGCAGCAGCAATCCCCGCGGCCGCAGCCGCAGACCCCAACGCCACCCCGCAGCCGGACGTTTCCCCAGGCCCGCAGGACGGCTACCGCCGCCCGCCGGAGGCCTACCCGGCAAACGCCGCCCCGGCGCCGCAGCACGCGAAGAAATCCAACGTAAACCCGTGGCCGTGGATTATCGCCGTTCTCGCGCTCGCACTCGTGGCATTGCTCGTCGCATGGTGGTGGACCTCCAACCGTGGCGCTCAGTGGAGTGCGGCGGAGCAGCAGATTTCGGAGGCGTACCCGGGAATCGTCGGCAAGCGGTCCGGCCAAAAGGGCTGGGAGGATCTGAAGTGTGAGTCCGCGACCCCGGACGCGGACCAGGAGGCAAAGATCCGCTGCGCGAACGAGGACCTGGGTGTGTCCGTGGCCAAGTACACCACGCAGTCCGACCGCGATGACGCCGTCCCGGGCTCCGAGTACGCCACGGTCCTGGGCTCCGGCGAGTGCATGATCGATGATTTCGAGATCCCGGACGCCTACCCGCAGGCGTTCGCCATGGCGCCGCGCGATAAGGGCCAGTACCTCATCATTGTCAACGGCAATGAGGCGGAGGCGAAGCGCCTGGATCTGCCCGTCTGCAACTAGCGCAGGCGCAGCGACTACGATAGGCGGGCGTGAATCAGAAGCAGCCCGCCGCCAACGCCCTTAACCTCTCCGAGCAGCAGCAGATCCGCCGCGCGAAGCGCCAGAAGCTTATCGACGACGGCAGGGAAGCCTACCCCGCAGAGGTCAACCGCACGACCAGCCTGCGCGATCTCCGCGCGAAGTACCAGGTTGTGGAGGCTGGCGACCCGGCTGCGGACGGCATCATCAAGCTGGAGCCGGGCCAGGAGACCCAGGACGTGGTTTCCGTTGCCGGCCGCATCATGTTCCAGCGCAACACGGGCAAGCTCTGCTTTGCCACCCTCCAGGAGGGCGACGGCACCCAGCTTCAGGTCATGCTCTCCCTCGCAGAGGTGGGCGAAGAGGGCCTCGCCGATTGGAAGGCGGACACGGACCTGGGCGACATCGTCTCCGTCACCGGCCGCGTGATCGCATCCCGCCGCGGCGAGCTCTCCGTCCAGGCCCAGAGCTGGCAGATGGCCTCCAAGGCGCTGCGCCCGTTGCCGGTTGCGTTCGCGGATATGAATGAGGAGCAGCGCGTCCGCCACCGCTACACGGACCTGATCATGCGCGAGCAGGCCCGCACCAACGCTATGACCCGCATCAAGGTCATCGCCGCCGTGCGCAAGTACCTCACGCAGCTGGACTTCGTGGAGATTGAGACCCCGATGCTGCAGACCCTCCACGGCGGCGCCGCAGCCCGCCCGTTTGTCACCCACTCGAACGCGCTGGATATCGACCTCTACCTCCGCATTGCGCCGGAGCTCTTCCTCAAGCGCGCCGTGGTCGGCGGCATTGACCGCGTCTTTGAAATCAACCGGAACTTCCGCAACGAGGGCATCGATTCTTCCCACTCGCCGGAGTTCACCATGCTGGAGACCTACCAGGCGTGGGGTACCTACAAGGACGGCGCGGAAACCATCAAGGGACTCGTCCAGTTCTGCGCCCGCGAGGTGTTTGGCACGGAGCAGGTCACGCTTGCCGACGGCACTTTGTACGACCTCGGCGGCGAGTGGAAGGTGCTGGAGATGTACCCGAGCCTGAATGAGGCGCTCCAGCGCAAGTTCCCGGGCCAGCCCGAGGTGACCATCGATTCCACTGTTGAGGAGCTCACCGCAATCGCCGAGGCCATCGGCCTCGAGGTGCCCAAGAACGCCGGCTGGCTGCACGGCAAGCTGGTGGAGGAGATCTGGGAGCACCTCTGCTCCGACCAGCTCTACGAGCCGACCTTTGTTACCAACTTCCCGGTCGAGACCTCGCCGCTCACCCGCGACCACCGCGAAAAGCCCGGCGTGACCGAGAAGTGGGACCTCTACGTCCGCGGCTTCGAGCTGGCCACCGGCTACTCCGAGCTGGTGGACCCCGTGATTCAGCGCGAGCGCTTCGAGGACCAGGCACGCCTTGCCGCACACGGCGATGATGAGGCCATGCTTCTCGACGAAAACTTCCTCGCCGCCATGGAACAGGGCATGCCGCCAACCGCCGGTACCGGCATGGGCGTGGATCGCCTGCTGATGGCCCTGACCGGCCTGGGTATCCGCGAGACCGTCCTCTTCCCGTTGGTGAAGCCGGAGGCAAACTAGCCCTCATTGAAGAAACCGTTGTCCTCATTGCAACTCTCACTTAAGCTTTCAGTGTGACTTGGAATGAGCAGCGGCTCAGTGCGACTCTGACAGAGCTCCGGCGATTTGGGGATGACACCACTCTCGTAGAGTGCAAACGAGCTGCGGGTGGGGTGCCGGAGAATCTTGCGACGACTCTCTGTGCATTCGCAAACATGCCTCAACCGGGAATTATCCTCCTCGGTATCGATGAGCGCCAAGATTTTGCGGTGGCCGGCGTCAGTGGCCCTGCCTCATTGGAAAAGGCAGTTGCAAACCTCAATCGGAACTCAGTCGTACCGGCCCCTCAGTTAGAGTTCACTCATTTACAGATCGAGGGAAAGAGCGTTCTAGTTGTCGAAGTGACACCGCTTGCGCCGCAAGAAAAGCCGGCCCGTGTCAATAACCAGCCGTATCTGCGACAGGCCGACGGCGATTACAAGATGAACTCCAATGATCTCCGAGTTCTGGAACTCTCAGCCCTCATTGAAAGTCAGCAGCCTCAGTTTGATTTCGCAGTTCTCACTGGAACTAACACTGAGATTTTGGATCAGGAGATCCTCGCCCGGTATCTCGAGACGGTAAGAGAACGGCCGAGATTGTCCCGTGTGGAGGATGACCGGCGACTGCTGCAAATGACCAACGTCACCGATGGTGAGGGGCAGCTTCGCCGAGCTGGGCTTTACGCTCTTGGATATTTGCCGCAACTGCTCGAACCAGCGTTAGGTGCCACAGTTGCAGTGAGGCTTTCCAGAGAGGAGGGCGGCGGGCGCACAAAAAATCTCACTGAGATTGAGGGGCCTCTTCCGGCCATGCTGCAGGATACGGTGCGATGGATCAGACAAAACACTTCCGTCATCAGCAGTTACAACGCTAACGGGGACCTCGTGGACACACCGGAGTTCCCGCCAAGCGCCATCCGAGAGGTAGTGGCCAACGCGTTGGTTCACAGAGATCTCGGTCCTTCATTGGAAGTTGGAAAGAAAGTTGAAGTCCGCGTCACTGAGAAAGCACTTGTAGTGATGAATCCTGGCGGGCTGCGCGGTCTCTCGGTTGATCAGCTGAACAGCTCCTCGCTCACCAAAGCTGCGGTGAACAAGCGGCTCTACGAGATTGCGCGTTATCTCAGAACACCTGACGGCGCCCGCGTGATTGAGGGTGAAGGGGGAGGGATTCAAGAGATCCTCACCGTCTTGCGCGAAGCGCGGCTACCCAGCCCGCGTTTCGTGGATTCAGGCGTGGAGTTCAAGGTCATCTTCCCGCGTGGCTCTCGCTTCACACAGGAAGAGGATGAGTGGCTCACAAACCTTCCAGCGTCCGGTCCTTCGTTCACTCCGACAGAGGAAGACCTTCTGATCAACATTCGCAATCACGGACCGGTGACGCTGAGGCGAGTAGCTAACCTGTACTCACCCCTGAGTGAGTTCTCATGCCAATCAATGCTTGAACGTCTAACGGAAGCCGGGGTGCTGAACGAAGACGCTGGCGTGTACTCACTCAGCCCGTCATTGGGCCCCGGCCCTCAGTCTGATGCCACTACGGATAATGAGCAGACATTTCCGGAGAATTTCGGGGTCTCAGCATTGTCCGAGTTGGGCAAGAATGTGCCACGCGTGTTTGAGGCCATCAGTCGTCTCGAGAAACAGGAGGAGAGTGCCACCATTAGGGCGCTGGTCGGCCTTACGAGTCTTAGCGAGGGGCAAGTCAGATACGCTCTCGACCCAATGCTGCGAGCTGGCATCGCGGTTATGAACGGTGGGCAGGGTAGCCACACCACCACCTATTCCCTCGTCCGAAACTAAACCGGCTCCTGTAAGAAAATCTGCAGGTAATCTACCCGCATGATCACCTCTCGTCGCGCCGCCAAGAATGCCAACCCGCGCGCAATCCTGGCTACTGTCGCCGCGACCTTCCTCGCGGCTGGATCCCTCACCGGCTGCTCCACCTCTGAGAACGAACTCGCGGAGCCTGACGTGAAGGCCGCGCCGACCAGCGCCAGCGCCTCCAAGGAAACCTTGTCTTCCAAGGACGCAGGAGAGGCCTCCAGCAGCGCAACCACCACCACGCAGAAGCCGGTGTGCGCGGACTCCGCGCTGCAGGAAGATTTCCCTGACATGAGATTCGGCGAGGGTTGCGAGGACGGGTACGCGTTCATCGGCATCCCCAACTCCGACATCACCGCGATTGTGCACTGGACCGGCACGAAGTGGGAGCCGTTGCCCACCCACGGCGAGGCCTACTCTGCCCTGCACGGGATGACCGGCTGCTACGACCGTGCGAAGGCGAAGGAGCTTGCCATCCCCGCAGCTATCCAGAAACGCATGTTCTTCTGCGACCAGGACGAAAGCACCCTCGTCCCGGGCGGCAACCAAGGCAGCCAAAATCAGGCCAACCAGCAAAACCAGGCCAGCCAGCAAAATCAGGCCCAGCCCGCGAACCCCGCGCCGCAGGGCGGGGCCACCTACTTCCAGAACGGCATCATCCTCTCCGCCGGTCTCGGGGAGGCGGGGGAGGACGCGAGCTACCCGGCCTGCGACGGCCGCACCATCCTCATTCTCGATTCCGTCATCGACCAGGGCAACGATGGCGGCGCGATGAACGATATCGCCCGGCAGGTGCTGATCCAGCACCCGTCCGGCCAGCCCGTGCGCTTCACCGTCCCGGGCCAGTGCCCGTCCTTGCGTGCGCAGGTAGACGGCAACAACGTGTACCCCATTTACATCGATTATGGCACCAACACCTCGGCCGCCTGCCAGGCCAAGGCCACGTACGGCGGCAACGCCCGCGTGCTGTCCAACCGCGCCGAGTTCGTAGATCCCTGCTAGGAGCCACCTATGACTGAGCGCCCGCGCCAGCATTTCCCGGACACGGATCCGAACATCCCGGTCGTTGACCAGTACCCGGACCAGTACCCGAGCCAATACCCGAACACCGTCTACATCACCGAGCCCGCCCCGCCGAAGCGCCGTGCCTGGCCCTGGGTGCTGCTGACGATCCTGCTCCTCGCAGGCGCCGGTGCGGGCGGCTGGTACTGGTACGACAACTACGGCTCCACCAAACCGTGGCAGGGGGAGGAGGCGAACCTCGCCGCCGCATTCCCCAACCTCGCCAGCCACCGCGACGGCGGCAAGGGTTTCAACGGCATGCGCTGCCGTAACGCCACCACCGGCGAAAACGAGGTGGCCAAGATCCGCTGCGCCAACCCCACTGACGGCGTGAGCATCGTCCGGTTCAATTCCACCGCGCACCGCGATGCGGCAATCGCCTCCAACGCCGAGCCGGAGCACTTTGCCAACGATGTCTGCCGGCTCACCTCCAAGGAGTTCGAGGGCCAGAATCCTCCCGCGTACTACGTCGCCCCCTCCGGCAACGCAGATCTGGACACGGTCCTCTTCATCGTCAACGGCGCGAACGCCGCGAACCTCCGCCTCCAGCTCCCCATCTGCTAGGGGAGTGCCCAGCGTCACACATCGCCAGCCAATAGCTAATCCGCACAGATCGTACTAAAGTCCTACCTATGCAAACCCGAGCCGCGAACCCCACGCGCTCGGGTCTTTTTGTCCCTTAATCAAGGAGCACACGCACCATGGCACCAACAAAGGCGGACCTCAACGCGCAGGCCGCCGATATCGTCGCCGGCGTCGGCGGCCCAGACAACATCAGCTCTCTTACGCACTGCGCCACGCGCTTGCGCTTCGAGCTTAACGACGCCTCCTTGGCCGACAAAGACCGCCTCGAAGCCAACCCCAAGGTCATGGGCGCGGTCCCGCAAGGCGGTTCGCACTACCAGGTGATCGTGGGCGGCGATGTGGCCACCGTCTACACCGCCATCAACAATCTTCCGGAGATGCAGTCCCGCACCGGCACCGGCGGTCAATCCAACGATGACATCAAAGCCGCCCAGCGCGCCAAGGCCAAGGGCAAGGTCCCGTGGCTGGATGCGTTTTTCGAGTACCTTTCGGATTCCTTCCGCCCCATCCTCGGTGTGCTCCTCGGCGCGTCCCTGATCATCGCGTTCGCCGCGGTCATGGACGCTATCGGCCTCGTGGACTTCCGTGCGGAGGTGAAGTCCCCGGGCTGGCAGTTCGTGGACGCCATGTGGCGTTCCGTGTTCTACTTCCTGCCCGTCATGGTGGCGTACAACGCCGGTAAGAAGCTGAACATCGACGGCTGGGTCCCCGCCGCCATCATGTTCGCCCTGTTCACGCCCGAGTTCATCGACCTCGCCTCCCACCCCGAGGCCACCATTTCGGAAAACGCCATCCTCGGCTCCGAAGTCGCCTCCGTCCATGTCATGGGCCTGCCCATGCTCTTGCCTGAGTACGGCGGCAACGTTTTCGTCCCGCTGATCATGGCCGCCGTCGCGGCCGCGGTCTACAAGGGCCTGCAGAAGATCATCCCCAGCTCGGTGCACATGGTGTTCGTACCCTTCCTCACCATGCTGATCATGATTCCGGTCACTGCCATCGTCATCGGCCCGCTGGGCTACGCGCTCGGCGCGTGGATCGGTGCCGGCCTGGCCTGGCTGAACGGTAACGCCCCGTTCGTCTTCGCCATCCTGATCCCGATGCTGTACCCGTTCCTCGTCCCGCTGGGTCTCCACTGGCCGCTGAACGCGCTCATGCTGGTGAATATCAACACGCTGGGTTACGACTTCATCCAGGGCCCCATGGGCGCCTGGAACTTCGCATGCTTCGGCGCCACCGCCGCGGTCCTGGCCATCTCTATCCGCGACCGCGACCCGCTCATGCGCCAGACCTCCGGCTCCGCCCTCGCGGCCGGCCTCCTCGGCGGCATCTCCGAGCCGTCCCTCTACGGCATCCACCTCCGCTACAAGCGCATCTACCCGCGCATGCTGGTGGGCTGCTTCGCCGGCGGCCTCACCATCGCCATCCTGGGCACCCCGTTCGGCGGCGTGCAGACGAACGCTTTCGTCTTCACCTCGCTGCTTACCATCCCGGTCTTCAACCCGGCGTGGGTGTACATGATCGCCATCGCCGTCGCCTTCTTCACCGCGTTCGCCGTCATCTTCGTCACGGACTACCGCACCCCGGAGGAGAAGGAGGAGGCACTCGCACGCGCCGCGGCAGCTCGGGCTTCTACTGACGACGACACCTCCGCCCTCGAACCGGGCGACGAGCCGATTGTCCCCGCCCCGGCAGCAGCCACCACGACCGCCGCAGCAGCCGGCAGCACCGCCCTCGCCACCAAGCCCGAGACCGCCGCCGCCACTGAAGCCCCGGTTGCAGCCGACGAAACCCCCGCCGAGCCCATCATCACCGACGTCCTCGCACCTATTGCCGGCGAGGTTGTCGCCCAGGAAGCCATCAAGGATGCTGCATTCGCGTCCGGCGCCCTCGGCAAGGCCGTCGGCGTGATCCCGGCCCCCGGCACCGAAACCGCCACCGTGGTCGCCCCGGTCGCCGGCAAGATCATCTCCGTCGCCAAGACCGGCCACGCCTACGGCATCAAGACCACCGATGGCGTGGAGATCCTCGTCCACATCGGCATCGACACCGTCGCACTCGAGGGCGCAGGCTTCACCCCGCGCGTCGAGCGCAAGGAGCAGGTCGAGGCGGGTACCCCGCTTGCCGACGTCGACTTCGCCTCCGTCGTCGCCTCCAACACCGACCCGACCGTGATCACTACGGTGGTGAACACCAAGAAACTGGCGAAGGTCGACGACATCGCCGAACCCGCCCCCAACGGCACCGTCCCCGCCGGTGCCCCCATCCTCCGCGCCACCAAGTAGCCCCGGCCCCGCCACTGCCGCCGCGGGGATCGCCCAGATCCCCGAGCAACGGCCCCGACTTAAACTGGGGTCAATCCACTTATATCGAAAGGGGAACACAGGTGAAGTTCGCCTCTTTGAAGCTGCAGAACTTCCGCAGGTTCGATGAATTTCACATCGACTTCGACTCAGAGCTCACCGTCATCACTGCCCCGAACGGGCAGGGAAAGACGTCGGTCCTCGATGCTGCGGCGCTCTCCCTAGCCCCGTTCGTGGAAGCGCTTAGTCGGTACAACACTGGCGGCCACCAATTCAACATAGATATCGAGCCGACTGATCCGCGGTACGCAGTGAACAGGTCGCCAATCAGTAATGCGGTGGTTTACGAGCAGGTGTATCCGGCCACGCTCACTGCTTCATTCCTCGACCCTGTAATGGAATCCCAGCGTTCGTTTACCGATAACGCTACTAGGCCGAGAAAGGAAGGCACTGACGATCTTCGTGGTTACGGACAGTCGCTTGTTGCCGAACTCGCCACACCAACAACTATTCCGGTGATCCGTTACTTTCGTTCCAATCGCCGTTGGAGTACCGACTACCTGCAGCGTCCGAAGGCCGACTCGGAGCTCACTCGGAGCCGCACAGCGGGTTATAACGACTGCCTAGCAGCTGAAACCGATTTCCGTCAGTTTCAGGACTGGTTTAGGGCGGCGACGCTCGCCTACCTGCAGAACATCCAGCTAAAGGTCGAATCCAATATCGCCGACCTCTTGAACGGTATCGGCAAAGCGGTCGACGAAATGGTTTCCGCTGAGGGGCTTTCTGGCTTCCACTACAGCTTCGTTCACGAAGCGCCCGCGCTGGTCCACCCGGATCACGGGCCCTTGCCGGTCGCGATGCTTAGCGACGGCATTTGCTCAGCCACGACGATGGCTGCGGACCTCGCGCAGCGCTGCGCCCGCCTGAACCCCCACCTCGGGGCCGAAGCGCCAAAGCTCACTCCCGGCATGGTGCTTATCGACGAAGTCGATCTCCACCTCCATCCTGCATGGCAGCAACGAATCCTTCCAGGTCTCCGCGTCGCATTTCCTCTCGTCCAGTTCATAGTGAGTACCCACAGCCCCCAGGTGCTGAGTACCACGGATAGCGAGCAGATTCGAGTTATCGCCCAAGACGGCAACGGTAGATGGTTTACAGACGAGCCGGACCGCCAGGTGGTTGGACGCTCGAGCGCGGATGCCTTAGTCGAGGTGATGGGAGTAAGCCCGACACCACCAACGGAGGAATCACGCAAGGTAGACCACTACATCAACCTCATCGAAACCGGTCAGCATCAAACCAAGGAGGGGCAGGCGCTGAGACAAGAGCTCGAGAACATTTACGGCTCCTCGAACCCGGTGATGGTCCGGGTGAGGCAGCAGGAGCGTTTCCGAGATTTCAAGAAGAGATCTGCACCAAGGCCTCCGGCTCCAAACGGGGGAGTGGAACCATGCGATCCATAGTTCGTGCAGCTGCACCGACTTGCCTCTCCTCGGTCCGCACGAGTGACAAATGGGAAGATCTGGAACCTGTTAGCAAATCCGAAATTAGGGACGCGTTAGCCGGCATGTCCGAGAGCGATGAAGGATCGCTGTGCCACTACTGTGAGCGCAGCATTAAATGGAAGAAGGATCGCTACAGCATTGACCACCTCTTCCCGCGGCATCGCTTCCCGGACAGAACGTTCGACTGGGCGAATCTCTACCTGTCTTGTAAAACTCCTGATCACTGCGAGCAGTACAAGGATGCGCCTGGCCATCCCGACTACGACCCCGCAGACCTCGTCCGTCCCGATGTTGACGACCCCGACCGTTTTTTCCAATTCCTTTCCGACGGCCGCGTGATACCTCGTCCCGGGATTCGGGAGCCTGACCGCCATCGCGCTGAAACCACAATTGAGGTTCTCAACCTGAATTGCCCGCGACTGGTTACCAGCCGCCGGCAAGTCGTGAGCATGGCTGAAGCGATCGTGTCAGAGGTTATGGAGCTCTCGGGACTTTCTCCCGACGAACGCGAGGAACTCCTGCGTCTGGAGATCCGAGACGCAAGATCCGATCTCTCGCGCATTGCGCATGGGACTGTTGCCCGCCACTACTTCTTTTACTTTCGGTGGGCGGACTGCGATGAAGTATCGACATCCCCTTCTAAACCCTAGTCCGAACCCCTTACCGACCGCGTGAGACTGTCCCCGCACAAGTGGGTCCCCAACGCGCATTTAGAACCACACAACACCCAGCACACCCCGAGAACAAGGAATCAACAACGATGACCTCCCCGCAGACCCCAGAAACCACCCGCAAAGTCCTCCACGGCATCGGCGTCTCCGCCGGCACCGCTTCCGGCCCCGTCGCCATCGTCACACCGGCAGTCGGCATCGACGAGCACGAGCCCGCCTCCGTCGACCCCGAGGCCGATTCCCAGCGCGTCCGCGATGCCCTTGACCAGGTCGCAGCCAGCCTCACCAACCGCGCCGAGCACGCGAACTCCGAGACCTCCAAGAAGGTCCTCGAGGCCACCGCGACCCTTGCAACCGACAAGGGTCTCATCAAGCAGATCGACAAGGAACTGAAGAAGGGCACCGGCATCACCAAGGCCATTCACGACGCCGTGGAGGTCTACGCCGGCAAGCTCCGCAAGATCGGCGGTTACATGGCGGAGCGCGTGACGGACCTTTACGACATCCGCGATCGCGCCACCGCCCGCGTCCGCAACCTCCCCGAACCGGGTATCCCCACGCTGGAGCAGCCCTCCATCCTCGTGGCCGAGGACCTCGCGCCGGCAGAGACCGCCACGCTCGACCCGTCTCAGGTCCTCGGCATCGTCACCGAAGCCGGCGGCGCAACTTCCCACACCGCGATTCTCGCGGCCCAGCTCGGCATCCCCGCCGCCGTCCAGGTGAAGGGTATTGCAGAGGCCATCGCTAACAGTCCGGAGGTCGCCCTCGACGGCGGTGTCGGGGAGGTCATCGTCGCCCCCACAGAGCAGGACACTGCGGAGCTGGAGGAGCGCTCCCGCCGCCGCGCCGCAGCCCTCGCCGGCTCCTCCGGCGAAGGCGCTACCAAGGACGGCTTCAAGGTCAAGCTCCTCGCCAACATCGGTACTGCGGACGACGCCAAGAAGGCCGCGGAGTACGACCTCGAAGGCTCCGGCCTCTTCCGCACCGAGTTCCTCTTCCTGGACCGCGACGCCGCCCCAACCGTCGAGGAACAGACTGAGACCTATATATCTGTGCTGAAGAGCTTCGGCCAGCGCCGTGTGGTCGTCCGCACCCTTGACGCCGGCGCGGATAAGCCGCTCTCCTTCGCCGATCTCGGCCCGGAGGAGAACCCGGCCCTCGGCCGCCGCGGTCTGCGCCTCTCCCAGGCCCGCGAGGACCTGCTGAACGACCAGCTCCAGGCCCTCGCCACCGCCCGCGAGTCCGTCGAGGGTGCAGAGCTCTGGGTCATGGCCCCGATGGTCGCCACCGTCGAGGAAGCCCAGTGGTTTGCCGACAAGGCCCGCAGCTACAACCTCCCCCAGGTTGGTGTGATGGTGGAGACTCCCGCTGCGGCCATTCTTTCCGAGGAAATCCTCTCCATCGCGGACTTCGCTTCCATCGGTACCAATGACCTCTCCCAGTACACGATGGCCGCAGACCGCATGCAGGGCGAGCTTGCGGAGCTCCTCTCTCCCTGGCAGCCCGCTGTCCTAAAGATGATCCGCGCAACCGCCAAGGGTGGCGAGCGCAACGGCAAGCCCATCGGCGTCTGCGGCGAGGCCGGGGGAGACCCCCTCATGGCCCTCGTCCTTGTGGGCCTCGGTGTGCAGTCCCTTTCCATGGCCCCGGGCAAGGTTAACGCCGTCCGCGCCGCCCTGCGTCTGCATGAGCTCGATGCTTGCCGACGCATGTCCGCGGCCGCCCTCCAAGCCCCCACCGCGGCCCAGGCCCGAGAGGCGGTGTTGGCAATCGCTGACCCGGTGCTGCGAGACCTCGTGTAGGAAATCCCATCTACACCCCCGACCGGCGTATCGTTCGCGACACGCCGGCCGATGCCATTTCCGGCAAGATAAAGCACGCTGGCGCGTCGCGTTTCCGCAGGTCGTACAATCAGGTACCCCAATATGGGGGGATAACTCCAGAGGTTGTAGTGAAAGTTGTTAATCCCAGAGCCCTGGTGAGTCATGTGGTGAAATTGCAGCTAAACCGTGGTCTGCGGGATAACTAGTTGGCAGCTAACTTTCAGGAACTGAACCTTTTTCGGATATGACTTGCAAGAGTTTTGGTGCATTCGTAATGTATCTGGGGACGGAGCCGATATAGGTAAATGAGAACCACGGGTGATCATTTCCAATGTCCCGTTTGTTCCGGAAAAGTTTTCGGCCGAGACGACCGTCTGGGTCAGACTCACCTACTACTCTCTAGGAGTATTCACACATGTTCAAGAACCGTGTTCGCACCGCAGCTCTTGCTGGTGCTATCGCAGTTGCTACCGGCGTGTCCGGCCTGACCGTTCCGGCTTACGCTGACCCGATTTCTGGTGACCACCACAACCAGCCGGATGCTTCCAAGTCCACCGCGGGTACGGAGAAAGTTAACGCTTCGGCGGTTGCAGGAGTTAAGGCTGCTGACGTTCTGCGCGACGCTGCGACGGCGGACCGCAAGGCTATCGCCAACCACGACTTTGTGAACTTCGAGGACCTCAAGTTCCGTCCGGTGGAGGCAGACTCCAAGGCTAAGGCTGACAAGAAGGTTGCTGAGGCTACCGAGCTGCTGAACAAGGCGGTCGCGACCCTCAACGATATCGATACCACCCTGAAGGCAGTTCAGGCGGAGACCAATGCGGCGAACGATGCATGGGCTAAGTACGCAACGGCTGTCTCCATCTCCCGTTCCGAGTACGAGGCACTTCAGAAGCTTGAGAACGACCTCGACCTGGACGCAGTTCTGGGTAAGACTGGCCCGTTCTACTTCACCGGCAAGATCAACCCGGTTGATAAGAAGGCTGGCCAGGATGGTCACGTTGCTGAGGTTGCAAAGAGCCGTGAGACCCTTGAGGGTACCGAGGGTGAGGCAGGCCTCACCGAGGAGCTGAACAACGAGCTCAAGAAGCTTGACCCGACCGCTGAGGGTGACATCGAGAAGATCAACAAGCTGACCACTTACCAGGCTAAGCTGAACAGCTTCCTGAACGGCTGGACCGAGCGCGATGCACTCTACGCAGACGCGATCAACAAGACCAACACCGCGACGAGCCGCAACATCGCCGTGATCAAGGACGCTTACAAGATTGCGCAGGCTAACGTACGTGCAGCACGTACCCTCCAAGCGTACTACATCTTCGCTTCTCGCTGGCTCGACCTGTACGAGGCTGACGTTCTGAAGAACAACGAGGATACCGACGTTGCAACCGTTCGTGCCGAGTACGAGAACATTCTGTTCAACGCCCCGTCCCTTCGTGACCGTGCCGGTGACGCAATCGCCAACAACTCCAGCAAGAACAAGGCATACGACACCGACAACGAGATCGACAGCAACCTCGCTTGGGAGAGCGGCGTTCAGCGTGTCCGTCTGATCGACAAGCGCTACAACGCTGACGTTGAGGCTGCGGCCGCGGCTGATGCAGCTAAGGAAGCTCAGTCCAAGGATCTGAACGCTCAGCTCGCCAACATTGCTCAGGAGCTCAAGAAGCTCAACGAGGCTAAGGCGACCGGCCAGAACAACTCCAACACCCCGTCCAACACCCCGGCACCGAACAACCCGGCTGCTCCGGCCAAGTCTTCCCTTTCCATCAAGAAGGAAGACGGCTCCGTTAACGGCGGCGTTGTTGCAGCTATCGTGATCGGTATCATCGCTGCTCTCGGCGCAATTGCTACCGTCGCGCTGCCGACCGTCCAGCAGTTCCTGCCGAAGTTCTAACTTCGAAGCCCTGAAACGGGTTTAGAGTAGAGCCACCCAGCTCCCCAGCTGGGTGGCTTTCCTTATGCCGCGTCGGATGGTGGGTCCGGTCAGCATGTCGTGCTACACGGTCTGAAACTTTTGCAAGTTGGTCTTGAACGCAAGCTGCACTGCCTAGTGATCTCGAGCGGGTCGTCAGCCAGCTATGTTTTGGTTTGCAGGTTCCAATCGAACGTGCATGGTGGGACGTGGGTCGATTCCCGATAGCGGATAAGGTTACGCCGCTAATACAGGACGGGTGTTTCTCGCGGAAGAACTTTTAGTAGTCGGCGCCAACGTCGTACGAGTTTAGTGTCCAACCGCATAACTGGCTGAGGCTGGTGATCTTGGTCAATTTCAGCGTGGGGGCGTCGATACTCTGTTCGTTGTCGGTGCGAGCCGGCTGTTGGCTCGTTCTCAGCGCCGCCACAACTGAATTTGAGTCCTTGCCCCGGGGGCTGCCTTGGTGACAAGAGAGGGCGCCGGCTTGCTGAACGAGCGTCGATAAGCAAAAGCCCTGGGGTGAGCTGGGGTAGCAGTATACGGCTCGGTAGGTGCCGAGGGTCGTGGGTTTGGCGCGTTGAATGGTCGTGAGCCTGAGGGAGGGCCTATGGGGTGATGCTGAGAAGGTGTCGGAGTGATCAGGTGCACGATACAGGTCTGCACCATCGAGTTCGGCCAGGTTGCCTCCACCGCCTCGGGCAGGCCCTTGAGCCCGTCGCAGCAGACGATGAACACGTCCTGCACCCCACGGTTAGCAAGGTCAGCGCACACGGACGCCCAGAATGCGGCACCTTCGTTATCGGCGATCCACAAGCCCAAGATGTGTTTGATGCCGTCCATGTCCACACCGACGGCCATGTAGCAGGACTTGTTGACCACGCGGTGGCCGTTGTGGATCTTGACCCGGAGTGCGTCGAGGAAGATCACCGGGTAGAACTCATCTAGTTGGCGGTTCTGCCACAGCACCACCTCATTGAGCACCGCGTCGGTGATCGTGCTGATGGTATCCGGGCTCATATCCACACCCAGGGTGGTTGCAAGGTGGTGCTGGATATCGCGCACGGTCATCCCACCCGCGTACAGGGAGATGATCATGTCATCGAGCTCGGTGAGCCGGCGAGCACCCTTGGGCACCATCTGCGGGCGAAACGTCCCCGCCCGATCCCTGGGCATGGTCACTTCTAACGGGCCGTAGCCGGAATCGACGATCTTGGTGTACGACCCATTTCGGTGGTTACCACCACCAACATCCTCGAGGTGGGCTTTGGCTTTACGGTCGGAGTGCTCGTAGCCCAAATGGGCATCCATCTCCGCCTGCAGGCCAGCGTTGATTGATGCCTGCAAAAGCCCCTTCACCAGCTCGCTGGCGTCATCGGTGGAGGTGGAGAGCTCCCCGATGAGCTTAGCGAGCTCGGGGTTATCCATCAGCTTCTCGCTGATCGCGTTGACCCTCGACGGGTCATAGCCTTTCTTCGGTGACACCGTAGTCATTATCGGTGAAACTCCTTTAGATCAGAGCCTCACACACAAAACTCCTGACACCCTCGGGCGGTGACCTATACCGCGGTGAAAACCATGATGGCCGTCGTGCGTAAAGAAGCAGCCACACGACCCACTGGACCTGTGCCACCCGCAGCGACGTTCACCACGCCACAAGCGGACACAAATACACCCCAACCATCCGCGCACGACACCACAGGTGCCTTCCTAGGTGGCGCGGCCCAGTTCAGCCTCGACAACCTCACCAAGAAAGGACCCTACTAACCATGACCACCCAAACGACCCCACAGCCAGCTTCAGCAAGCGCGCGCTTTCTTGACGAGTCGATCCTGCCGGTGTTGACCGACTTGAGGATGACCGCGTTCGGACAAACCGTCATCGACATCGCCCACAACCCCGACTTCGACGACTGGAGCTTCTCCGACAAAATCCTCTACGCCATCGACAAACAGGTCGCGGCCAAACGCTAAAGGCGGGTCGCCAAACTACTCAAAGCATCCCGATCGCCAAATCCCGATGCTTGCGTCGAAGACATCACCTACGCGCCCGGCCGCACCATCAACAAAGAGCAAATCAGCAGACTCGCTCACTGCCAATGGTGCCAAAACACCCAAAACATTGTCGTCCTGGGCAAATCCTCAGTCGGCAAAACCTACCTCGCACTTGCATTGCTCGCCGCGGCGTGCCGCAAGGACTACTCCGCAACGTTTTTCCGCACCGACACCCTAGCCAACCACCTCGCCGTGCTCACTCCAGCTGATCCAGAACGGATCACGTTTCTCACCGAGCTGCACAACACCGACGTGTTAGTCCTCGACGACTTCTTGACTACACCCATCGACGCACCCACCGCGCACCAGTTGCTCAACATCTTCGCTGAGCGTGAAGGCCGCGGAGCAACCATCGTGACATCGCAGTTCACCCCGGACGAGTGGTACAAATCCACCCCAGATGCCGTGATTGCCGAATCCATCCTCAACCGCCTCGTCGCCGGCGCCGAAATCATCACCATCGAAGGAGAAAACATGCGACTGACCCCGAACCAATAGACCAACCGCCCACGTGGGAGCACCGCTACCACAAACCCACGCGGGCGCTACCAGAAAGCCACCACACCGCTACCATTTGCGTGGTCTAAACACGCAACAACCCCCGCCCTGCAACCACTTCAGGCACAATAACCAACGACCACACTGGGCTACTTTTCAAAGAGCGCCAAGGGGCTACATTTCGAAGAGCGCTTACAGCGTCAGCTACTTCACAGCGGAACTGGCCCGTCTATCCGGACGATGATCGGATGTATCGGCGCGTATCGCGATAGCTTCCAGGTCTGGGCCATCTGTATGGATTAGTCACCTTCTGCGGCTACCGAGTAGCGAAAACGCGAGCCCTAGCGGCAAGGAGCTTGTCACACGCGCTACTTATCTCCGAGTTGGTGAAAGTCGTCGAGGACAACTTCTGCGTGTATGGGGTGGACGAGATTTGGAGGGCCGTGCAGTGAGATGGCTTGGACATTGGCCGTGATCAGACCGCACTGTTGGTGGCACTCATCGGCGTACAAGGCCGCAGGCGGGCGGGCCCTAGCCAGTGCTGCTTATACAATGGCTGGCACATTGGGCTGTCGGCCAAGAATTGACTTGTAAGCAAACCGTGGTTGAAGAAAAATTTAATCAGTACCGGATCGCCGCCCTGAGATTGTAGGTAGGCCCGTTGATCCTACAAGGTCGCTCCATCCAGATGCCCTCGACGCGGTCAAGTGCATTGACGATCTCAACGGGTTCCGGACCGAGTGCTGATAACAGAGGCGTTATGTAATTCTGAAAAGCTTCGGCGATCTCTATATTTAGGAGAGAGTCGACGTGATTGGCGCGGTTCCGGAGATGAACTGCGATGCGTGCATACTCGCCAATGGATTCTCCGGGATTCGATCTTCGCGATATGGTTCGGATGGGTTCGGGAAAGGCTACGGACAGGGATTTCTCCCACAAAGCATCGCGGGAGCTGTTCCGAGTCTGGTTTCGATCGAACCTGTTTGGTAGCAACTGCGTCCACGCGCCAAATGTTGAGTGGGCCACCAGGTCGTCATGGTTGATGTCGCGCCTTGAGGTGGCGTGGCTCTGCGCATAGCCTTTACGATTCCTTCGCACGTCCTCTTTCAGCTTGCGTTCGTTGAAGTAAGGAAGCCCACGCGAATCTCTAATACTTTGCAAGTGCGCAACCCGATCATAATTTGCGATCCATTGGCCGTGAGCGCCGCGGGCACAGCGTAGCTGCGCGTCCATAGCATGGCGAAGATAAACCTCAGTCAGGCCGAGGGTTTCTTGGATGGCTCCTGCCATACGGATCCCCCAAATATAGAGTGCGTCTGGACTAATGTTCCCCGCTCGGGCGGCTTCATAGTAAATGGAATACCGGGTTGGGGGCAGCGTATTTGCTAGGGCTATCGGGGTTAATGGCGATCCTAAGGACATGTTTTAAAATTTTGAAGACAGTCGCTTTTTGTCTGAAAAGTGTCCATTTTGTTACAAAAATCTCATCCTCTGACATTTCGCCATGCTATAGTTACCGCTAGCCGCTGGAGAATTTTCCCCAGCGAAGAAGGAGACGAACCACGGTCTAGTTCGCCGTCGTTGACTGTCCCTTTGGAATGGGCGACTGCTGTTGCAGTCGCCCATTCCTTTTTGGGGGTTAAGTAGGGGTTAAGTAGCAAAAAGGGGTTAAACGACAAAATGTGTGTCTGGGTTCGGCGTGTCGTGGGGTTAGATGTGGCCTTTTTGGATGCCGATTGAGTGTGTGTAGTTGGTGTCGATAGCGTTGTCGTAGAGGGCTGGTCGTCCGGTTTCGTGGTTGGCTTGGTTCTCGTTGGGGGTCAGGGTGGATACTTTGGCGAGTTGGTCCTGGCCCCAGTTGGACTGCCTGGCGATCTCTACTGGATCGTCAGGCAGTTCCGTTTTCAGATACAGCCACCACTCCAGCATCCGGCGCTGATGCTCACCGGATCTGCCGCGGTGGGTGCGGGCCAGCAGTTTCAGCTGGGCGTTGATGCCGCCTTCCAGGCTGTTGGTGGTGGCTTTGATTCGGCTGACATCGAGGACACCGTTGGGTGGTTCGAGGTAGACGAACAGTAGGTTGTTGCGCCATAGGTGGTTGAGGCTGTTGTAGGCCTTGCGGGTGCGTTCGTGTGTCCACGACCAGGTGCGTTGACGTGTCGCCGGGTCGGTTGTCCACGTTTTCTGGTTCATCCAGTCGCGGTAGATCGTGCCGTATTCATGCAGCTGCGCACCCCACACGGCCGCCTCGTCAAGATCGGTGATCTTGGTGAGGTTGAGCGCGAGCTGATAGATCGCTCGTCCTGCATCGGTGCGCGGGCGTGCGGTGGTGTGCCGGCGCACCACGCGTTGAGCGTGGACAAGGCAACGCTGGATCTTGGTGTTAGGCCAGCATGTTTTGATCGCGCTGGCGGCACCTTGGCCACCGTCGATGACAGCGATCAAGGGTGCGGGGATACGCTCGAGGAGCCTTTGGTAGTCGCGGGTGGTTTCACGTGTGCACCAGTGCCAGGCAATGACGTGGTCCAAGGTGGCGGCCACGATGAGACACCCACCGGCGGTGTAGGTGCCGTCAAGAAAGACCTGGTCGTAGACCCGGCCTTCGTGCCCGATCGTGGGATCGGGGACATCAACTAGCCAGAAGTGTTTAAACCGGCGTTGGAGGGTACGAGGATGACACCCTGCTTCGGTGGCAGTGGTTTTCAAGCTCGCACCGGTCGTGAGGTGTGTGATAAATGCTGCGAAGGCTGCGGCGTTGGTGATATCGGGGCGCTGTTTGGTGGTGGAGGCGCCGCAGGTTTTGCATCGCCACCGGGTGCGGTTGGCGGAGGTCTTTCCGTTGCGTTTCATCTCGCCGCCGCACACTTGGCAGCGGGGTTGGTTCTTCGGCATTGATCAAGCCAACACCGGCCACTACCACAGAGAGTGTCCGATTGTTTGTGTGCGGGGGCTTGGTTTACACGTAGTCCGCGAACCGGTCGGGGTATGCCACGGCTAGTTGGTTGATGGCTTGTTTCCACCCGGTGGCTTTCGCCCCTTCAATATAGCCGTTGCACTCAGTTGCCCGTTTCGCCTTCTTCGCACGCTGGGCGGCACGCTTGTCTTCGATGTTGCAGATCATCAACCACAGCGTCTTCAGCGCCGCAGTGTCGTTCGGGAACTGGCCCCGGTTGCGGGTGGCTTTCCGCAATTCCGCGTTGAGCGACTCGATGGAGTTCGTGGTGTAGAGCACCCGGCGGGCTGCCGGCGGGAACTGCAGAAACGGCACGAACCGATCCCACGCGTCGCGCCATACCTTCACCGACTGGGGGTAGCGCCGCCCAAGTTCAGATGCTTCGAACGCGTCTAGGGCGGCGCGCGCGGTGTCTTCGTTGGGTGCGGTGTAGACCTCCCGCAGTGCGCTGGAGACGGGTTTGCGGTCCTGGTAGGACACCCACCTGTTCGCCGCCCGAATCAGGTGCACGATACAGGTCTGCACCATGGAACTCGGCCAGGTTGCCTCCACCGCCTCGGGCAGGCCCTTGAGCCCGTCGCAGCAGACGATGAACACGTCCTGCACCCCACGGTTTGCAAGGTCAGCGCACACGGACGCCCAGAATGCGGCACCTTCGGTATCGGCGATCCACAAGCCCAGGATGTGTTTGATGCCGTCCATGTCCACACCGACGGCCATGTAGCAGGACTTGTTGACCACGCGGTGGCCGTCGCGGATCTTGACCCGCAACGCGTCGAGGAAGATCACCGGGTAGAACTCATCTAACTGGCGGTTCTGCCAGATCATCACCTCATCGAGCACCGCGTCGGTGATCGTGCTGATGGTATCCGGGCTCATATCCACACCCAGGGTGGTTGCAAGGTGATGCTGGATATCGCGCACGGTCATCCCACCCGCGTACAGGGAGATGATCATGTCATCGAGCTCGGTGAGCCGGCGAGCGCCCTTGGGCACCATCTGCGGCCGGAACGTGCCCGCCCGATCCCTGGGCACGGTCACTTCCAGCGGACCGTAGCCGGAATCCACGGTCTTGGTGTACGACCCATTGCGGTGGTTACCACCACCCCGGGCATCGACCTGGGCTTTGGCTTTGCGGTCGGAGTGCTCGTAGCCCAAATGAGCATCCATCTCCGCCTGCAGGCCAGCGTTGATCGATGCTTGTAGAAGACCCTTCACCAGCTCGCTGGCGTCATCGGTGGAGGTGGAGAGCTCCCCGATGAGCTTAGCGAGCTCGGGGTTATTCATCAGCTTCTCGCTGATCGCGTTGACCCTCGACGGGTCATAGCCTTTCTTTGGTGACACCGTAGTCATTATCGGTGAAACTCCATTCAGATCAGAGCCTCACACACAAAACTCCTGACACCCTCCTACCACACGCTGCTGTCACACCCCGGTATTTCGCCGCCCTCGGGCAGATATAAGCCCCAGGAGCATATACTTTCCGGATTACCCCTGATCATCCCAAACAAACCGACGAATCCGGACACACATTCTGTCGTTTAACCCCCGGTCGGCGTGTCCCCGGTGGGGCACACTTTCGAGTTAAGTAGCAGAATGTGTGTCCGGTTTCGGGGTATTGCGGGTTAAACGACAAAATGTGTGTCTGGGTTCGGCGTGTCGTGGGGTTAGATGTGGCCTTTTTGGATGCCGATTGAGTGTGTGTAGTTGGTGTCGATAGCGTTGTCGTAGAGGGCTGGTCGTCCGGTTTCGTGGTTGGCTTGGTTCTCGTTGGGGGTCAGGGTGGATACTTTGGCGAGTTGGTCCTGGCCCCAGTTGGACTGCCTGGCGATCTCTACTGGATCGTCAGGCAGTTCCGTTTTCAGATACAGCCACCACTCCAGCATCCGGCGCTGATGCTCACCGGATCTGCCGCGGTGGGTGCGGGCCAGCAGTTTCAGCTGGGCGTTGATGCCGCCTTCCAGGCTGTTGGTGGTGGCTTTGATTCGGCTGACATCGAGGACACCGTTGGGTGGTTCGAGGTAGACGAACAGTAGGTTGTTGCGCCATAGGTGGTTGAGGCTGTTGTAGGCCTTGCGGGTGCGTTCGTGTGTCCACGACCAGGTGCGTTGACGTGTCGCCGGGTCGGTTGTCCACGTTTTCTGGTTCATCCAGTCGCGGTAGATCGTGCCGTATTCATGCAGCTGCGCACCCCACACGGCCGCCTCGTCAAGATCGGTGATCTTGGTGAGGTTGAGCGCGAGCTGATAGATCGCTCGTCCTGCATCGGTGCGCGGGCGTGCGGTGGTGTGCCGGCGCACCACGCGTTGAGCGTGGACAAGGCAACGCTGGATCTTGGTGTTAGGCCAGCATGTTTTGATCGCGCTGGCGGCACCTTGGCCACCGTCGATGACAGCGATCAAGGGTGCGGGGATACGCTCGAGGAGCCTTTGGTAGTCGCGGGTGGTTTCACGTGTGCACCAGTGCCAGGCAATGACGTGGTCCAAGGTGGCGGCCACGATGAGACACCCACCGGCGGTGTAGGTGCCGTCAAGAAAGACCTGGTCGTAGACCCGGCCTTCGTGCCCGATCGTGGGATCGGGGACATCAACTAGCCAGAAGTGTTTAAACCGGCGTTGGAGGGTACGAGGATGACACCCTGCTTCGGTGGCAGTGGTTTTCAAGCTCGCACCGGTCGTGAGGTGTGTGATAAATGCTGCGAAGGCTGCGGCGTTGGTGATATCGGGGCGCTGTTTGGTGGTGGAGGCGCCGCAGGTTTTGCATCGCCACCGGGTGCGGTTGGCGGAGGTCTTTCCGTTGCGTTTCATCTCGCCGCCGCACACTTGGCAGCGGGGTTGGTTCTTCGGCATTGATCAAGCCAACACCGGCCACTACCACACGCTGCTGTCACACCCCGGTATTTCGCCGCCCTCGGGCAGATATAAGCCCCAGGAGCATATACTTTCCGGATTACCCCTGATCATCCCAAACAAACCGACGAATCCGGACACACATTCTGTCGTTTAACCCGGTATTGCTGCTGCTCAACCTGTCTAAATGGGGCTTGAATATGGTTTCAGACCGTATTCGGGCCCCATTTTCGTTCAATCCACCGGAATGGCACCAGTATGTGCTAGTGGGGTGTTGATTTGCTTTCCCGGTGACACCAAGCAGACCACGATGCCCCGTATGCGCAGGGGAAACAAAGAAAAACGGCACCACATCTAAAGGCACGACACGATGGCGATGCAAAGACCCCCAATGCGGCAGCTCCACCACCCACACCCGTAACGACCAAGCCTTAAAACGCGACTTCACAGCGTTTCACCGCTACGTCACATCAACAACACCGCTGCCCCAGATCGCACGTGACCTGGGTGTGAGCAGGTGGACATTGGATCGCCGGTTCGAGACGTTCTGGCTCATCGATGTGCCCAACACCCCCGACCCGAACCGGGTCTACGACCAGATCTTCATCGACGGCACCTACACCGCCGCCGGCTGCCTGCTGATCGCGGCGAGCGTGGACCATGTCATCGCCTGGCACTGGGCAAAGCAGGAATCAGCCCACGCCTACACCCAGCTGCTGTCGAAGATCGCCGAGCCCTTATGCGTGGTGCTCGATGGTGGGCGCGGCGCCTACACCGCAATCAAAGCCGTCTGGCCAAACGCGTTGATCCAACGCTGCCTCGTCCACGCCCAGCGAGTGATCCGCCGCCACACCACCAGCCGGCCCCGCACCGACGCCGGGCGGGCGATCTACGCACTGGCGCTGAAACTGACCAAGATCACCACGCTTGACCAGGCACGCGAATGGACGCTCAGGCTGCACGACTTCGGCGTGGTCTACAAAACCTTCCTGAACGAGAAAACCCAGGTACCCAAAGAGCGCCGCACCACAAACCGCGACTGGGAATGGACCCACGACAGGGTCCGCAAAGCCTACAACTCACTGCTGCACCTCTCACACAGCAACTGGCTATTCACTGTGTTTTGTCAAGTTGTAGTAGGCCATTTCGGCTCGGTTTTTTAGGCCAGGTCTGCACGGTTTTGGGCCGTGTGAGCGTTGCTGGGGTTTCGGGGCTATTTCATGAGGGCGTTTGCCATGCGGTAGGACTGGCCGGTGAAGGTGATCATGCGGCCGTGGTGGACGATGCGGTCGATTGCGGCGGCTGCCATGTCGTCGTTTCCGAAGACTTGGCCCCATTGGGAAAATGCAAGGTTGGTGGTGATGATCAGGCTGCGTTGTTCGTACGCGTCGGCGATTGCTTGGAACAGAAGTCTTGCCCCGTCGGTGTCGATGGGGATGTAGCCGAGTTCGTCGATGACGAGGAGTTCGTTTTTGCCTAGGGATGCGAGCTCTTTGTCGAGTTTGCCTGCGTGTTTCGCGTTCCGTAGATGGTCGACGAGTCCTGCGGCGGTGAAAAACCGTGCCGGGATGCCTCTGAGACATGCCGCGGTGACCAGTGCGATGGCGAGGTGTGTTTTGCCGGTTCCGACGTCGCCGTAGAAGACGAGGTCTTCACACCCGTTGAGGAAGTCGAGTGTGGTGAGGTGTTCGCGGGTGATGTCGGCGGGCAAGGTGACCGGGGACCAGTCGTAGCTGTCGAGGGTTTTGCGTACCGGGACACGCGCGCGGTGCATCAGGCGCCGCGCTCTTGATGCGGCCCTGGAAGAAAGCTCCGCTTCGAAGAGCTCAATGAGGATGTCGCATTGGCGTGGGGTGGCATGGTCTGCGCACTGGCGTAACACGGCGGTAGTGAGGTAGAGCTGGCGGCCAAGAGCCACCACGCGGTCTTTGTTGTTGGTGGTATCGGTGCTCACTGTGAGGTCACCTCCGCATGCTGTGAGGTGGTTGTGGTGGCAAGGAGCTGGTCATAGGTGGTGAGGTTCGCTCGTGTGTGTTGTGGTGGTGGTGGGGAGCTGTAGCGTGCGGCGATACCCAGATGAGGCCCGGTTGGTTGGGCGTTGGTCTCTAAGAGTGCGGCGGCTGCGGTGACGGTGGCGTCGAATCCGCATTCTGTGGCGGTGGTTTGCGCGTGGGTGAAAAACTCCCGGCGTGTAGCGGTATCCGCCCCGTCGAGGTAGCCCACGACAGCGTCCGGCAGGTGATGGCGAAGCGGTGAGTTCGTCCACGCCCCGGGTTTTTTCGCTAACCCAGGCAGCAAACTCATCGGGTTGATCACCGTCGAGTCTGCGGTACCGAAAACTCTCGGCAATGCGATGATGCGTCTGGTGTCGTCGTCTAAAACGGTGACGGTGTCGTGGGACAACTCCAGCGTGACTTGCCTGTTCGCCCAGGCAGGCCCGACCAGGTAACGGTTGCCGTCTAGGGTGACAACGCCGGTTTTGTCGGTGCGGCGCACGTCGAAACGCACCGGGTTAAACCGCACCGACGGGCACGCTTTGAGCGCTTGCTGATCCTGTTTGAACAGTTCAGCGACCGTGGCTGCCTTCTTGTAGTGGGTGTGGGTAGCAAACGCGGCGCACCCGGACTCCAAGATGGTGTTCAACTCCGCTAGGGAGGCTACTTCCGGCACAGGCACAAGCAGGTTTCGGCGGATGAAGCCGACCGCGTTTTCCACATTGCCTTTCTCATGGCCCGAGTACGGATTGCAGTACCGAGCCTTCGTCCTATAGTGCGCTTTGAACGCGGCGAAAAGCTCCGATTCCACCACTTTCGGGCCGACACGGCGCCCAACGGCGGTCGCGTTATCGAAGACCATCTCAGTCGGCACCCCGCCGGCGGTGTCGATGACATCTAAAAGCCCGGTAATGACGCACTCAGCGGTTTCGCCGGCAAAGGCCCTGCAAAACCTCATATTTGAATACGGAAACGTCACCACCAGAAGGTGCACAACCCTTGCGGCTGACGCCATGATGACTTCTGCCTGGCCGAAATCGACCTGGATGACCCCCGGTGACCATTCCAACTCCATGAACCCATCCCCCGGGGATTTATGGTCCTGTTTCCACTGCTTGACGTAGCGCTGCACCGGTGAATACGAGCCCGTATAGCCATGCTCGTTGATCAGCCGGTCACAGATGCGTTGCGCAGTGTGGCGTTGCTTGCGTGGCATGCGCTGATCATCCTCGAGCCAACCATCAATCACAGCGCACAACGCCTCACCCAGCACGATTGAGCCTGGTTTGCGTGTCTTCACCGGCACGGTTGGGCTGAAATCGTCCTGGTTAACGTACTTATCGACCGTAGCGCGCGACACGTTCACCGCCTTGGCAATCGCTCGTCTGGACATTCCCTCGTCATCGAGCTGTCTGATAGTTTCGATCGTGGTCATGCTGATCGTCATCTACTTTCTGGTCCCTTCCTGAAAACCCAAGTCCCGGACCTCGCGGCCAAACGAAGATGGGACATTTCTCAGGAACAGAAACCTACTGGGGGTGGTTATCGGCATGGCCCTTCCCTTTCTAAAAAGGAGCCACACCAGTCACAGCCACATGGGGAAGTGGCCTAATTTTCCGCGCTGAAACGGACCAAAACAGGCCGCCAACACGGCCTACTTCCCAAGACGAACTGGACCAACTACATCAGATCAGACACACTATTCACCTACCTGCAGCCACCCGCCAACGCACTTGAACCCGACCGGTGGAAAGCAACCACAAACAGCCTCGAAGGCGGGGTCAACGCACAACTCAAACGCATCGCTGACGCGCACCGCGGTAGGACAGGAGAGCGGCAACGCAAGATGCTCGAGTGGTACCTGCACACCAAAACGCAGCTGCCTGACGACCCGCTCGAGATCGCCAGGCAGTGCAACTTGCGGACAAGACCAACTCGCCAAAGTTCCAGGCCTTGTACCAGAAGACCAAAACAAAGCCGACCAACACACAGGCCGACCAGCCTTCTACGACAACGCTATCCCAACCGAATACAAACACTCGATAGGAATCAGGAAAGGCCCCCTCAAATAACAGAAAGTGTGCCCCACCGGCGACACGCCGACCGGACACACATTTTGCTACTTAACCCACACTTCTGCTATCTGCGCCGGAGCAGCTAGGAAGATCGGCCGTGTATCGAAACAAATGCCCGTTGGCCTCTGAATGTTCTGCTGCACTAGGCGGGCTACCGGATGGTGCAGGGCTGCTTCGGACGGTGCCGGTCTTAGAAAAGTTCCCCTGCCAAATACAGTCCAGCTTGACACGGGACTGCGGCTTTCCTGTGAACCTCTGTGGCCATCTAGTCGTGTTTGTTAGGTAGCTGTGGCTAGAGCGCGTCGCTCTGCCAGGGTTGTGTAGCCCTTACCTGGGTGTGTGGTGAGCCTTTCGTAGACGAACCAGTCCAGGTGGGTTTCAAGATAGTCCATGAAGTCCTCGGTGCCCATCTTTTCGGAGTTAATTCCGGCGGCGTAGAGCTCCCTTTTGAGCAGGCCGAAGAATCCTTCCACCCTGGCGTTATCGCCGCTTTTGCCGACTCGCGACAACGATGGGATTGCAACCCAGGCGTTGTCGCAGGGTTTGCCCGGGTCGCAGGTGTCGCATGCTGCCTGGTCGTGGGTGGGGTCGGTGAGCATGCCGACCCATTCCGGGTGGCGGTAGGCCCACCCGCGGTCGGAGTGGATGACCGGCTTGGTTCCGGGCTGGAAGGTTGCCAACGCAGCCTCCAGCATGGTGTTCGTCAGCGCGGCGTTCGGGCTGGTGCTCATGGTATAGACGACGGGCAGATTGTCATGGAAGTCGATCAGGGGGCTGAAGAAGACCTTGCCGTCTCGGCAGGCGAACTCAGTGACGTCGGTGCCGAACTTCTCGTTCGGTTTATCGGCGTAGAAGTCGTGAACCAAGTCGGGCTCAAGGGCAGCGCGACGCCTGCGTGCTTCGCGCGAGTAGCCCTGCGAGACAACGACATCTGCGGCCGCTGCTTCATCCAGGTCCCCGATGAGCAGCTTATTCGCCGGCCGGTGGGCGTTTTCTCCTTTGTAGGAGCGGTACCTCATGGCGCGCTTGGACTTCGGGGTGAGGTTTTCTTCGTACATGATGGCGCGTACTGTTTTCTCACCTATCGTCCACCCGTTTTGCCTGCACAGCGCCAAGATCCTGCGGTAGCCGTAGATGCCGTTGCTCGCTTTCGACACCGCGATGACCGCCGCTGCGGCAGCTTTGCGCTTCGACGTCGGGTACTTTAACCGCCGGCACGCATGCTTGTAGGTGCTCGGGTTCAACCCGAAGTGCTCGCAGCTGGCTTTCACTTGATATCCGTGCGCCCGGAGTCGCTGAACAGCTTGAGCGACGACCACGCTGTCGAACGTCTCCGGGCTGGGGCTTTTCCCTCCGACTCCATCGCAGCCTCGAACAAGGCCCTATCCGCAAGCCGTAAAAACCGCTCGTGGCGCAACATCGCTTTAAGCTCTTCGGGATCATCCGGCAACGCAGCATCATCGAGCTGCGTCACGTGCTGCTCACTGGCAATCTTGGCAGCCTTAGCGCTAGACGGCTTGGAAGCTTGCGGCGATGCGCTTTTGCGCGGGCGGCGTTTATGTTGTTCCACACGCCACAGTGTCGCCTGCTCTAGCTGCTCAGGGCTCATCCCACGCCGCGTCTCTTCTTCAGGAGCGAAACTGCGGACCCAAATCGACAACGTAGCCGGCGACACACCAACTTGCCGGCTCATCTTCCGCAGCGACCCCGGTGAGGTCAATGCCGCCCGCACCGCTGCGGCGATCTCACTCGGGCTGCGCCGGCGATGATCCACCTCAACACCGTGCTCAGCATCAACTGCCCACCGCCAATCGACGCCGCCGAGGGAACAGGATCGACACCTTCCTCACGCAAACGGGCGCGTACCTGCTGCGGCTCTAGACCCTTGCCGTAAAGCTCGACGGCACGCTCACGAACCGCCAACGGATAACTCATCTGGAACTCCTCACCGATGGCCGACGGTTCACAGGAAAGCTTCAGTCCCCACCATAAGCACTCCGCGCGAAGGGTTCCTTTTTGGGCAAGGCAGAAGCGATAATTTGGATTTTATGGGAAAACCAGAGGAATATCCGAGCGGATCAGTTAAAGTAAGTGTCAATACCATATGTAAGAGGGTTGGGGTGTTATGGCACGCTTAATCGCAGGTGAAGCGCTGAAGACAGGCGAGAGGTACGCTTTCGAAGTTGATCCGTCCAAGGACTTGGAGGCGCAGTACGAGGCGGGCACTTACCGTATTGTCACTGAGCAAGGTCGAACTCAACTTCCGGAACTAGCGCGGTCGATAGTTGAGGACCAGATATACGACTTGCACCCTTCTTATCAAAGGGAAGAAACGTGGTCGATCGAGAAGCAGTCAAAACTCATCGAATCGTTTTTGATGAACATCCCAATCCCGCCCATATTTCTCTACGAAACCAGCTACGCCCAATATGAGGTAATGGATGGCCTGCAAAGATTGTCGACCATTCGGAACTTTTATCAGAACGATCTTGTATTGACCGGGCTGGAAGTTTGGGCACCACTGAACGGGATGACGAGAAACGATCTACCCGAAAAGATTCGGCAGGGAATCGACAGGCGATACCTCTCATCGGTGATCCTACTCACAGAATCTGCAAAAACGACTTCCGCAGCAGGGGACCTGAAGAATGAGGTGTTTTCTCGGCTGAACACTGGCGGCATGGCCCTCAACGCTCAGGAACTTAGAAATGCGGCGAGTTCCGGGCCTCTTTCAAATGAAATCAGCCGACTGGTCGCCAAATCAAGGGCATTCAGAGACTTGTGGGGAATCACAGATGCTGAGATCGCAGCCCAAGCTGGGGATACACTAAACGCAACCCAGTACGAACTCCTGAAGAGAGGGGGGGCCGAAGAACTAATTCTGCGATTTTTTGCGAACCGTCAGAGAGGTGAGATCGGAGGGAGCGGAACTTACAAAGAGTTTCTTGATGCTTACTGGTATTTGGGTAACCGCCAACTGGATGAGGGCGTTGTTAAAGAAATTGGGGCAATCTTTGATCAGACCTGCGGTCTTTTGCTGGATCTCTTTGAGGATGAGGCGCTCTTCGCGGTTCGACAGCGCGCTGGTGAAATGAAGTTAGTTCGCCAACGTTCGGTGTTAGTTTATGACACCCTGATGGCCGCTTTCTGTGACTATATCGGACACAGTGCGTTATTACGCGAACATGCGTCGGAGATTCGGCAGGATGTTCAATCTCTCTACATCAAGGAGAAATCGACCTTCGATGGGCGAAAAACTGATCGAGCCGATTTCCTCAAGCGGGTCTCAATGGTTCAAAAAATAATTCGCGGTTACGTGGACGAGAGTAATGCTGGACGCTAACGAGCTTGCACGTCTCCAGCGGACCTTCGCAAGAGATCTCGCTTCAGATGAGCGCCTCGAAATCAAATCGCTTCTGACCAGAGGGTTCGTTGCCCAGCAGATTGCCAATTTCGAAGAAAACGCCTTAAGTAGGCTGGAAGCTTGCTTTAGAGTTCTTTGGGATCTCAACGAGCGGAATGCTCTCCAGCTGCAGAGAACGCGCCCAGCTGAGTGGGCAGCCTTCGAAACTGCATGCTCCGATTTAGCTGCCGAGCTGAGTAGCAAAAGTAAGTACTGGTGGGGTGATGCACCAAAGCGGGATCAACTCGCCGTGTATACTCAGGTGGCCGATCACCTCAAGGCTCCGTCAGTCGATGCCGGCGAACCCCCAGAATTTCACCGCCTCGTTGCCAGATCTCGTACTGCCAATCTAGGTTCCGAAACTTATAACAAACTTATCCAACGGATAGTGAAGTTATTCTCAGTCTACGATCACGAGCTCGAGAAGCGGTGTAGCTCCATATTTGACCGTTCCTACGTGTCGAAGTCGGACGACGTATTTGAGATTAGAAACTACGTTGTTCACGGGCCTCTACTAGAGCAGTATCCGAGCTTGGAAGAGTTTGAAACTAACGTAGAAGCTATGTGCGTCGTCATCGAACACGTAGACCATGTCTTTCAAGCATTAATGGTCAGCATCCTAGGGATTTTATCGGACGGCGGTAATAACTCCGCCAGCGTAAGAAACATCCACTACACCGATCAGATTAATCCGTGGCTAACCTTTGAGAGTAAAACCAGTTACCTGCAGTTCTATAACAGCTTTCCTTCGGGGCTAGTACTGATGGCGGCTGATGGTTGGCAGAAGATTTTTCGCCCCGACTGCTCGAGCTTCGGTCTTCTCCAGCTCCCTCCACCCCCTACAGACTCAGTCGATCAACAAAACTTTTCCATCGAAGAAGCAGGATTCCAAGTTAGGGCTGAATTGAAAAGCGAGCCTTCCTCGAAATGGCGGAACAAGCACCAGGCCGGAAAGCTCCACTTCTTTCCTATTTTCGGATCTGAAGCGAAAGCCTTAAATTTTCTGTAGGTTGCGGATTCGGTTAAGTCTGCAGTGTCGGTCCGAAATGCAAGCATTCAGGTTGTTCGCTACCAGCATAAATGCTGCTGAGCAGTGCTAATCGGGCGGCGAGAACGTTACTAACGGCCTTGTAGTAACCAAGCGATAGAAGCAGCGTTATGGTTGGTTCTCGCTTCCAGTAACTCTTGAAACTCGATGAAGGTACACGAAGAATGTTCGAACGATTTACCGACCGCGCTCGCCGCGTCATTGTCCTTGCCCAGGAAGAAGCGCGCGAGCTTAACCACAATTACATGGGCACCGAGCACATCCTGCTCGGGCTTATTAAAGAGGGCGAAGGCGTAGCCGCCAAAGCCCTCGAGTCGATGGGGATTAACCTCGAGGACGTGCGCCGCGAGGTCATCGACATCATTGGCCACGGCACTCAGCCGGTGACCGGTCACATCCCGTTTACCCCGCGCGCCAAGAAGGTGCTTGAGCTTTCCTTACGCGAGGGGCTGCAGATGGGGCACAAGTACATCGGCACCGAGTTTCTGCTGCTCGGCCTCATCCGTGAGGGCGAGGGTGTCGCAGCTCAGGTTCTGATCAAGCTCGGCGCCGACCTGCCTCGCGTGCGTCAGCAGGTTATCCAGCTGCTCTCGGGGTACGAGGGCGGCGAGGGCCAGAACCCGGAGTCTCCGCAGCAGCCCGCCGGAGCATCGGCTGGTGGGCCGGGTCCGCGGAGCGGTGGACCGCAGCAGGGTGAGCGATCCTCCTCCCTGGTGCTGGACCAGTTCGGGCGCAACCTCACCGCCGCTGCAAAGGAGGGCAAGCTCGACCCGGTCGTGGGCCGCGACAAGGAAATCGAGCGCATCATGCAGGTGCTCTCCCGTCGTACCAAGAACAACCCGGTGCTGATTGGCGAGCCGGGTGTGGGTAAGACGGCCGTCGTCGAGGGCCTTGCTTTGGATATCGCCAACGGCAAGGTGCCAGAGACGCTCAAGGACAAGCAGGTGTACTCGCTGGACCTTGGCTCGCTGGTTGCTGGTTCCCGCTACCGCGGTGACTTCGAGGAGCGGTTGAAGAAGGTGCTTAAGGAGATCAACCAGCGCGGCGACATCATCCTATTCATCGATGAGATTCACACGCTCGTCGGCGCGGGTGCTGCTGAAGGTGCAATCGATGCTGCGTCGCTGCTGAAGCCGAAACTGGCCCGCGGTGAGCTGCAGACCATCGGTGCGACCACGCTGGATGAGTACCGAAAGCACATTGAGAAGGACGCGGCGCTTGAACGTCGTTTCCAGCCGGTACAGGTGGATGAGCCGAGCGTGGAGGACACGATCACCATCCTTAAGGGGCTGCGTGACCGCTACGAGGCGCACCACCGTGTGTCCTACACGGACGGCGCGCTATCCGCGGCTGCGAACCTGTCAGATCGCTACATCAACGACCGCTTTCTGCCGGATAAGGCCGTGGACCTGCTTGACGAGGCTGGTGCCCGCATGCGCATCAAGCGCATGACCGCTCCGGAGGAGCTGCGCGAGGTGGATGATCGCATCGCGGAAGTTCGCAAGGAGAAGGAAGCGGCGATTGACGCCCAGGACTTCGAAAAGGCTGCCGGCCTGCGCGACACCGAGCGCAAGCTCGGCGAGGAGCGCGCAGAGAAGGAAAAGAAGTGGCGCTCGGACGACCTGGAGGAGATCGCCGAGGTTGGCGAGGACCAGATCGCCGAGGTGCTGGCGCACTGGACCGGCATCCCGGTGTTCAAGCTGACGGAGTCCGAATCCTCGCGTCTGCTGCACATGGAAGATGAGCTGCACAAGCGCATCATCGGTCAGGATGAGGCTGTGAAGGGCTGTGTCCCGCTCGATCCGCCGTACGCGTGCGGGCCTGAAGGACCCGAAGCGTCCGAGCGGTTCCTTCATTTTCGCCGGCCCGTCCGGTGTGGGTAAGACGGAGCTGTCCAAGGCACTCGCGGAGTTCCTGTTCGGCGACGAGGATTCCCTGATCCAGGTGGACATGGGCGAGTTCCACGACCGCTTCACCGCGTCCCGACTCTTTGGTGCCCCTCCGGGATACGTGGGCTACGAGGAGGGTGGCCAGCTGACGGAGAAGGTGCGTCGTAAGCCGTTCTCTGTGGTGCTCTTCGACGAAATTGAGAAGGCGCACAAGGAGATCTACAACACGCTCCTGCAGGTGCTCGAGGAGGGCCACGTCACTGACGGTCAGGGACGCAACGTGGACTTCAAAAACACGGTGCTGATCTTCACCTCCAACCTGGGTACTGGCGACATCTCCAAGGCCGTGGGTCTGGGCTTCAGCGGCAACACCGCCACCGACACGGATGCGCAGTACGAGCGCATGAAGAACAAGGTGCACGACGAGCTGAAGAAGCACTTCCGCCCCGAGTTCCTGAACCGTATCGATGAGATTGTGGTGTTCCGCCAGCTCACCCAGGAAGAGATCGTGGAGATGGTGGACCTGCTCATCGCCCGCGTGGACAAGAACCTGGCCGCGCAGGACATGGGCATTGAGCTCACCGACAAGGCGAAGAACTTGCTGGCGCTCCGAGGCTTCGATCCGGTGCTGGGCGCGCGCCCGCTGCGTCGCACGATTCAGCGTGAGATCGAGGACGTGCTGTCCGAGAAGATCCTCTTCGGCGAGATTGGTGCCGGCGAGATCATCACCGTAGACGTCGAGGGCTGGGACGGCGACGTGGAAGCCGCCCGCGACGCGCGCGGCAAGGTTGCCGAGGGCGCAACGTTCACCTTCACGCCGCGCCCTAAGCCGCTGCCGGCGGACACCTTCGACGACGCTGACCGTGAGCTCGAGGAAGAGATCCGCGAGATCGACCCGGACAAGGCAGAGCAGCCGACCGAAGCATCCGAGTTCCCGGATGAGCGCGACGGCAACGAGCCGGACGACGGGGACGACTTCGGCGGCGAGCTCGACGAGGATGGCCGCGGCCCGGTCGAGCCGGCGTAGCGTAGTGGGCCAAATACGGCCCACTACGGGAGTTCGTCCCGCTACGGGGGTATCGCCCGCTACGGGAGGACTGCGGTGAGCCAGTCCTTCAGGCGTGGATCCAGGTACGGGTCCAGCCAGCCGTGGGTGAACGCCTGGTAGGCCCCGCCTAGCGCTAGCCCTGTGATCGCCGTTATCGTGCCCAGCACGATGGCGGCGATTTCTACTTGGTTGAGGCGGATCTCCACATCGGGGGTGTCGGCATCGTCCGGGTTAAGGACGGTGGTGCCAGTGTCGCCGGGGCAGGTGCGGGTAAGCGGCTTGCCCTCGAAGCGGTCGTCCATCCAGGCGGCCGCATGTCTGGTCTCCAGCAGCAGCGGGGTGGCGTGGCCGGCCGTGGGAGTGTTGGAGACGATCAGAGCCGAGCTCAGATCGGCCTTGGTGTACAGCGGCATGGTCGCTGTGCCAGGGACGGTCACCTTGCGATACTCGACCGGGGAGCCAAGGGCGCAGTAGTCGGCGGCGAGCTGGGTCGCTTGGGGTTCCGGAACCAGGTCATCGTCTGGGTTGGTCAGCACCATGATCGGGGCGCTCACCGGAGCTTGGCCGAGTTTGTTGTGGTTGAGGTATTTGAGGATGCGGTCGTCGTCACGCGCGATCTGCGCGAGTGTGCGGCCGTCGGTGGTGTAGGACTCGAAGGGTTGGGGCAGTGCCCGGGTGCCGTCGAGGATGCAGGCGTTGCCAACCTGGGCGAGGATCTGCTTGCCTTCGTTGGTAAGCGTGGCACTCAGCGCCTCGTCGAACTCGGGGTAGGTGCTGGCATAGCTCACGGCGGCGAAGCTGGCCACCAGGTCCGTGATGCCCGGGGGAGCCTGCTCGAGCACGGCGATGGGATCGGCGGGAGGGGCGCCGGCGAAGGTGCCCACCACGTTGAGCTCGGGGGCGTAATCCGCGACCAGCTCTGCTGCGGCTGCGGCGGCACCGCCGCCTTGGGAGTAGCCCCAGAATCCGACCTTCTCTCCAGGCTTGGCGGTGGCCCGGGCGGCGTCGATAAGCGCGTGCCCCTGCTCCACCCTGTTGAGGTAGGTGTGGGTGCCCTCCGAGCCGAGGCCGATGTAATCGATGACCACAACGCGGTAGCCGGATTTGTTGAGCTCGCGGACCACGGGGGTCTCGTAATTCACGTTGATGGAGCCGTCCGTGATGGAGAGCGTGAGGCCCGCGGGGGCGGAGGGGGCGCAGTGGTTGCCCATGCCGCGGGTGCCGGGGGCGAGGGCGATGAGGCCTTTGGCGTTTGGGGTGTCGTACAGCGCGCCGGTGGTGGAGACTATCTGGCCGTTCTCCTTGGTGGTGGTGTAGCTGATGCGCGTTATGCGGGGTGCGCCGGGGACCTTGGTGGTGTCGCCGAGCTGGCCGGCGGTGGTGCCGATGGCGGGGGAGGGGCGCTGGCTGGACGTGTCCGCGAGGCGGGCGCCGGAAGTGAGCACGGCACCGAGGGTGGAGGAACCGAAGGTGGCGAGGGAGGAAAGGGCCTCCGAGCTTGCGTCCGGTTCGAGGGCTTCCGCGGGGGTGGCGAGCGTGAGCGATTCCGCTAGGAGCGCTGTGCTGGCGAGGGTGGCCAGGATGGTGTGCGGGCGGGAGCGCGTGGTGGTGGGGTGCTTGGTGCGTGGGTTGGGGCGCGTGGTGGTGGGGTTGGGGGCGCGGAAACGGGAAGGGGACATGGCGCGGAGTGTAGTCTTTCGCGCATGGGTGTTCAGTACAGGAAGAAGCACAAGGTGGGCAAGAACGTGTGGATCAACCAGACGGGCACGGGCGCGTCTGTGAGCACGAAACTTGGGCCCGTGACGGTGAACTCGCGCGGGGGCGTGTGGGTGAACCTGCCGGGTGGGATGACGTACCGGGGGCGTTGGAAGTAGCAATTCCCGGCGTGCTCTTCGCTTCGTGGAGCTCCATAGCATTCTGCGGATGTGGCAAACTTTTGCATCCCGGCAAAAGAATGCCTGTTCGAACCTGTGTAGAAGACTTGTCGCATTTTGAAACACAATGTGTCGAATGAATGTCACGTCCCTGCCGGGAATGGGGTATCGTAAGGGACTGAAACGATAAGTTTCGTAAAAAAGATATGCAGCCGGGTGCAACCAGCTGCATATCTCGGGCTTACGCCCAGTCGCGGAAGACTTCGAAAATCCTATCCGCGATTACGGCAATGAGGTGGAAGGCTCCGCCTGCGAGATGCTTGTTAGCATTGCGGCTGGCGGGGTCTTTCCCTTTCTCATCGCCAGGTGGGTGACTCCCATGTTCAGTCATAGGAATACTTCCTCCCTTTCAGTCCGGCCCTCTACCCAAGCAGAGTTCGAGGATGGCCCGGCAGGACGCGCGGGCTTACCACGATCCTCTGAGCAGAGAGGACTCCCTTTCGGGAGCACCTAGTGCCTCACGGCACCGCAGAATAGCTTACCACTCAAGTTTTCGAACACCTATGACACGAGCGGCGCTCAAGAAAAACGAGCGCTCGTTATTCTTGAGCGCTCGCGAGCCTGCTTGCCGGCGCAGTGGGGCACGCTACCGCGGGAGGCGGAAGCGGCCGTCGGGGGTTTGCTCGGCCAGTCCGTCCTCGATGAGGGAGAAGAGGGCGCGGGCGCGCTGGGCGTCGTCGGGCCAGACCACATCGATGTCCGCTTGGGGGACAGGCTCCGGACTTTCGCGCAGGAGTTTCATGATCTTGCCGCGGACTTGGCGGTCGGTGCGTTGGAAGGTTTGGCGGGGCAGGGTTTCGTCGATAAGCGGGGCGGGCCTGCCCGCAGCAAGCCAGGCGCAGTGTGCGGCGATGGGGCACGCGTGGCATTGCGGGGCGCGGGAGGTGCAGATCAGCGCGCCGAGTTCCATGAGCCCCACGGAGAACGTGGGGCCGTCCGTGGCGGGGAGGAACCCCGCAACGTCGGCGAGTTCGGCCTTGCGGGGCTTCATGTTCGCGCGGCCGAGGATGGCGCGGGCGTAGACGCGGCGGACGTTGGTATCCACCACCGCCACGTTCTGGCCGAACGCGAAGCAGGCGACGGCGCGGGCGGTGTAGTCGCCGATGCCGGGCAGGGCCAGGAGGGCATCGACGTCTGCGGGCACTTCGCCGCCGTGCTGCTCCACGATCGCGCGGGAGCATTCATGCAGGCGAAGGGCACGTCGCGGGTAGCCGAGGGAGCCCCAGGCTCTCAGGATTTCGTCGATACGCTCTTCCCAGGCTCTCAGGATTTCGTCGATACGCTCTTGTGCGAAAGCCTGCGGTGTGGGCCAACGCCGGACCCAGTCTTGCCAAATGGGGGCGACGCGCTCGACTTGGGTTTGGTGTGACATGACCTCGGAGAGCAGGACGCCCCACGGGGTGGTGCCGGGCGCGCGCCACGGCAGCGGGCGGGCGTTTGCGCGGTACCAATCGATGATTGGTCGCTGAATTTCATGTTCGGTGCTCACGGTGAGTGCCAGAATAATGGGCATGCCTACTTCCATGACAGCCCGCGAGGTCTGGGACTCCCTGACCGCGGGCAACGAGCGCTTCGCAACCGACGCCACCAACGCCCCGCACCGCGACACCAAGCGCCGCGCGGAGATCCTGGGCGGGCAGGATCCCGTCGCCGCCGTCATCGCCTGCTCTGACTCTCGGGTGCCGGTTGAGCTGCTATTCGATGCCGGCTTGGGCGACATCTTTGTCATCCGCACCGCCGGTGGTTGCGTGGACGCGGCGGTGTCCGCATCCGTGGAATACGCGGTGGACGTGCTTGGTGTGCCGCTGGTGGTGTTCCTGTCGCACGAGCGCTGCGGTGCGGTGGGTGCGGCGATCTCCGCGGTGGACAACGCCGAGGTGCCGCGCGGTTTGACCAGGGTGTTTGTGGAGAAGATTGCGCCTTCGGTGATTGAGGCGCGGTCCAACGGGCACTCCGACGCGGACGCTGTGGAGGCGGAGCACGCGCGCATTATGGCGCAACACTTGGAGGACCGCGTGCCGGCGATCCACGCGCGCGGGGCTGGCGTTGTGGCTGCGCGGTACCGGCTGGCGGACGGCCGTGTCGAGACCGTGTACGAGGCCATCGGTTAATAGAGTGGGGGCATGACGAACCGCCGCCCGCTCCCAGACGAGATCTACATGCGCCGCAGGGTCGCGGCGCTGGTTGTGCTGCTGTTGGTGGTGGCCATGATCGTGTGGGGGCTCACGGCCTGGGCGCGGTCTGGGAACTCGGGGGAGGGTTCCGGGGTTGGCGCGTCGGCGACGGTGACGACTGGGGCGGCTGCGTCAGGTGTGACGTCCACTGAGCCTGCACCGGTCACGTCGCCGACTGTGTCTTTGAGCGGGGAAACTTCTGCGGCTGCTTCGGAGGAGGGGTCCGAGGAAGCGTCGGCAAGCAATGAGCCCCAGCCGAGCGAAACCCTGATCGCGAGCGGGAAGTGCGATCTTTCGGATCTGCTGATTAGTGCGTCGACGTCGCAGCCGTCGTATGGGCCGGGCGAGATTCCGTTGTTGTACATGACGGTGAAGAACCCGACCGATACGGGATTGTGTGCTGGATCTGGAGGACGGCGCGCTGCGGTTTGAGGTGTACGGGATGGCGTCCAACGACCGGATGTGGGCGGATACGGATTGCTACCCGTCGGTGGAGCAGGGGCGTCAAGAATTCCCCGCCGGCGAGGAGCGCGGGTTTGACGCGCGGTGGTCTAAGAAGGGATCCGCGCCGGGGCAGTGCACCAACCGCGCGGCGGTGCCGGCGGGTGCGTACTACCTGCACGCGGTGATTGAGGATAACGCCTCGGATCCCGCGCCGTTTAACCTGACGTAGGGGGTGCGCTTAGGGCCGCTCTACCGTTTCGCCGTCCTCAAGCCACTCCAGCTCGGTACGATCCAGGCCAGCGGCGATGGCTGTAGCTGTCTCGCGCCAGGCAGTTAGATTGGTTAGAGCAAGGTGCGACTGGCCGGTTGAGAAAGACGCGCGCGCGGCATTCAGGAGGTCCTGGGCGCAGACTTGCCGATCTTCCGGCGGGAGGGCGTGCATCCAAGGGAACGCCAGGGTCATTCGTTCTTGGAGCAGTTGGGCTTGCCCGTTCGCGTCCTGGTTGGCCATGGAGTGGAATGTAGTCGGGATTTGCTGGGAGGTCTAGGGGCCTGCGCGGCCTCGGCCCGCTAGCCCAAGAACGAGATGGCCTCGGCGAGGGTGCTGGCGCTGCGGACGCGCATGCCGGGGATCTTGGGGGTGTCGCCGGCTGGGACGATCGCGTGGGTGTAGCCCAGGCGGGCGGCTTCCTGGAGGCGTCGGCCGAGGTTGGGCACGCGGCGCAGCTCCCCGGCTAGGCCGACTTCACCGATGACCACGGTCTTTGCGGGCAGCGGGGTTTCATGGAGGCTGGACCAGGTGGCAAGTGCCACGGCGAGGTCGGTGGCTGTCTCGGTGATGCGCATGCCGCCGACGGTGGCTAGGTAGGCGTCCTTGTCATTGGTGCGCTCGCCGCAGCGCGCCTGCAGCACGGCCAGCACCATGGGCACGCGGTTGGGGTCCAAACCGGTGACCACGCGGCGCGGGGATTTGTTCACCGGATCGACGGTGAGCGCCTGGACCTCAGCGAGGATTGGGCGTACGCCGTCCATGGCGACGGTGACGGCGGAACCGTCCGGAGTCTGGCCGCGGTGGGAGAGGAACAACCCGGATGGGTCCGGGACCTCGCGGATGCCCTCGGCGGTTTGCTCGAAGCAGCCAACCTCATCGGTGGCGCCGAAGCGGTTCTTGATGCCGCGGAGCATGCGCAGCGAAGACTGGCGGTCGCCTTCAAAGTTCAGTACCACGTCCACCAGGTGCTCCAGCACGCGGGGGCCGGCGACGTTGCCGTCCTTGGTCACGTGGCCAACCAGCAGCACAGGCAGGTTGGTGGTTTTGGCAAGCGTCGTCAGCGCGGCGGTGACGGCGCGGGATTGCGCCACGCCGCCGGCAACGCCCTCCACACCGGCGGCGTGCATGGTCTGCACGGAGTCGACGATCAGCAAGCTCGGGTCGATCTCACGGACGTGGCCGAAGACGGTGTCCAGGTTGGACTCGGCTGCCAGGTAGAGGGTGTCCTGCAGCGCGCCAGTTCGCTCGGCGCGGGCGCGGACCTGGCCGGCGGATTCCTCCGCGGTGGCGTAGAGGACGCGTCGGCCTTCAGCGGCCCAGCGGGAGGCGACCTCCAGCAGCAGGGTGGACTTGCCCACGCCCGGTTCGCCGGCCATCAGCACCACGGAGCCGGGCACAACGCCGGTGCCCAACACGCGATCAAGCTCGCCGATGCCGGACTTTAAGGTGTGCGTAGCCGCCGCATCAATAGCAGTGATGGGTTGGGCTGGGGAGGTGGGGGTGATCGAAGGAGTCGCTGTAAAGCTGGGCTCCTCCTGCAATGTCCCCCAGGAACCGCACTCCGGGCAGCGCCCCAGCCACTTGGGGGAGGAGTAGCCGCACTCGGAGCAGGTGTGAGTGGCGCGAGGCTTTTTAGCCACGCTTACTTGGTTACGTCGCGCTCAACCTTGCCGGAGGGCAGCAGCGGGGCGGCGACGGTGGCATCCACATCAATGGTGCCGGAATCAAAGGTGAACTTCACCGGAACGTTGCCGGCGTACGCGAAGTCCTTGTTCTCCACGGAAGTCTCCACGTACTGGATGCACGCGCTGTCAGACTGCGGGATGCGGTCCAGGCCATCCTTGGAGTCAGCCACCAGCACGCAGTTGTAGCCGATGCCCTGCGCGGAACCAAGGGTGACCGGCTGGCCGGCCACCTCTGCGGAGACGAGCTTGTGCTCGCGCATGGACGGGTCCTGGTTGGTGGCGGTGAACTTCAGCGCAGCGTCCCCGTCCTCGGAGAGCACCAGGGTGACATCCTGGACGGACAGGGAGCCATCCTCGGTGAACACGGTTGCGCCGTCCACGGCCGCGACCTGGGACGAAGTCTGGGTGATCTGGCCTGCGGAGCAACCAACCAGGGCAAGAGAGGCGGCAACGGCGGCCACAACTGCAACCGGCTTCTTGGACTTCACGAGGGTGTCCTCCATCTAGTGGTGCGCATGGGTGCGCGAGACGTGTCTATCTCCGTCACACCCTACTCGCAGGTGCCCCACATTTCCCAGTTTCCGTAGCGCCCGCTGTATCAGGGGGTAAACTTTTGGAGCGGTGTGTAGTGTTGGGTGGTTGTTCGAGCCTTAAAGGAGTAGCGCATGGAATTCAAGGTCGGCGAGGTGGTTGTGTACCCGCACCACGGAGCGGCGCGGATCGCGGATATTGAGCAGCGTGAGATGGGCGGGGAGACTCTGGATTACCTCGTGCTGCAGATCCTCCAGTCCGACCTTGAGGTGCGCGTGCCGGTGAAGAACACTGAGCTGGTGGGCGTGCGCGACGTGGTGAATGAGGAAGGCCTGCAGAAGGTCTTCTCCGTCCTGCGCGAGACTGATGTTGAGGAGGCTGGCAACTGGTCCCGCCGCTACAAGGCAAACCAGGAGCGCCTGGCATCCGGCGACATTAACAAGGTGGCTGAGGTAGTGCGCGACCTGTGGCGCCGCGACCAGGGCAAGGGTCTTTCCGCTGGTGAGAAGCGCATGCTGGGCAAGGCTCGCCAGATTCTGGTGGGGGAGCTTGCGCTGGCCGAGCCTATCGACGAAGAAAAGGTCGCCTCCATGGAGTCCGAGATCGCGAAGATCATTGAGGAGCAGGTGAAGGCCGGCATCGTCGAGGATCCGCGCGAGGACATTGATGACGACCTTGATATGGACGACGATCTCTCTTTCGACGACGAGGACGAGGAGTAGTTGACCGCTAGCGCGGGGGGCGCTGCAGCTGGTGCGGGTGCGGATGGCACGGGCGCTGCGCGGCGGGTTGTAGCGATCGTTGCCGCCGCGGGGCAGGGGACCCGTTTGGGCGCGCCGGTGCCGAAGGCGTATGTGCCACTTCGCGGGCGGAGTTTGCTTGAACGCTCCGTGACGGCGATGGAGACCAGCGGAATCGTTGATTCCGTGGTGGTCGTCGTCTCGCCGGAGATGGAGCCCGTGGCGCGCAAACTGCTGGAGGGGCACGAGGTCACATTCGTCCACGGGGGTGCGGAGCGCGCGGATTCCATCTGGGCTGCGCTGCAAACGCTTTCCGACGAGGAGCTCGGCCTTGGCGCTGGGGCTGGCTCCGGCGCGGTCGTCCTCATCCACGATGCCGCCCGCGCGTTAACGCCTCCCGGCATGATTGCCCGTGTGGCGCGCGCTGTGTTGGATGGCGCGGACGCGGTGATTCCCGTTGTGCCGGTGGCGGACACGATCAAGGTTGTTGGTGACGGCGGAGTTGTCGAGTCCACTCCGGATCGTTCCCGCCTGCGCGCAGTGCAGACGCCGCAGGGTTTTGACCTGAGCGTTTTGCGTGAGGCGAACGAAAAGTACTTCGCGCTGGACGAGGACGAGCGCGGGTTCGTCGCCACCGACGATGCCTCCCTGATGGAGTGGCATGGCGTTCCCGTGCTCACGGTGCAGGGCGATCCGATGGCGTTCAAGATCACCACGCCGATTGATCTCCGTCTGGCTACTTCAATCACCGACGAAGCCGAGCCGACCGTTTTTGAGGTCCCTGGGAACTAGGGCCACGTCCCGTCGGCTGTGCCACAGGATGCAATTCGCCCCGAAAAAGAGCCGGATTTCGGGTGAAAATGCATTCTTTGGCAGGCGGAAACGTAATCTGTGGCAGCGTTCGGGGCTAGGGGTCGTCTCGGGGAGGGCCAGGGTGAATGTTAGGGAAGACCGAACGGAATCTCGGGCTGAATGTCACGGATAACGCGGGGGTCGGGTGTGGCGATAGGGGAGGCAAAACACCTTAAAACTGTCGCAACAAACCCTGGGAGTCATCATGCGTAAGTCGTCCACCGTTAAGCCGTCTACTGTCCTGTCCGCTGCTGTCCTTGCCGTCGCTCTGAGTTTGGGTGGGGTGGCTCAGCCGGCGGTGGGTGAGGTGGGCATCGTGAAGCAAGAAACTGCGCTAGAGCTAGCGCGGGAGGCGGCGGAGACTGCGGCTGGAGAGGCCTGGGCCAAGAAGGCGCAGGACGTAGAGCAGAAGCTCGTGAATGCGGCGGAGACTACGAAGCAGTCGGAAGGGGCGGGGCAGCTTCTGGCGCAGCACCAGCACAATCTGGTGCGCGAGGAGGCGGAAGCTTTGCTGAAGGATCTGTCAGCGTATGCGGCGAAGCGTCGGGAGACGGATCGGCAGATTCCGGAGTTAATCGCGCGGGACGATGCGACGCTGTCGGATGAGCAAGCCACTGATCTGGCTGGATGGGTGGAAGTAGTTAAGAGGGACCGTCTGCGTGCCGAGGAAGCGAGGAACTCGCTGCAGTACGCGATTTGGGTCGATCTGAGCGAAGGCAATCGGGCGATCATGGAAAAAGGACGGCAGCTTGCCGTGGCCATCGACCGCGGAGAGAAGGTGGAGCACAAGGAGGTGCAACACACGGCGGTCGCACTGAAGAAGTACGCCGATGACCGGTCTGCTGCGCTGAAGCGGTTTGAGGCAGTCATCGAGGACGGGACCGTCGCGCGCAGCGATAAGGAACTCGCGGAGATGAAGATATTTCGAGAGCAGGTTGCTGGGCAAAGTGTTGGAGCTTCAACCACGTATGAGAAGCTGCGCCGGTACCTGGACGATGAACCATCGGCAGGCGTTGGGGCGCCTGAGAGGAGCTCCCTGAGTACGCCGGCGGCGGTGGTCCTCGGCCTGGTGGCGGTGCTGGCCGTGGGTGGCGCGGTCGCTGCGGCGGCGTTCAATGTGCCTGCGCTGCGGGCGCTGTTGCCGGTCTAGGCGGGAGGTTGGTGGCGCGCTCTAAGGTGGAGCGCATGACGAGTACAGGCGAGCACACCAGCGGCGAGCACACCAGCGACACGGCCCCCAGCGGCGGGCGAAACCCGATGACCAACCTGCGCGTGGGCAGCGCGTTCGACGCGCACCAGATCCAGGCGGGCAAGGACTGCTGGATCGCGGGCATTCTGCACGAGGGCCAGGACGGGTGCGAGGGGCACTCGGACGGGGACGTGGTGAGCCACGCGATCGTGGATGCGGTGCTCAGTGCGTGCGGGCTGGGTGACTTGGGCAGCTTCGTGGGTGTTGGCCGGCCGGAGTACGACGGGGTGAAGGGCGTGCAGCTGCTCGGTGAGCTGCGGGAGCTGGTGGAGTCGAATGGGCACCAGGTGGTCAACGTGTCGGCGCAGCTCATCGCGCAGACGCCCAAGATGGGGCCGGTGCGGGAAGAATGCCAGCGGGTGCTCAGCCAGGCGCTGGGCGCGCCGGTGAGCATCAGCGCGACAACCACGGATCACATGGGTTTCACGGGCTCGGGTGAAGGTCGCGCGGCTATTGCAACGGCGCTGGTAGCGCTGGGTAACGGCGACCTCGGGACAGCACAGTAAGGTAAACGGCGTGACACAGAAGATTTTCGATACCGCCTCGCGGTCCCTGCGCGAATTCGAGCCGGTGCGCCCCGGGCACGTCTCCATGTACGTCTGCGGCGCAACGCCACAGTCCGCGCCGCACATCGGGCACCTGCGCAGCGGTGTTGCGTTCGATATCGTGCGCCGCTGGTTTATGGCCCAGGGGTATGACGTGGCGTTTGTCCGCAACGTCACGGACATCGACGACAAGATATTGACCAAAGCCGCCGACAACGGCCGCCCGTGGTGGGAGTGGGTGTCCACGTATGAGCGCGAGTTCACGCGCGCATACAACACGCTGGGCGTGCTGCCGCCGTCGGTGGAGCCGCGCGCGACCGGGCACGTGACGCAGATGGTCGAGTACATGCAGCGGCTCATCGACAATGGGTACGCCTATGCGGCGGGCGGGTCGGTGTACTTCGACGTCCCAGCGTGGGTTGCGGCAGGGGGCGACTATGGCTCCGTCTCCGGCAACCGCGTCGAGGAGATGGTGGCGGAGGATTCGGGCGCGCCGGGTCAGGGGAACGTCGAAAAGCGAAGCCCCCTGGACTTCGCCCTGTGGAAGGCGGCGAAGCCGGGCGAGCCGCACTGGCCCACGCCGTGGGGCGACGGGCGCCCGGGGTGGCACCTGGAGTGCTCCGCGATGAGTACGTGGTACTTGGGCGAGCGGTTTGACATCCACGGCGGCGGGCTTGACCTGCAGTTTCCGCACCACGAGAATGAGCAGGCGCAGTCCCACGCCGCGGGTGACGCGTTTGCGAATTTCTGGATGCACAACCACTGGGTCACCATGGCGGGCGAGAAAATGTCCAAGTCACTGGGCAATGTCCTCGCGCTGGACGCGATGCCGGTGCGCCCCGTGGAGCTGCGCTACTACCTCGGCTCCGCGCATTACCGCAGCGTGCTGGAGTATTCGCCGGAGGCGCTGCAGGAGGCCGCGGCCGGCTACCAGCGCATCGAGGAGTTTGTGAAGCGCGCCGGCTACCCGGAGCCCACCACGTGGACGGAGGGCTTCGCCGCCGCCATGGAGGATGATTTCGCGGTGCCGCGCGCGCTGGCAGAGATCCACAACGTGGTGCGCGAGGGCAATAAGGCTACTGACGACGAATCCAGGAAAGCGCTCGCAGCCCAGGTCAGGGCCATGGCGGCGGTGCTTGGTGTGGATCCGGGTGTGTGGGAAGCGCCCACAAGCAAGGAAGCCCAGGGCGCGCTGGACGTGCTGGTGGGGGCCGAGCTGGAGCGGCGCGCGCAGGCCCGGGCGAATAAGGATTGGGCCGAGGCGGACGCGGTGCGCGACCGGCTGGCGGCGGCGGGGATTGAGGTCACCGACACGCCCGACGGCCCGAAGTGGGAGATGAAATAATGGCAAAACCGTACGAACGCCCAGATAAGCAGAAGAAAAACAAGAAGGGCGCCACGAAGGGCTCCGGCGGGCAGCGCCGCCGCGGGCTGGAGGGCAAGGGCGCGACCCCGCGCGCGGAGGACCGCGTGTACCACGCCGCGCACAAGCGCAAGCTGGAGCGGCAGCGGCGCGACTCCGGCCGGCACGAGCGTGAGCAGGCGGATCTGGTGGTGGGGCGCAACCCTGTCGTGGAGTGCTTGCACGCGAAGGTGCCGGCTGAGGCGCTGTACGTTGCGCTGGGCACGGGTCACGACGATCGCCTGAGCGAAGCCGTCACCCTGGCCAACTCCAAGGGCATTCCGGTGCATGAGGTCCCGCGCCAGCAGCTGGATGACATGACGGGCAACGGCCTGCACCAGGGCGTGGGTCTGAAAATTCAGCCGTACAAGTACTCAGACGTGTTCGACCTGATTGCGGGTGTGAAGGACCGCGGCGAGACGGGCATGTTCGTGGTGCTGGATAACATCACGGACCCGCGCAACCTGGGCGCGGTGATTCGCTCCACGGCGGCGTTCGGCGGCCACGGCGTGATCATCCCGGAGCGCAGGTCCGCGCAGGTCACAGGCGTGGCGTGGCGCACCTCGGCGGGCACGGCGGCGCGGCTGCCGGTGTCCAAGGTGACCAACATTTCGCGCACCCTGAAGGAGTTCAAGGACAACGGCTACATGGTCGTGGGCTTGGATGCCGGCGGGGAGCACACGCTGGACACGTTCGACGGCGGCACGGATCCCGTGGTGATTGTCGTCGGCTCCGAGGGCAAGGGCATTTCCCGCCTGGTGCGCGAGAACTGCGACGTGATCATGTCCGTGCCCATGGCGGAGTGGGTCGAATCGTTGAACGCCTCCGTTGCGGCGGGCGTGGTGCTCAGCGAGTTTGCACGCCAGCGTCGCGCAGAAACTGAGTAAGCAGTTCCGCCCCGGTGACCTTGGTGGTGCCGGGGCCCAGGCGCGGGTCCAGCTCCTTGGCCACGGGGACCATGTGGCCGAAGTCGTGGATGGTGACTAGGCGGACGGGGTTCGCGCCCTGCCACGTGTCCACGGTGTAGCCGTCGTGCTCCTCTGTGTGGTGGTCGGTGCATGCGTTGAGCTTGGCAAACGTCTCCGCCGAGTCGCGCGCGGAGCGGGCCGTGCCACGGTTGTTGTTGCCGATACCGCTCTCCCCGCCCTCGTACGGCACCAGCGGGTCTGCCGTCCCCTGCACGCTGAGGATCGGTGTGGGCGTGTACTCGCCTTGGGGTTGGAGCAGGTTGTCGTCGGTAGGCAGCGGTGCCCCGAACAGGGCGACGGCGCGGAAGATGGGGGATTTTCGCTCTGGGGATGCGTCGAAAAGCATGCGAATCAGCATCTGGCCGCCGTTAGAGAAACCGCAGGCCACGGGGCACGGGTGCTGCTGGAGGAGGGCGGAGAGGAAGCCGACGTCGTCGATGCCCAAGGTGCGCGCGGATTCGGTGAAGCCCACGCGCATGTCGTTGAAGTGGCGGCCGATGCCGTCCGGGTAGATCACGCTGCCGAGTGCCTCGAACTGGCGGTCCGTGAAGTTGCGCGCAACGCTGCCGGATTGCCGAGAGCCGTGGAGGAAGAGGATGCTGGTGCCGGGCTCGGCGGTGGTGGCGGTGCTCTCGCCGGGTGCTTCGACCCACGTGCGCGTGCGGCCGCCGAACTCCATGCTGTGCTTCATCGGGCGGATACTATCGCTCTATGCCCTCGCTCGCCTCGATCGCCGCGGAGCTCGGCGTGTCCCGCACCACGGTGTCCAACGCGTACAACCATTCGGACCAACTGTCCGTGGAGCTTCGCGAGCGCATCCTCGCCGCCGCCGAACGCGCGGGCTACGCCGGGCCCGACCCCATGGCGCGCTCGCTGCGCACGCAACGCACCGGCGCCATCGGCGTGGTGCTCACGGAAGCGCTGGCGTTCGCGTTCGAGGACCGCGCGTCCGTCGACTTCCTCGCCGGCCTGTCCACCATCCCCGATTACTCGCTGACCATCATCCCCGACGGCGCCAGCGTGCACGACGCGATCGTGGACGGCATCGTCGCCTACTCCGTCGCCGCCACCGACCCGCAGCTGCTGGACGCGCGCGCCCGTGGCCTCCCGCTTGTGGTTTGCGATCAGCCCAAGGACTTCGGCGCGCCCTTCGTGGGCATCGACGACCGCTCCGCCATCAAACCCGCTGCGCAATTGCTTATCGACGCAGGCCACACCCACATCGCCATCCTTGCCAAGCGCATGTTCTCCCAGCCGTTCAACGGGTTTGTGGGTGTGGATGGTGGTGTTGGCGCGGGTGGTGGGCGCGGCGCGACAGCCCGGATCAGCACAGCCGACTTGGACGTGCAGCGCGAACGTGTCGAGGGCGCACTCGAGGTCTTTGCCGCGGCCGGGCTCACCGACATTCCGGTGGTTACCCGCCACCTTAACGACGTCGACGCCGCTGCCGACGGTGCTCGCGAACTCCTCGAGCGCTACCCGGACACCACCGCCATTTTGTGCACGACTGACTCTATGGCTCTGGGTGTTGTGCAAGCCTGCGGGGACCGGGTCGTGGGCGTCGGTGCTGCTCACGGCGCGATCTCGCTGGTCGGCTTTGATGGCATCGACGAGGCCCTCCACCGCGGTATCACCACCGTTGCCCAGCCGAACCGGCGAAAGGGAGAGGCAGCGGCTGGTCTGCTCCGCGCGATGATGGAGGGTGAGGCTCCCGAGACGGACCGGATCATCCTGGATACGGAGTTGGTTCTGGGCCGCACCGTCGCCCCGCCAGCGTAGGCGCCAAGCAGGGCGGCTGGAGCGCCGCCGAGTGGTGGAGGATTGTCACAATGGCCCGTCGAAAGCCTGCGTGGGGCCCTAGAGGCGCATGAGGCGGATGCTCGGTGGGTCGAGCTGAGGAGCGGCCGCATCGGGGACGGTGACTAAGAGGCGCTCGGTGTCGCTAAGTTCGCGGACCGAGAAGGTCGCGCCGGGCACAAGCAGGGACGCGAGCTGGTCGTGGGTGTAGCGGGCGCCGCCGATGCAGGTGTCGTCGGGGGCGGCGAGGTCGACAGAGGTGAGGGTCACCGTCGGCAAGTCGGTGGGCGAGGCGGAATCGCCCGAGGGTGCGTCCTCGCGCGAGAGTTGGCCACTGACCTGCGCGCACGGGGTGGTGCCCTCAAATTGATTGTCGTTGACCTGGACGTTTGCTTTGCCGGCGGCGTCGAGAGGCAGGTCGCCGGGCACGCCGGGGTTGGTGTAGACGGCCACGACCTGCCAGGTAGGGGGCTCGGCACTGCAAGCCGCCAACGAAGAGACAAGTGGCAGCGCGACAAGTAGCGCAGCGCCCGCGCGGCGCGAACGGCGCCCAGCTCTGCCAGCCGGCCCAGCCCCGGCAGCCGGCCCAGCCCCGGCAGCCGGCCCAGCCCCAGCCACGAACACCACCTACTCCTCGGTGGTGGTTGCCTTCTTGGCGGTCGTCTTCTTCGCGGCCTTCTTTGCCGTGGACTTCGTCGCCTTCTTAGTCGTCTTCTTCGTGGTCTTCTTGGCAGCCTTCTTCGTGGCCTTCTTGGCGGTGGACTTGGTTGCCTTCTTAGCGGTCTTCTTCGCCGCCTTCTTGGTCGTCTTCTTTGCCGGTGCTTCCGCTTCAGTGCCCTCGGAAGCGGCGGCAAGGTCTGCCTCGCGCTGCTCGTTGTAGCGCTTGTACACGAAGCCCTTCGGCTCCACGCCCAGCATGGACATCAGGGTCACGCCGTCGTGGAAGTCCTCGGCGTAGGTTGCCACGATCCGTCGCGCGCCGGAGGCCGTCTGCTCCTCCATCTCGACGATGGCGTCGTGGGCCGGGCGGGAGTCGGTGATCTTGGGTGGCACTTAGGGTTCCTCCTGGGTGGAAAATGTCCTGGGTGGAAAAATGAACGTCGAAAAGCAAGTTTAGCGCTTGCGGGTGCGGCGCAGCTGTTGGAAGGTGAACCTGCCCACGCGCTTGAGTGCGTGGTACGGCATGTAGAGCTGCGGGGCGCGGATGCGGCGGGCAACCCATTCGCCGAAGATCACGCCGCCGGCCAGCGCCATGCAGGTGGCAATGGCGGAGAAGATGTTGTTCATGCCCATCACCATCTGCTCATTCATCACGGCGTACATGCCGCGGTACACGCCGGAGCCGGGCAGGAACGGTGTCACGCCGGCCACGGCTGTGATCACGGGGCTGATTTCAAACCGGCGCGCAATCAAACCGCCGGCCAGGCCCACCACGGTCGCGCACGCGGCGGTGGCCATGAAGCGGTCGGTGCCAAACGGGATCAAAAACAGGTAGTAGATCGCGGAACCGGCCGCGGCGGTGATGAAGCTCAGAGCAATCGCGGCGCGCTCCGCAAAACACGTGATGGCGAATGCGGCCGCGGCCATGGCGCTGCCCAGCACGCGCCAGATCACGGAATCCAGGCTGGGTTTGCCGGGCATCGTCTCCACAGGCGGCAGGCCCACGCCCACCAGGTCGGAGAACCACAACCCCATGGCCACGCCGGCCACAATGCCGCCGGTGTTCAGCGCCGTGTTGAAGAAGCGGGCGGAGGCGGTGACGGGGGAGCCGGTTACGCCGTCCAGCAGCGATTGCACCAGGGTCAGGCCGGCCAGCAGGACCACGATGCCGGACGCGATCACCTGGCTCGGCACAATCGTGCGGCCGATGGAGGCGGAGAAGTCGTAGAAGATCGCCGCCGGAATCGTGGCCATAAATCCGCCCAGCACGCAGTGGTAGAAGTACGGCAGCGAGTTGCGCGACAGGATCTTGTTAAAGCCCATGATCAAAAACGCGGTCAGCCCGCCGATCAGGGACATTAGCCAGTCTCCGCCGAGCAGGATAGACACGGACGCCCCCATCAGCGCCCACCCGCCGAGGAAGCGGGCGTTGCGGTAGGGGATGGGGGAGGCGTCGATCTCGTCCAGGATCTGCTCCGCGCGCTCGGGGCGCACCTCGCCGCCCCGGATGGCGCGGATCAGGCGGTCCGCCTCCTGGAGCTTGTGGTAGTTCTCGCTCATCATGGTGACCACGCGGAACACCGTCACCGGCGTGCGCTTTTCCACGCCGATGATCGCGTTCATGGTGATCGTGTTCACCGTGATGTCCACGTGGCAGTAGTGCAGGCCGTAGGACGACGTCACCGTGCGGATCTGCGCAATCGCGTCGGAGCTCGTCGTGCCGTTGGCAATCAGGATCTCGCCGATGCGCGCGCCGATCTGCATCACGGCGGCGACCTGCGCCGGGTCCGTGAGATCCACCGGCGCGAGGACGGACGGAGGGGGAGACGTCCTGGCCTCATCAATCGTGGCCACGTTCTGCCGCGAGCTGTTGCGAATGGCGTCGCGCACTTTCCGGCCCCAGCTGCGCGAATCAGCCTGCTCTACGCGTTGCGTGTCCTCGACGTTGCTGCTCTCCACCCCACAAACCCTAACGATTGGCCGTGTTTCGCGCAGCTGGCGGGCTTGTGTAGGATTTTTAGGCATTGCTGGAGTGGCGCAATCGGTAGCGCAACGGTCTTGTAAACCGTAGGTTGCGAGTTCAAGTCTCGTCTCCAGCTCCAATTCTTGGTGGGGGTTGGGGCTTGCTTTTGCTTGACGACGGTTAAGGGGAACGTCGCAAAGCAAAATGCCCTGGAGTTGTACAGTGAGTGTTCAGGAAACGTCCAGCGGGGCGGTGTTGAATGAACGAGTTACCGCGTTGAGGAAGGGAGCAACAATGGCCGAAAACCAGGGCGTGAAGGTGCTGGTTGTTGATGATGAGCCGAACATTGTGGAGCTGTTGACGGTGAGTCTGAAGTTCCAGGGGTTCGAGGTGGAGAGCGCGAACTCCGGGCAGGACGCGCTGGATCTGGCGCGGACGTTTAAGCCGGAGGCGTACATCCTGGATGTGATGATGCCGGGGATGGACGGCTTTGAGTTGCTGGGCAAGCTGCGCGCCGAGGGGCTGGACGGCCCGGTGCTGTTCCTGACCGCGAAGGATGCGGTGGAGGATCGCATCCACGGCCTGACCATCGGCGCGGACGATTACGTGACCAAGCCGTTCAGCCTCGAAGAGGTGATTACCCGCCTGCGCGTGATTTTGCGCCGCGGCAACGTGACGGAGGACGCGGGCGAGGATTCGACGCTGCGCTACGCGGACCTGACGCTGAATGATGAGACGCACGAGGTGACCAAGGCGGGCAAGATCGTGGACCTGTCCCCGACGGAGTTCAACCTGCTGCGCTACCTCATGCTCAATGCGGAGGTTGTGGTGAGCAAGGCGAAGATCCTGGACAACGTCTGGCACTACGATTTTGGCGGGGACGGCAACGTGGTTGAGTCCTACATCTCCTACCTGCGCCGCAAGGTGGACCAGGGCGATCAGCAGCTCATCCACACCGTGCGCGGCGTGGGCTACGTGCTGCGCACGCCGCGCCAGTAACCGGCGGGCGTTAGGGCGTTTGGGGCGATAGGGCGTTTGGGGCGATAAGCAGAGTGCGGTACCCGATTTCGGCGCGGACCTACCGCGTCACCACGCCGCTGCAGAAGCGGCTGGTGGCGCTGGTGGTTGTGGTGTCCTCGCTGGCGATGATTCTGAGCTTCACCTTCGTCTACTTCCTCATGCAGCACATCCTCTACCAGCGCGCGGACGAGCAGCTGGAAGAGGGCCTTGAGACGTGGGTGGGCCAGACCGTGTGGCTGCCGGGCTTCGGCGCGCCGAGCGAGTTCTACCAGGGCATTCTGGTGCCCGGGCACGAGACCCCGTGGGCGCCGACGCCCTCGACCACACCGCCGGATTGGTCCCAGCTGAGGGGCTACGACAAGCCGCAGACCATCGGTTCCGTCCCGGAGAGCGACGTGAACCGGCAGTGGCGCGCCATGGCGCACCAGGAAGACAACGGCACCGTCAAGCTGGTGGCAAAGAAGCTGGATGCTGAACGACGCATGCTTACCGGCCTCGCCCTCACCGAGCTAGCCATTGGCGCGCTGGCCACCCTGGGCATTGTGGTGGTGGGGCGTGAACTGGTGCGCCGCTCCCTGGCGCCGCTGCGTGAGGTGGAGTCCACAGCCCTGGCGATTGCGTCCGGCGACCAGAACCGCCGCGTGCCCGCCTGGCCGCGCGATACGGAGGTGGGCAAGCTTTCCTACGCCGTGAACACCATGGTCACCCAGTTGCAGGACACGGCCCAGGAGGCGCAGAGCAAAGAGGAGCAGATGCGCCGTTTTGTGGGGGATGCGTCGCACGAGCTGCGCACGCCGCTGACCTCCATCCGCGGGTACGCGGAGCTCTACCGCTCCGGCATGGCGCCGGACGCGGACATGGTGCTGGGCAAAATCGAGCAGGAATCCGCCCGCATGCAGCTTCTGGTGGAGGACCTGTTGGCGCTGACCCGCGCCGAAGGCACCCGCCTGGAGAAGAAGCAGCTGGACATGCTGCAGCTCACTGCGGACGTGGCCAGCTCCGCGCGCGCCGCGTTCCCGGGCCGCGTGATCCATATCAACCACGACTGCACCCGCCCGCCCGTGGTGGAGGGGGACCCGGACCGCCTGCACCAGGTGCTGCTCAACCTGATCTCCAACGCCTTCAAGCACGCGGGCGAGGACGCGGAAGTGACCATCACGCTGCGCGACAACCTGGATCGCTTGTTCATTGACGTCGCGGACAACGGCGTGGGCATGAGCCCGGAGGACGCGGAGCACATCTTCGAGCGTTTCTACCGCGCGGACACCTCACGCCACCGCGCGGCCGGCGGCGGCTCCGGCCTGGGCTTGGCAATTACGAAGTCCCTGGTGGAGCAGCACGACGGCACGATCTCCGTCGTCTCCGCTCCGGGCGAGGGCTCCACGTTTACAATTTCGCTGCCACTGCCTGCTTAAGCGTCTCGGCGGCGGCGTCCATCTTCTCTGGATCCGTCTCGTCGTGCTTCATGGCGCTTGCCAGGTTGTAGCCGCTCATGTCATCCGCAGGGAAGACGTGGATGTGCGCGTGCGGCACCTCAAAGCCTGCGATGAGGTAGCCGGCGCGCTGGCAGTCGAACTCTTCCACAATCGCCTGGCCCACGGCCTGCGCCACCTCATTCATGTGCGCCCACAGCTCCGGCGCCAGGTCAGTCCACTTGTCCACTTCCTCCACCGGCACGATGAGCGTGTGGCCGTACGCCACCGGCTCAATGGTCAGAAACGCGGCGACGGTCTCGTCGCGGTACACGAAGCGGCCCGGGATCTCCCCGGCGATGATCTTGCTGAATACGGTGCTCATAGTCGCCGACGCTACCTGTAATCTCGGACCCATGCGCATCCTCGTCATCGGTTCGGGCGGCCGCGAACACGCCCTGCTCAAGGGCCTTAGCGGCCACACCCTCACGGTTGCCCCGGGTAACGCTGGGATGCACTCGCTTGCCGACGTTCACTCGTTAGACGTCAACGACCCCGCCGCCGTGGTTGCCCTGGCCCGCGAGGTTGAGGCGGAGTTTGTGGTCATCGGCCCGGAGATCCCGCTGGTGGCCGGCGCGGCGGACGCGCTGCGCGAGGCCGGCATCCATCCCCGTCTTCGGCCCGAGCCAGGCCGCCGCGCAGCTCGAGGGGTCCAAGGCGTTTGCCAAGGACGTGATGGCAGCGGCCGGCGTGCTCACCGCGGCGGCGACGCAGGTCGCCCCGGGCGGGGATATCGACGTCGCGCTCGACGAGTACGGCCCCACCTACGTGGTAAAGGACGACGGCCTGGCCGGCGGCAAGGGCGTGGTGGTCACCGCGGACCGCGCGGCCGCCAAAGCCCACGCGGAGGCCGTGCTGGCCTCCGGCAACCCCGTGCTTTTCGAGTCCTTCCTCGAAGGCCCCGAGGTCTCCCTCTTCTGCCTGGTCGACGGGGAAACCGTCGTCCCGCTCCTGCCCGCGCAGGACCACAAGCGCGCCTACGACAACGATGAGGGCCCCAACACCGGCGGCATGGGCGCCTACACGCCGCTGCCGTGGCTTCCGGAGGACGGCGTGCAGCGCATCGTCGCCGAAATCGCGGAACCCGTCGCCCGCGAGATGGTCGCCCGCGGCATCCCCTACCAGGGCCTTCTCTACGTCGGCGCGGCGTGGGGCCCGTCCGGCCCGGCCGTCGTGGAGTTCAACGCCCGCTTCGGCGACCCGGAGACGCAGCCCGTCCTCTCCCTCCTGGACGGGGACAAGGGGCCTTCGCTTTTCGACGCCCTCTTCGCCACCGCCACCGGCACCCTCGCCGAGCTTCCTCCGCTGGCGTGGAAGCCGGGCTTTGCTGCGACCGTGGTGCTGGCCGCCGACGGCTACCCGGCCGGCCCGAAGACCGGCGACGTAATCTCCGCGCCTGCCGAGCCGGGCGAGCCGGGCGCGCCTAGCGAAGCCGTTTCCCCCGCCCTGCTCGACGATCCCGCCCGCGTCCTCCACGCCGGAACCGCCCGCAACGACGATGGCGACTACGTCTCCGCCGGCGGCCGCGTGCTCAACGTGCTCGGCCACGGCGACACCCTCGAAGCCGCGGTAGCGAATGCGTACGCCACGATCGAGCAGATCGAGATGCCCGGGTCGTTCTACCGGAAGGACATCGCGCGTCCCGCGATTGAGGGCGCGATCGCTGTCGTGGCGGAGGAAGGGCAGGAAGAAGAACAGTAATCTTCTGTGGGATTGCGTACATAGTTGAATCCGCGCATTTATGTGTGAAGTCCACACATAATGCTGCGGAATCACATATATATCGCATCTCAAAAAACCAAGGTGTGTACCCGCCGGGGCTTGGGCGGGGAGTTTTGGCTGGGATTTGGGCTTGGGCGGGGGCTTGGTGGTTGGGAAGTGAACGTCGTAAAGCAGAATGCCCCCGTGCGATAATTGGGGCATGACCTCGAAACCGAAGAACTCCAACGTCCTGTCCAACCGCTACGCGTCGCCGGAGATGGCGACGCTGTGGAGCGCCGAGCACAAAATTATTCTGGAGCGGCAGCTGTGGATCGCCGTGATGCGCGCGCAGCAGGATCTGGGGGTGGAGATTCCGGCGGGCGCGATCGAGGATTATGAGCGCGTGATTGACCAGGTGGATCTGGCGAGCATCGCGAAGCGTGAGGCTGTGACGCGCCACGACGTGAAGGCGCGCATTGAGGAGTTCAACGCGCTGGCGGGGCACGAGGAGATCCACAAGGGCATGACCTCGCGCGACCTGACCGAGAACGTGGAGCAGCTGCAGCTGCTGCGCTCGCTGGAGCTGGTGCGCGACAAGGCCGTGGCCACGCTGAAGGCGATTGGCAACCGCGCGGGCGAGTACCAGGAGCTGGTGATGGCCGGCCGTAGCCACAATGTCGCCGCGCAGGCAACGACGCTGGGCAAACGCTTTGCGACGGCCGCCGATGAGATGCTGGTGGCTGTCCAGCGCATCGAGGAGCTGATTGCGCGCTACCCGCTGCGCGGCATCAAGGGCCCGATGGGCACGGCGCAGGACATGCTTGATTTGATGGGCGGCGACGAGGGCAAGTTGATCGAGCTCGAGGCCGCGATTGCGCAGCACCTGGGCTTTGACCGCGTCTTTGATTCCGTCGGCCAGGTGTACCCGCGCTCGCTGGACTTCGACGTTGTCAGTGCCCTGGTGCAGCTCGGCGCCGGCCCGTCCTCTCTGGCCACCACGATCCGCCTGATGGCCGGCAATGAAACCGTCACCGAGGGCTTCAAGGAGGGCCAGGTCGGCTCCTCCGCGATGCCGCACAAGATGAACGCCCGCAGCTGCGAGCGCGTCGGCGGCTTCCAGGTCATCCTGCGCGGCTACCTCACCATGGTCGCGGACTTGGCCGGCCAGCAGTGGAACGAGGGCGACGTGTTCTGCTCGGTGGTGCGGCGCGTCGCGCTTCCGGACGCCTGCTTCGCCATCGACGGCATGCTGGAGACCTTCCTGACTGTTTTGGACGAGTTCGGCGCCTTCCCGGCGATGATCAACCGCGAACTGGACCGCTACCTGCCGTTCCTTGCCACCACCAGGATCCTCATGGCGTCCGTGCGCGCGGGCGTTGGCCGCGAGACCGCGCACGAGGTGATCAAGGAAAACGCCGTGGCGATGGCGCTGGACATGCGCGAGCGCGGCGCCGAGCAGAACTTGGTGGAGCGTTTGGCTGCGGACGATCGCCTGCCCTTGTCCGCGGAAGACCTGGAGGCGGCTCTGGAGGACCGCCACGCCTTCATCGGCGCTGCCGAGTCCCAGGTCGAGCGCGTCCGCGCCCGCATCGAGGCCCTGGTGGACAAGTACCCCGAGGCCGCCCAGTACCGCCCCGGCGAGATTTTGTAGGGTCGGGGCGGGAGGGGCCCGGCCGGCGCCCCCTGCCCGCCCTGCCGGGCCCGCCGGGCCCGGCCGCTGAGGCCCGCCGCGAACCTGAGTAGAGCATAAGTTTGTCATCTCCCGCGCGAAGCGCTTCATAAGCCCTGGTGGGTGACAAACTGGACAAACTTTGGCTCTGGGAGGGGCCCGGCCGGAGGTCAGCCGGACTGCCCCGGCGGCTCGGCTTCGAGGCCGAGTTCCCTGGTCACCAGGGTCACAACCAAGTCGTAGACCTCTCTCAAGGTGCGTTTTGTAATCCGCTGCAGGTCCCAACCGGCCTTGGCACACTTCAGATTGATCAGGTTGTCCTTCATCCACTGTTCCTGGCCAATGTGGTGGGCGCCGTCGTACATCAGGCCGAGCTTGAGGTCGGTTCCGGGTTTGGTGAGGGCTAGGTCGAGCGTCGTCACCCATTCATCGCCCAAATAAACCGGGACCTGCTCCTGAAGAACCAGGTCAAACCGTTCAGCAATTTCCGCAATGATGAGCCGAAGCTCGGTCTCCTTCGGAGAATCAGCCAGCTCAGAGGATGCCTCAATCACATCGGCCAACCACTTCCGGTCAAGCCGCGCATGTCCCGCTTTCAGCACATCGGTGGCATCGACGCCGAGCTGCCTGCAAGCGTCGATAAGCTGCACTGCCCTGACGAAGGTGGGCTCGTAGCCGCCGCAGTCGAGGACGTGCCAGCCGTTAATGCCGCGGCGGATGATTTTCAGTGCCTGCACCGTCGCCACCGCGGGGGTTGTCATTCGAATGGGCTTGTCGCGGCAGGTCACGGTCCAGGTATCGGTGGCTGGCGGCGTCCCCTTGATCAACATCGGGTGGTAGGAGCTGGGCTGCGCGTTACGACGAATCGGACCAGCCGCCAGCACCGTATCGCAAGCGTTGACGAAGTATCTGAGCCCGTAGAGGGAGAGGGCGGCGAAGCCAGTGACTGTGTAATTGGGGTGGTGCAGAGCGGCAGCGGCGGCGCGTAATTCCGCAGGCACCTGGTACTCAATGCCGCGCTTGTGGAATTGCGCGTTCTGCTTGGCAAACTCCCAGTCGATGAGCTGTTGGCTGGGTATTGCGAATTTGCTGGAGATGCGGTGAAAGCCGCGTAAGTCTGGGGTGATGGGGATCAGGAGGTCGCCGGCGGCCACCGTCATTCCGTTTTGGAGTCTTTGTTTTCTCATACCCATTGGACTCCCGCGGGGCCCTACAGGTTCCGTTGTGGTGGTAACTGGGGGAGGGCGGGGGAACCTGAGACGCGCATAAGTTTGCAATCCACGGCTCTGGGCCTTCTGTTCATGCAGGTCGGTGCAGGAGTGGGAAAACTTACGCGCCCGTAGGTGCCGGGGGAGGGGCAGGGTGTAGCTCGGGTGGGGCCAGCAGGTGGGCCGGGTGGGTCGTAGACGCCTGGGGCAGGTGGCCGGGGGTTAGTTGGTCCAGAGGAGGACGGTGTCGGCGGCGCCGGAGTTCGGGGCCGTGAGCCGCACGCCGGTTGCGGGGATCCCGTACAGGCCATCCCAACTGACGACGAACGTTTCAAACGCCTCCCCGTCCGCAACCATCTGTCGCAGGTCAGGGGTGTAGCCGGTGGGCGGGCGGGTGACGTCGCCGCAGAGGGTCGGGTCGGGAATGAAGTTCGCGTTGAGCAGCGGCGGCAGCGCCGGGGAGGTTGCGGAGGTCGGGGAGGTGGGGGCCGTGGTCGTAGCCGGCGACGTGGCGGAAGTGGCGGAACTGGCCCCGGCGGACGTTGCCGTAGTGGTTGCCGTGCCAGAGGCGGCCGTGCTGGTGGCAGCTGACGACGAGGAGGTTGCCGGCGTGGAGGTGGTCGCCGGCGTGGCGCTGGCCCCGGCGGCCTCCCCAACCACCGCGTCCGGGTCCACGGCGACCGGGTCGAAGCGGGGAACGGGCACGGTCACGTCCACGCCAAACTCGCCAACTTCCACAGGGGCGAGGCGGACGGGGTAGCAGTGGGCTTCGGGGTAGGTGGGGGTTGCGTCGATAAGCAAGGGCTCCGAGACGGCGACCTCCCAGGTGACGGGGACCCCGAAGCGGGCGTCGGCAGTAATGACCTGGGTAGTCGCGCCGAGCGGGAGCGCGGAGGAACCCGTGGAACCGACTGGACCGGCGTAGGGGGCGGGCGCGGCGCAGGCGGTGAGGAGGAGGGCGAGTGGGAGGACCTGAGCGGCGCGACGCATGGCGCATATACTAACCCGCATGCGCGCAGAGCTCTCTGACTACATGCATCTGGCCGGCGGCAAAGTCCGCGAGATCTACGAGGTGGACCAGCAGACGTTGCTGATGGTGGCCTCGGACCGGATTTCGGCGTTCGATTTTTCGCTGGAACCGGCGATTCCGGACAAGGGCCGGATCCTCACGGCGACGTCGATGTTCTTCTTCGACCTGCTGGACGTGCCGAACCACCTGGCAGGCCCGATCGATGATCCGCGGGTGCCGGAGGAGGTGCTGGGCCGCGCGATGGTGGTCAAGCGCCTGGAGATGGTGCCGTTCGAATGTGTGGTGCGCGGCTACCTCACCGGCTCCGGCAAGAAGGAGTATGACCAGCGCGGCAAGGTGTGCGGCGTGGCGCTGCCGGAGGGGCTGACGGAGGCGTCGCGTCTGCCGGAGCCGATTTTCACGCCGGCGACGAAGGCGGAACAGGGCGATCACGATGAGAACGTGACCTTCGAGTTCATGGCCAACAAGATCGGCACTGAGCGGGCGGAGCAGCTGCGCGAGGTGTCTCTTCAGGTGTACTCCAAGGCCGCCGTGCACGCGGAGAGCAAGGGCATCATCCTCGCGGACACGAAGCTGGAGTTCGGCATCGACTCCGAGGGCACTGTCGTGCTTGCCGACGAAGTCCTCACACCCGACAGCTCCCGCTACTGGCCCGCCGATTCTTATGAAGAGGGCAAGGCCCAGCCCAGCTTTGACAAGCAGTACGTGCGTAACTGGCTGACCGGCCCGAAGGCGGACTGGGACCCGGAGGCCGGCACGCAGCCGCCGGAGCTGCCGGGGTCTGTGGTGGAGGCAACGCGCGACCGCTACATCGAGGCGTACGAGCGCCTTTCCGGCAAGCGCTTCGCGGACTGGCCGGGGGCGTAGACCGCCGGTCGCGGGTCTGGGCACCGCCCCGCCGCCGCCCCGCCTGCCCGCCGCGGGGGCGTAAGCTCGGGCGGTATGTCTGCACCAAAACCGCCCGTCGCACGCAAAGCCCCGCACACCCGCTCCTTCCACGGCCGCGAGTTCGTGGACAATTACGAGTGGCTGCGTGAGAAGGAAAACCCGGAGGTCATTCAGCATCTCGAGGCGGAGAACGCCTACACGGAGGCGATGACCGCCGGGCTGCAGCCGCTCGCGGAGGCGGTGTACGGCGAGATCAAGTCCCGCGTGAAGGAGACGGACATGTCCGTCCCGCAGCGCCAGGGCGACTGGTGGTACTACGGCCGCACGCAGGAGGGCCAAAGCTACGGCATCTCCTGCCGCGTCCCCGTCGCGGGCGATCCCTGGACCCCGCCCAAGGTCACCGAAAACATGCCCGGGGAGCAGGTGCTTATCGACGCTAACTTGCTCGCCCACGGCCACGAGTTTTTCTCCATCGGCGCGTCCAGCGTGGCCACCACGGGCCGCCTGCTCGCCTACTCCACGGACACGGTTGGCGACGAGCGCTTCGACCTGCGCATCAAGAACCTTGAGACCGGCGAGCTGCTGGAAGACGAGCTGACCGGCATCTTCTACGGCGCCGTGTGGGCGGGGGAGGAGTACCTCTTCTACCTGCGCGTGGACGACGCGTGGCGCCCCTACCAGGTGTGGCGCCACCGCGTGGGCACCCCGCAGGTCGAGGACGTGCTGGTGTACGAAGAGACGGACGAGCGCTTCAACGTCGCCGTCGGGGCCGACCGCGCGGAGAAGTAGAAGTACCTCTACATCGCGGCGGCGTCCTCGCTGACCTCGGAGTACCGCGTCCTGCCTTTGGAAACGCCCACCGGCGAGTTCGAGGTCCTCTGGCCCCGCGAGGCTGGCGTGGAGTACCACCCGGATTACGTCGAGGTGGACGGCCAGGAGTACTGGGTGATCACCCACAATGCTCTGGGGGCGAACTTTGCGGTTGGGGTTTGTGGGATCGTCGATAAGCTTCCTGCCCTGCGTGACCTGCGGGAACTCGTGCCGCACTCCGACACCGTGCGCGTGGAGGGCGTGGACGCGTACCGCGACTTCATGTTCATGAGCTACCGTCGCGGCGGCATTTCGCGGCTGGCGGTGGCGCAGCTCACGGACGGGTTTGGGCCGTTTGAGGAGCTGGAGTTCGAGGAGGAGCTGTACACCGCGTCGCTGGCCGGCAATCCGGAGTGGGACGCGCCCGTGGTGCGCATCGGCTACACCTCCTTCACCCGCCCCGCGCAGGTGCTGGACTATTGCGTATCGACGGCCGAATTTTCCCTCCTCAAGGAACAGGAAGTGCAGGGCGGCTACGACCCGAACGAATACGAGGCGTTCCGGTTGTGGGCAGTAGCGGAGGACGGTGCCGAGGTGCCGATCTCCGTGGTGCGGCGCGTAGGTGGTGCTGTGGACGGTGCCGGTGACGGCTCGGAGGGCGAGGGCGCTGCGGCCGGCGAGGGCTCCGCGGAGGGGCCGGCGCCGCTGTTGCTGTACGGCTATGGGTCCTACGAGGCGTCGGTGGATCCTGGGTTCTCGGTGGCGAGGTTGTCTTTGCTGGACCGCGGGATGATCTGGGCGTGCGCGCACGTACGCGGCGGCGGCGAGATGGGTCGCGCGTGGTACGACCAGGGCAAGATGGTGCACAAGCGCAACAGCTTCACCGATTTCATCGCGTGCGCGGACAAGGTGGTTGAGGCCGGGTTGACCACTTACGGCCAGATGGTTGCGGAGGGCGGCTCCGCCGGCGGCTTGCTGATGGGCGCGGTGGCTAACCTGGCGCCGGAAAAGTTCGCGGGCATTCTGGCGGTGGTGCCGTTTGTGGATCCGCTGACGTCGATACTCATGCCCGAGCTGCCGCTGACGGTTGGCGAGTGGGAAGAGTGGGGCGACCCGTACCACGAGGCCGAGGTGTACGACTACATGTCGGGCTACGCCCCCTACGAAAACGTGGCGGCGCAGAAGTACCCGCCGATTCTGGCTGTGACCTCGCTCAATGACACCCGTGTGCTGTACGTCGAGCCGGCAAAGTGGGTGGCCAAGCTTCGCGAGGTGGCTGGGGGTGCGGCTGGCGGCAGGAGCGGCCCGTTCCTCCTGAAGACCGAGATGTCCGCCGGCCACGGCGGCGTCTCCGGCCGCTACGCCAAGTGGAAGCAGACGGCGTTCGAGTACGCGTGGGTGCTGGACGCGGCTGGGGCTGGTGAAGACGCTTCGGCCGGCGGAACCGACGATGGTTCTGAGACAAAGTGACAATTATTGGATTCCGCTGATCTATGTGTGGGGCGCGCACATAGTTGGTAGAGGGGATCGTCGTTAAGCTTCGCCCCGGTCCCTGAACCCCGCCGCTTCGCCCAGCGAGCCGCGACGAGCTGTGCGACAATGTTCCCTATGCCCGGCCGTTTGCTCGTCTCGATTTCTTCTATTTTTGACGGAACGGTGGACAACGTCTCCAGCCTCGTGGGGGAGCTGGATCGCGAGGAGATTCCGGTATCGCTGCTGGTAGCGCCGCACATCGATAAGAAGTGGCACCTGGCGAAGGACAAGAAGACCCGTAAGTGGCTGCTGGATCAGCGCGGAGTGCGGGCGCTGCTGCTCAACGGTTTCGACCAGCCAGTGCAGGGGCGCCGCTCCGAATTCGCGACGCTGGAGGAGCACGAAGCGCGCCTACGCCTCAAGGGCGCAACGCGGCAAATGGAGGCGCTGGGCTTCGATCTCGACATGTTCGCACCTCCGCGCTGGAGGCTTTCCGACGGTACCTTGGATGTCCTCCCCGATTTTGGCTTCACCCTCGCGGCTTCGGAGCGTGGCATTTACCGCTTGGAGCACGATGATTTTGTGCAGTGTCGTAACTTGTCCGTCGGCGAGGGCTACGGTGCGGCGAAGTGGTGGCGTCGCAACATCATCCGCGCCGCCGAGCGAGGCGCAGAGCGCGGCAACACCATCCGTCTCTCCGTCTCCGGCCGTGAGCTGGGGGATAAGAAGGTGCGCCGGGATTTCGTGGCCGCGGCTTTGGCGGCAGAGCGGGCAGGAGCAGAGCCGTCCGACTACCGCGCGTTTAGGTAGGCGGGGGAGCGTTTAGGTAGGCGGGGGAGCGTTTAGGTAGGTCGGGCCGCACCGACCGGTAGCTGAGGCGACGGCGGTCGGTCGCTGAGACCGCCTCGAGGATGTCGGCCGAACCTGGGTGTGTGACTCGCCCCCTACCCGTGCGTTGCGATCCTCCATTCCGATCCCCCATTCCGATCCCCCGTAGGCGATCCTCACACGACGATCCAGGGGCTTTTATTCTTTGAATCTGGCTGCATTTAAGCCTCTGGATCGTCGTCTGAGGATCGGCAATAGGGGATCGCAACAGAGGATCGGAATGTCGGGCCCGGGAGCTGGTTTAGGCCCGGGAGCGGGGGTGGGCCTGAGCTGTGCGGGTCCGTGAACTGGGGGTTTGGTACCAAAAGGCGGCCCGGGAGCTGGAGGTTTGGTACCCGGATGCCGGGCCACGGAAGCCAGCAGAAGGGGAACACCAGACGGGGAACGCCAGCCGGCTGCGCGGCCGCCAAACTACAGAGCGACGCGGATTGTGCGGCCGCGAACCGCAGCGACCAGGCGGCACACCAAGTAGATGCCGAAAGAGATGAAGGCCACGAAGACGGAGACCGGGATGCCGGGGGCCAAGGACAGCACCATGCCGCCAACGGCCGCGACCTCCGCAAACAACACCGACAACCATACGGCGCGGACCGGATTAGCGGTCACGGCAGCGGCGGACGCGCCGGGCGTGATCAGCAAAGACATCACCAGAAGCGCACCGACGATCTGCACCGACTGCGCAGAAGCCACACCCACCAACACGGCGAACACCAAGGACATGGTGCGGACGGGTACTCCACACGCGGCGGCCATCTCGGGGTCCGAGGAGGCGAAAATGAGGGGTCGCCAGAGGATGAGGAGGAGGGCGGAGACAAGGAGCGTCGTCAAGCAAAGAAGCCAAACGTTTTGCGTGGAAACGCCGACGATTTGGCCGGTGAGCAGGGACAACGCCCGGTTGGAGTTGCCGGGATAGAGGTGGATGAAAAGGACGGAGAGGCCCATGCCGAAGCTCATGACCACGCCCACGGCGCTGTCCTGCTGGCCGCGGAACCCCAGCGCGGCCAGGACCAGCGCGGCAACTACCGCGCCAGCGACGGCGCCGAATCCCACGTTCAGGCCGAAGAGCAGCGCGGCGGAGGCGCCCATCAGCGCCAGCTCGGAGGTGGCGTGGACGCTGAAGGACATCTGTCGCAACACAATCAGCGGCGCCATCACGCCGGACAGGACGCCCAAAAGCGCGCAGGCCACCAGCGTGGTCTGGACGAAATCGATGCCCAGCAGGTAGACGGTGTCCGCCCACCAAGTCTGCCAGGTGGCCGGCGAGAGCAACGCGCCCATTACAGCACCACCATCCGGCCATCGTCCTCGACGATGTCGACGCGGGTGCCGTAGAGCTCGCTCAGCACATCTGAGCGCATCACCTCGCTGACCGGCCCCACCACGTGGCCCTCCGGGCCGATGTACAGCACGCGGTCCACCACGCTGAGCAGCGGGTTTATCGAGTGCGTCACGCACAACACCGCCGCCCCAGACTCCGCCAGGCGCGAAACGGTGTCGCGTTGGCGGGCGGGATCGAGGGAGAGCAAGGGTTCGTCGGCAAGCAAAAGCTCCGGGGATTGCGCGAAGGCCTGCGCCTGACGGATGAGCTGCTGCTGCCCGCCGGAGAGGAGCCCCACGCGCTGATCCGCGAAGTGCAGCGCGCCGACCTGGGACAATTGCTTCTCGACGTTCGCCTTCCCCGCCCGTCGGAGCGGTTTCGGCGACATTGCGAGGCTGACCAAGTCGCGGCCGCGCATCGGCAGATCGCGCGGGAACATGCGCTGCTGCGGGATGAATCCGACGCGGCCGGTGACACTGACCGTGCCCGCGGTGAGGCGGCGCGTGCCCAAGATGGTGCCCAGCAACGTGGATTTGCCCACGCCGTTGGGGCCGAGGACGGCGATGAACTCGCCGCGGTCAACGGCGAGGTTCAGGCCGGACCAGAGTGGTGCGACGGCGGCGTCAGTGAAGGTGAGAACCACGAATGGGCAGTTTAGTGCGAGTGGCCGGAGGGCATGTGCCCGCCGTCGCTGCCATGGGCAGCGCCATCGCCGTGGGCATCCGCGTGCTCCTTGGCGTGCGCGGCCAGCTCCTCGATCTGGTCCACGATCTGCGCGAGGTAGTCCAGGAAGTTCGTGCCGGCCGGCGGGGTCTCCGTGATCTCCACGATGGGCACGTCGCTCGCCTTCGCCGCGTCCGCCAGGCGCTGTGTCGCGGCGTTCGTGCTCTGCGGGTTGACCACCAGGAAATCCAGGTCGCCGGATTCGATGAGCTGCACGAACGCGGCCACGTCCTGCGCGGACGGCTCCGCGTGGTTCAGGGCGGAGCGGAGGTAGCCCTCCGGGGTGACGTCGTGAAGCTCGGTGCCGTAGACCAGCCCCGCGGCGATCGGCTCCGTCATTGCCATGTGCGTGTGCGCGATGCCGGCCAGGCGCTGCTCGATGTCGCGCATCTGCTCCACGACGCTCCCCGCATCACCGCCCACCTTCGCCTGAATCTCCTCCGCCACCTGGGCGACGAGCTTCGGGGAGAAGAACGCGTGCTCGATCGCGTCGAAGTTGAACGGGTCCTCCGCCTCCTCCGCGCGGTGGCCGTGGCCCTCGTGCCCGTGGTCGTGGCTATGCGCCTCCGCCGCGTCCAGCAACGGGATCGCGTGGATCACTTTGTCCTGGTCGGCGACGGTGTACAGCGTCGCGTCGTACGCACCGCCCGTGGCCACCACGTGCTCCGCCTCGCTCACGCGCGCGAGCTCCGTCGCGGACGGCTCAAAGTGGTGCGGGTCAATGCTCGTGCCGCTGATGATCGCGTCCACGTGCTCACCCGTCACCGCCGCCGCCACGTCCGCCCACACCTGTGTGGTGGCAACCAGGCCAACCAGGCTGGTTTTCTGGTTCGCTTCCGCGGCGGAGGAGACGCTCGAGGCCGCACTCGCCGGGGTCCCGCTTTCCGACGGCGCACAGCCAACCATCACCGAACCAACAAGCGCCAAAGTTGCCGCCGCGCCCAGCGCAGTACGGCCAGAGGTGTGAGTAAAACGCATGAGCACCATTGTGGCACTAATGAAAAACGTTTTCAATTCAGGGTGCGGGCCGGAGGGTTCCGGGAACGAGTAACCCCGCCGCCGGAGCCTTTGCTTTCCGACGACGGGGTTACGTCAGGTGGTTAACCCCCAGCTAGTGGAACTAGCGAGAGGAACCGTTACCCGGGGTGCACACGGTAGCCAGGTGCGCTGCAGCGCTGATGCCGTACACCAGCGCAGCCAGGCCGCCCAAGAGCTGGCCTGCGCTCATGCCGAACTGGCGGCGGAACTGCGCGTCCGCCTCAGCGATCTGGCGCTGGAGCTCCGGAGCGATGGCAGGAGCCGGGAGACCCGCGTTCGCCAGGAGGCCGATCGGGATCAGCGCCAGCAGCGGCAGACCCCAGCCGAGGGCCGCGTTGGTGCAACGTGCCTGCTCCTCCGCGGTGAGCTGGGTGCGCTTGGCGTTCACATTGCGGTTAGCAATGCGGCCGAAGTTCTGCTCGGTGCCGTCGCTATAAGTAGCGACCAGCTCCTCCTTGTTGTTGAACTCCAGCTTGACGATGGTGGTTACACCATCCTTGCCAGGTGCGCCGGTGTCGCCCTTCGGGCCCTGCGCGCCGGTCTCGCCCTTGTCGCCCTTCGGGCCCTGGGTGCCGTAACCGTCGGAGCCGTCGCGGCCGTCCTTGCCGTCGCGACCCGGTGCGCCGGTTGCTCCGGTGTCGCCCTTGTCGCCCTTCGGGCCCTGAGCACCGTCCTTGCCTGCAGCGCCGTCGGCACCCTTGACCTTGCCAAGGTTGTGGGTGGTGTCATCGCTCAAGGTGACAACCAACTCGCCCTTGTCATTGATTACGAAGGACTTGACGCTGCGGCCGTCCTTACCATCCTTGCCATCCTTGCCCGCGGCGCCCTTGTCGCCCTTCGGGCCCTGAGCGCCGTCCTTGCCGGGTGCGCCGGTGTCGCCCTTGTCACCCTTGTCGCCCTTCGGGCCCTGAGCGCCGTCCTTGCCGGGTGCGCCGGTGTCGCCCTTGTCACCCTTGTCACCCTTCGGGCCCTGAGCGCCGTCCTTACCGTCGTTGCCCTTCACGTTCCCGAGGTTCTGGGTGGTGCCGTCGGTTAGCGTGACAACCAGCTCACCCTTGTCGTTAATGACGAAGGACTTGACGCTCTCGCCGTCCTTGCCGTCCGAGCCGTCGCGACCCGGTGCGCCGGTGTCGCCCTTCGGGCCCTGAGCGCCGGTGTCGCCCTTCGGGCCCTGAGCGCCGGTGTCGCCCTTCGGGCCCTGAGCGCCGGTGTCGCCCTTCGGGCCCTGAGCGCCGGTGTCGCCCTTCGGGCCCTGAGCGCCGGTGTCGCCCTTCGGGCCCTGAGCGCCGGTGTCGCCCTTCGGACCCTGAGCGCCGGTGTCGCCCTTGTCGCCCTTCGGACCCTGAGCGCCGGTGTCGCCCTTGTCACCCTTCGGACCCTGAGCGCCATCCTTGCCGTCGTTGCCACGGACATTGCCGAGGTTCTGGGTGGAGTCGTCAGTTAGCGTGACGATCAGCTCGCCCTCGTCGTTGATAACGAAGGCCTTGACGCTGCGACCGTCCTGGCCGGCTGCGCCGGTGTCGCCCTTGTCGCCCTTGTCGCCCTTCGGACCCTGTGCACCCTTGACCACGCCAAGGTTTTCAGTCTTGCCGTCGCTGAAGGTAATGAGCAGCTCGCCCTTGTCGTTGATCTCGGCAGCGTTGATCCCGCGACCGTCTTGACCGTCCTTGCCGTCCTGGCCTGCAGCGCCAGTATCACCCTTGTCGCCCTTCGGACCCTGGGCGCCGTCCTTGCCGTCGGCACCGTCCTTACCAGGTGCGCCGTCCTTGCCATCCTTACCAGGTGCGCCGGTCTCGCCCTTTTCGCCAGTGACCTTGCCAGCGTTTTGAACAACGCCGTTCGTCAAAGTGATGACAAGCTCGCCCTCATCGTTGATCTCGATCTTCGAGATGCCCACACCGGCATCGCCCTTGTCACCCTTCGGACCCTGAGCGCCGTCCTTACCGTCGGCGCCGTCCTTACCTGGTGCGCCGGTGTCGCCCTTGTCGCCCTTGTCGCCCTTCGGGCCTTGGTCGCCCTTGTCGCCCTTCGGGCCTTGGTCGCCCTTCGGGCCTTGGTCGCCCTTGTCGCCCTTCGGGCCTTGGTCGCCCTTGTCGCCCTTCGGGCCCTGCTCGCCTTGGTCGCCCTTCGGGCCCTGCTCGCCTTGGTCGCCCTTCGGGCCCTGCTCGCCTTGGTCGCCCTTCGGGCCCTGCTCGCCTTGGTCGCCCTTCGGGCCCTGGTCGCCCTTGTCGCCCTTGTCGCCCTTCGGGCCCTGGTCGCCCTTGTCGCCCTTGTCGCCCTTCGGGCCCTGCTCGCCCTTGTCGCCCTTCGGGCCCTGCTCGCCCTTGTCGCCCTTCGGGCCCTGCTCGCCCTTGTCGCCCTTCGGGCCCTGCTCGCCCTGGTCGCCCTTCGGGCCCTGCTCACCCTGGTCGCCCTTCGGGCCCTGCTCACCCTGGTCGCCCTTCGGGCCCTGCGGGCCCTGCGGGCCCTGCGGCGCAGCCTTGGGCTTGACGTTAACTACTACCTCGACCTCGTCGGTGGTGTTATCCGGGTACGTAACCTTGATATTGCCCGGCTGGCCGTCCCCGACTTGATCGTGGATCGTTGTCCACTCGAACTTCGTACCGGCCGGGAGCTTGTCAGCGTTCTGGATGACAGACTTGGCCTCCGGAAGTCCGCCCCTTCCTCAATGGTCACTTCTTCCGGCTTTTGCGGCTCGTAGGTCTCGTTCTGCGGCTTCCTCTCGATGTTGAAGCCAACCTTGACCGGATCGTGGTCCGAGGATGCGAACGGGTCGTTCCGGTTGAACACGTCCGTGCCGTGGTAGTTGCGGCGGGAGTACTGGAAGATGATCGGCTCGTCAGCGTTGATGTTCCACACTGCGGCGTTCTGAACCATGGCCTTAGCCGCGTCGTTGCCGAGGACGTGGTCGAGGGAGCCGACATGCTTGTTGAACGAGTAGGACGCGGTCTGGGAGGCCTTGCTAGCTCCATCCCCTTCAGCGAACACGGTGTTCTCGATGAGCTTGAACCCACCGCCCTCGAGGGCCTTGATGGAGTCCTCCTGAGAGTAGGAGTTCAGGTCACCCAGGATAAAGACCGGCTTGCCATCCCACTGATTCTGCTTCCCCAAGTGATCGAGCAGCGCCTGGGCCTGGGCCTTGCGGACCTGTGCGGAATTCGCCTGGCCATCCTTCTGGTCGACATCGCCGCGGGCGGCAGAACCCTTGGACTTGAAGTGGTTCACGATGGCGACGAAGCTCTCCTCGTCCGCACCCCCGACGGGCTTGAACTCCTGAGCGAGGGGCTGGCGCGCGGTACCGGTGAATGCCGGGTCATCGAAGATGACCGATTCGCCCACGGGCTCCAGCTTGGTCTTGTTGTAGATGAAGGCCACGCGGATAACGTCCTCGTTGGTGCCGAGGTTGAGCGGGGACTTAACGTATGCCCACTCGGTGCCGTCCTTCTTGGTGGGCGCCTGGTTAAGCGCCGTGACAAGTTCGCTCAGGGTGTGGTCGCGGCGGGCGACATCGCCCGAGGTGGTAGCGGTGTTCTCAACCTCCATGAGGCCGACTACGTCAGCGTTGAGCTCATTAATAGCGAGCACAATCTTTGCTTCCTGATCTTCGAAAGCCGTCCGGCTGAACGCGCCGCGGACGCGGCACCGGTTCGTCGCAATAGGCTCACCAAAGCGATCGGTGTAGGCCTGGCAGTTGTCTTCGTCCTTGCCGAGGGATGTGAAGTAGTTCAGGACGTTGAACGAGCCAATCGAGTAGTCGCCTGTAACCCTGTTCGGGATATCGCGCACGGCTGCGCGGGTATCGGCCCAGGTAACCGGGATGTCCTGCTCAGGGCTCTTGCCGGTCAACGGAAGCCGCGGTTGGAAACGCCAGTCGTTGTGGGCAAACTCGAAGATGACACCCTCGTCCTTGAACGTCAGGTGGTCACCGACGCGCATCGAGCGGATCTCGGAGGAGTCCGAATTCTCCACGTACGGAAGCGGAATGTCCTTGTTCTTCTGGAAGTAGTTGTAGGTGTTGCCGTCGTCCAGGCGGATGATGGTCTTGAGCTGGTCCTGCTCCAGCTGGTAAGCCGCATCACCTGGAGCCATGAAGTCGGTCGGCTGGCGCAGCGGCTCCGTGCCCGGAACGATGCCGAAATCGCCGTACTTGTTGAACTCGTACACATCGGTGACGGTGTGGGTCCCCGGCTTCAGCAGCATGCCTTCGTACGGTTCACGTGCAGCGTCGGAAAGCGGAAGCTCCCCGACCTCGACGGGAGTGACGGGCTCAACCTGCTCGGTCAGCTTGGTCACCGTGAGCGGCTTGCCGGAGAGCTGCTTGATCTGGGTCAAGCCGTAGAACTCGGTCACGGCGCCGGAAACCTCGACGTAGTCGCCAAGTGCGGGGTACTCTGCGTTGGAACCGCCGACGTACACGAAAATGGCGTCCGAAGCGTCACCGACGTTCTTCTGCTTGCCTGCACCCGGCGTCTGAATGTAGAAGCCCTGTTTGCCGCCTTCAGCGTAGACAGCGGTGACGACACCGCGGGTGGTTGCCGTCTTGCCCTTGTACGGCGACTCGCTGCCAGTGCCCTGGATTTCGGCAATCGCTACGACATCGGTCGCTGGGGCACCCGGATTGCCCGGGCCGGGGGTACCAGGGTTGCCGGGTCCCGGGGTGCCAGGGCCGTTGGGAGCCGGGGTGTTCGGCTGGGTAGTGCCGGAGTTCTTCGGAGTCGGCTCAGCTACCACGAAGTCGTTGGCATTGTTATCCGTGTCAACGCCAGGCTGCTTGCGCTGGACGGACTCGGTGTTCTTGGTCTTGCCGGCGGGGGAGCCCTCAGAAACGGTGGCAGCGCCCCAGCCGACCAGATCGACCACAGTGCCGTTCGCGTCGATGAGGCGAGCGATAGCCTCGGAGCCAGAGAACGTCAAGCTCTTGCCTTCTGCATCAGGGGTAGGGAGCGGCTCGGTGCCACCGTTACCTTGAGCGCCCTGGATCAGGTAGTAGCCCTTCGCGGGGACGACACCCGAGAGCGTGGCGGTGCCATTGCCGGTGTCGGACTTGGAGCGCTGCGTAACGGTCCAACCAGTGACATCAATCGGCTGGTCGGTCGGGTTGTAGAGCTCGACGAAGTCGTGGGTGTACTTCGCGCCGGAGTTACCGCCGCCGCCGTACACCTCATTAATGACGACGTTCTTGCCGTCCGGTGCGGCGTGAGCAGATGGGACAACAGAGACAGTGCCGGCCGCGAGCGCGATGATGAACGACGCGCTCAGGGCCTTACGGCTGGGGTTACGCATGGTGGGCATACCTCTAGGGAGTAGGAGGGGGTAGGGGCTTGCACGCGCCAACGTAGGCCGGAAACTGTGAGATTGCTCGCCATGTTGCCAGGTTTTCCCAAGATTTAACGCCGAGTTAACTTTTGGTCACGGGTCAACATGTTTGGGCGGCAAACGAACGTCGTCAAGCAAAAGCCCCCAACCTGCGTAACCCCCGCAAACCTGCAGCTCACAGCTAAATTGCGTGGTCCGATATACTGAGACGGACCTCCACCTCTACTTTCTTAACGCGAAGGATTCTCATGGCACGAGTCGTGGTTAATGTCATGCCCAAGGCTGAAATTCTGGATCCGCAGGGCCAGGCGGTGCACCGGGCGCTGGGTCGGATTGGTATTGAGGGCGTGCAGGATGTGCGTCAGGGCAAGCGGTTCGAGATCGAGGTGGATGACACCGTGAGCGATGAGGACCTGCGCCGTATGGCGGAGACCCTGCTGACCAACACCGTGATCGAGGATTTCGAGGTTGTTCGATGAGCGCAACCATCGGCGTAATCACCTTCCCGGGCACGCTGGATGATGTGGACGCGCTGCGTGCCGTCCGCCTCGCCGGCGCGACCCCGCGCGAGCTGTGGCACGCGGACTCCGACCTCACGGGCGTGGATGCTGTCGTGGTCCCCGGCGGCTTCTCCTACGGCGACTACCTGCGCTCCGGCGCCATCGCCGCGCAGGCACCGATGATGGGCGCGGTCATCGAGGCCGCGAAGGGCGGCATGCCGGTCCTGGGCATCTGCAACGGCTTCCAAATCCTCACCGAAGCCGGCCTCCTGCCGGGCGCGCTGACCCGCAACCAGGGGCTGAACTTCCACTGCGTGGACACGTTCCTCGAGGTAGCGAACGCGGACACGGCTTGGACTTCGCTTTTCGACGATGGACAGAAGATCCACATCCCCGCAAAGCACGGCGAAGGCCGTTTCCAGGCCGCCCCGGAAACCATCGAGGCGCTGGAGAAGGAGGGCCGCGTGGTGTTCCGCTACACGGATAACTTCAACGGCTCTGTCAACGCAATCGCCGGCGTGACCAATGAGACTGGCCGCGTGGTTGGCCTCATGCCGCACCCGGAGCACGCGATTGAGCTGCTCACCGGCCCGTCCGAGGATGGCCTGGGCCTGTTCAAATCCGCCATCGACGCGATTTCCAAGATCGGAGCGTGACCTATTCCATGACTGTGGTGAACGATACCGTCGACAAGGCGGGCGAGACCCCGGACCTGGCGCAGCCGTACGCGGAGCTGGGGCTGAAGGACGACGAATACCAGAAGATCAAGGACATCCTGGGCCGCCGCCCGACGGATGCGGAGCTGACCGTCTACTCCGTGATGTGGTCGGAGCACTGCTCCTACAAGTCCTCCAAGGTGCACCTGCGCTACTTCGGCCAGACGATGACGGAGGAGATGGCCTCCAAGCTCCTCGCCGGCATCGGCGAGAACGCTGGTGTGGTGGACATCGGCGGCGGCGACGCGGTGACGTTCCGCGTGGAGAGCCACAACCACCCGTCGTTCGTGGAGCCCTACCAGGGAGCCGGCCACCGGCGTGGGCGGCATTGTGCGCGACATCATGGCTATGGGCGCCCGCCCGATCGCCGTGATGGACCAGCTGCGCTTCGGTGCTATCGACGCGGATGACACCAAGCGCGTCCTGCCGGGCGTGGTGCACGGCATCGGCGGCTACGGCAACTGCCTCGGCCTGCCCAACATCGGCGGCGAGACCGTGTTCGACGAGGCGTACGCGGGCAACCCGCTGGTCAACGCCCTCTGCGTGGGCACGCTGAAGGTGGAGGACCTCCACCTGGCGTTCGCGTCCGGCACGGGCAACAAGGTGATCCTGTTCGGCTCCCGCACCGGCTTGGACGGCATCGGCGGCGTGTCCGTGCTCGGCTCCGCCACGTTCGAGGAGGGCGAGGAGCGCAAGCTTCCCGCCGTCCAGGTGGGCGACCCGTTCGCGGAGAAGGTGCTCATTGAGTGCTGCCTGGAGCTCTACCACGCCGGCGTTGTGGTTGGCATCCAGGATCTGGGCGGCGGCGGCCTCGCCTGCGCGACCTCCGAGCTGGCTGCTGCCGGCGACGGCGGCATGCGCGTGGACCTCGATGCCGTGCCGCTGCGCGCAGAGAACATGTCCGCGGCGGAGATCCTGGCGTCCGAGTCCCAGGAGCGCATGTGCGCCGTGGTGGAGCCGGGCAACGTGGACCGCTTCATGGAGATCTGCAAGAAGTGGGACGTCGGCGCCGCCGTGATCGGCGAGGTGACGGATGAGCGCGATCGCCTCGCCGTCTACCACCAGGGCGAGCTGGTGCTGGACGCGCCGCCTTCGACCATCGACGAAGGCCCGGTTTACGAGCGCCCCTTCGCCCGCCCGGCATGGCTCGACGACGTGCAGGCTGCCGGCGCGGCCGGCGGCGTGGAAAAGAGCGATGACCTGCGTGGCACTTGGCTGAAGATGGTCGCATCCCCGGCACTGTGCTCCCGCGACTTCATCACCGAGCAGTACGACCGCTACGTGCGCGGCAACACCGTGCAGTCCAAGTACGCCAACTCCGGCGTGCTGCGCATCAACGAGGAATCCCGCCGCGGCGTTGCCGTCTCCGCCGACTCCTCCGGCCGCTACACCTACCTGGACCCGAACATGGGAACGCGCCTGGCGCTGGCGGAAGCGTACCGCAACGTTGCCGTCACCGGCGCCCGCCCGGTTGCCGTGACCAACTGCCTTAACTTCGGCTCCCCCGAGAACCCGGACGTGATGTGGCAGTTCCGCGAGGCCGTGCACGGGCTTGCGGACGGTGCCCTCGAGCTCACCATCCCGGTCTCCGGCGGCAACGTGTCCTTCTACAACCAGACCGGCGAGACCCCGATCCTACCGACCCCGGTTGTCGGCGTGCTGGGTGTCATCGAGGACGTTGCCCAGGCCGTGCCGCACGCGCTGCCGTCTGCTTCGGACGAGCCGCTCACCCTGATCCTCTTAGGCGAGACCCGCGACGAGTTCGGCGGCTCCGTCTGGCAGGACATCTCCGGCCAGGGCCTTGCCGGCCTCCCGCCGCAGGTGGATCTAGCCAACGAGGAGCGCCTGGCCGAGTACCTGCTCACCGCGGGTGCCGGGGTCATCGTCGCCGCGCACGACCTCTCCGAGGGCGGCCTTTCCCAGGCCGTCTTCGAGATGCTGCTCGGTTCCGGGCAGGGCGCTGAGCTGGAGCTTTCCTCGCTTGCCGACGATCCCTTCACCGCCCTCTTCTCTGAATCCGCCTCCCGCGTTCTGGTGGCCGTCACTCGCGACCGCGCGGACGCCGCAGTCCAGCGCGCCCTGGATGCTGGTGTCCCGGCTGCCGTGATCGGTTCCACCACGGACGACGGTGTGATCCGCGTTGCTGGTGCCGACGAGGCCGGCGCCGAGGGTGCAGCGGCTGCGGGCTTCGAGATCCCGGTCGCGGAGCTTGCCGGCGCCTGGGCCGCGACCCTGCCGAGCCACTTCGGCCACGCAACAGCTCCGAACGCCGCCGTCTAGTCCGGCGGGGCCGGCTGGCCGGCCCGGCCTGGTCTGGTCCGCCTGTCCCGGTCCGCCCGGCCCGTCTCGGCCCCTGCCCGCCCCGGCCCACCCCGGCGAAAGAATCCACAGATTCCTTCGCCGGGGCCTCTATTTTCCCAGGTCGCTGCAGTCCCGGGACGATTCTTTCGCCGGGGCCTCTATTTTCCCAGGTCGTGGCAGATCGGCGACGATTTCTTCGCCGAGGAGGCCGGAGGGCGCGGGGGCCGGAGGTCGGCCGCTACTCCCGGCCTGGCGACCGGCCGCTACCGGCCCGCCTCGGCCTGCCCGGCCCACGCCGGCCCCCAACCCCCTAGTCCACGCGCTGGGCGGCGCCGGGGACGGCCACCAGCGGCACCGGCTCGTACTCGCCGCGCAGGTCCTTGAGGGTCTGGGTGTGGTCCCAGAGCCGCTTGTCCTCGTCGGTGACGGGGGTGAACTTGCGGGCGGGGAGGGCGTTGCCGTCGATGTCGATGCCAACGTACGTCACGGAGGCGTGGATGGCGTCGGTCAGCGATTCACGCCCGCCGCGCGGGTCGCCCGAACGGACGTGGATGGAGGTGTGCAACGAGCGGGAATCGGTGCGCGTGAGCCGCGCCTCCACCTCAATCAAATCGCCGATGTGAATCGGCTGGTAGAAGCGGATGCCGCCGGCGTACACGGCCACGGTCCGCTCGCCGGACCACTCCATGGTGCAGGCCACGCCGGCCTCATCGATCCATTCCATGGCGGTGCCGCCGTGGACGTTGCCGCCCCAGTTCACGTCGGTGGGCTTGGCCAGGAAGCGGTTGATCAGGATCGGCGCGGTGGAGTCGGACGTGTACGTCTGCTGGCTCATCTCCTCCTCAATCGCCTTGCGCAGGTCGATGCGGGATAGCGCGGCCTCGGCCACGCGGCGCTCCTCCTCTGTAGAAGGCACGAACTCCGGCACCTTGGTGGGCCGGCCGGTAACGGCATCCTTGGCCACGAAGATCACCAGGCAGTCGCACGCGCGGGTGAATACGCCTTGACGCGGATCGGCAGAGAGCACCTCGTTCACAATGTGCATGGAGGAACGCCCGGTCATGGCAATGCGCGAACGCACCTCCACAATGTGGCCGGAGGGAATGGGCCGGGTGAAGTGGATGTGGCCCACGTACGCCGTCACGCAGTAGGTGCCGGACCATTGGGCCGCGCACGCGTACGCAGCCTTATCAATCCACTCCAGGACACGCCCGCCGGATACGCCTTGGGCGCCGGCGAAGAGGACGTCGTTAGGCGAGGCCATGAAGCGCAGGGTGATGGACGGGGACTTCGTCGCGGCGACGGGCGTGTTCGGCATGCAGCTAACCCTAATATGGGCCGCATGGCGAAGAAGTTGGATCCCGCCGAAACTCGCCGGGCGGTTGAGGCTGTGGCGGGGTGGTTGGAAGGAAGCGTCGATAAGCAAAAGCCCAGTCGGGGGGAACTGGCGGCGGCGGTGAGGGCCACGGCGCGGACGCTCGCGGAGGAGCTCCCGGGGCACGCGGTAGAGCTGCGGGTGCCGCCGTTTGTGGCCGTGCAGTGCGTGGAGGGGCCGCGGCACACGCGCGGCACGCCGCCGAACGTGGTGGAGACGGACCCGGAGACGTGGCTGAAGCTGGCCACGGGTAGGACGACGTTCGAGGAAGCGCTCCAGCTGGGCAAGGTGGATGCCTCGGGGTCCCGCGCGGGTGAGGTTGCCCGCGGGCTGCCGGTGGTGACGCTGTAAGATGGCAGCCGTGCAAACCGAATTCGATGACACGCGGTTAGGTGACACACGGCCCGACGAACCCTGCGAAGAATGCGGCGTTTTCGGTGTCTGGGCCCCCGAAGAGGACGTGTCCAAGCTGACGTACTTCGGGCTGTTCGCGCTGCAGCACCGCGGCCAGGAGGGCGCGGGTATTGCGGTGGGGGACCACGAGAACATTGTGGTGTTCAAGGACACGGGCCTGGTCAGCCAGGTTTTTGATGAGTCTGTGCTGGACGCCCTGCAGGGCGATGTGGCGATTGGCCACACGCGCTACTCCACGGCCGGCGGCAACTCCTGGGAGAACGTGCAGCCGATGTTCCGCACGTCCCCCAACGGCACGGATGTCGCGCTGGCCCACAACGGCAACCTGATCAACTACATGGAGTTGCAGCAGGAGGCGATTGCGAAGAAGCTCATCCCGGCCACCGGGGTGAAGGGGCAGGGGTCCTCCTCCGACACCGCCGTGGTGTCCGCGCTGCTGGCAGATCTGATCACCGATGAGCGCACGCTTCTCGACGCTTGCAGGGACCTCCTCCCGCGCATCAAAGGCGCCTTCTGCTTCATGATCACGGATGGGCACACGCTCTTCGCCGCGCGTGACCCGCACGGTGTGCGCCCGCTGTCGCTGGGGCGCTTGGACGGCGGCTGGGTGATCGCCTCGGAGACCGCGGCGCTGGATATCGTCGGCGCGTCCTTTGTGCGCGACGTGGAGCCGGGCGAGATGGTCTGGGTGGATGCTTCGGGCGTGCACTCGGAGCGTTTCGCCGATGAGACGAAGGCGCACTGCGTGTTCGAGTACGTCTACGTCGCGCGACCGGACTCGGTGATTGACGGGCAGACGGTGAACTCGGCGAGGATTGAGATTGGGCGCAAATTAGCGCACGTGCTCCCGGTAGACGCTGACCTGGTGATGCCGGTGCCGGAGAGCGGAACCCCGGCCGCGATCGGCTACGCGGAGGAGTCCGGGATCCCGTTCAAGCAGGGCCTGATGAAGAACGCGTATGTGGGGCGCACGTTCATCCAGCCGTCCGATACCTTGCGCCAGCTGGGGCTTCGCCTGAAGCTCAACCCGGTGCGCGAGGTGATTGAGGGCAAGAAACTCGCGGTGGTGGATGATTCCATCGTGCGCGGCAACACCCAGCGCAAGCTGATCCGCATGCTGCGCGAGGCCGGCGCGGGCGAGGTGCACGTGCGCATCGCCTCCCCGCCGGTGAAGTGGCCGTGCTTCTACGGCATCGACTTCGCCAGCCCCGGCGAGCTGATTGCCAACCACGGGCGGGGCGGCAGCGACGCGGAGATCGCCGAATCCATCCGCACCATGATCGGCGCGGACAGCCTTGCTTTCGTGCCTATCGACGATATGGTCTCCGCCTCCCAGCAAGACCCCGCCAACCTGTGCGCCGCGTGCTTCACCGGCCACTACCCCCTCGGTCTGCCGGAGGGCAACCCCAACGCCGACCTTGTCCGCCGCATCCAGAGAGGTGAGTCATGAGTGATGTAAACAACGAGACCGCAGTGGGCAGGACCCCTTTGGCCAACGAGGCTGTGTCCTACGAGGCCGCGGGTGTCTCCATCGAAGCCGGCGACAAGGCCGTGGAGCTCTTCGCGCCGCACGCCAAGCGCGCCACCCGCCCCGAGGTGCGCGGCGGCCTGGGCGGCTTCGCCGGCCTGTTTGCGCTGGGCAAGTACAAGGAGCCGCTCCTGGCTGCCGGTTCTGACGGCGTGGGCACCAAGCTCGCCGTTGCCCAGGCGATGGACAAGCACGACACCATCGGCATCGACCTGGTCGCCATGTGCGTGGATGACCTGGTGGTGTGCGGCGCGGAGCCGCTGTTCCTGCAGGACTACATCGCCATCGGCAAGGTTGTGCCGGAGAAGGTCGCCGAGATTGTTGCCGGTATCGCCGAGGGCTGCGTCCAGGCCGGCTGCGCCCTGCTGGGCGGCGAGACCGCGGAGCACCCGGGCGTGATGGATCCGGATGAGTATGACGTGTCCGCCACCGCCGTGGGCGTTGTGGAGGCTGATGAGCTGCTGGGTCCGGACCGCGTCCGCGAGGGCGACGTGATCATCGGCATGGCATCCTCCGGCCTCCACTCCAACGGCTACTCCCTGGCCCGCCACGTGCTGCTGGAGCGCGCCGGGCTGCCCCTGGACGGCCACATCGAGGAACTCGGCCGCACCCTGGGCGAGGAACTGCTTGAGCCGACCCGCATCTACGCCCTGGACTGCCTGGAGCTGGCCGCGGAGTGCGACGTCCGCACCTTCTGCCACGTCACCGGCGGCGGCCTGGCCGGCAACATGGAGCGCGTGATCCCGGAGGGCCTGGTTGCAGAAATGCACCGCGCCACCTGGACGCCGGGCCAGATCTTCCGCACCATCAAGTCCGTCGGACAGGTGCCGGATGAGGAGATGGAGAAGACCTTCAACATGGGCGTGGGCATGGTGGCCATCGTGTCCGCCGCGGACCGCGACCGCGCGCTGGCCATCCTGGCTGCGCGCCACATTGACAGCTGGGTGCTCGGCGAAGTCCGCGCCGCCGGCGAGGGCGACACTGCCCGTGCTGTGCTGACCGGCACCCACCCGCAGTACTAGGTCGCCTGCCGGGGCCGGGCCGGCACCTAACTAGTGGGCCGGGGTGAGATGCCCCGGCCGGACCCGGCCGGGAAGCAACCGTCGTAAAGCAAAAAGCACCCCGAAGGGTGCTTCACAAACCACGAGGTGTTTAGCGGGCTGCCGCCTGGTCCTCGTCGTCCTCGTCCCAGTCTGCGTAGTCGGCGTAGTCGCCGTACTGGTCCACCTCGTCCTCATCATCCCAGCTGTTCGCCGGTGCCTGACCTGCGAGCTCGCGCTGCAGGGAGTCCAGGTCCATTTCCGGAGAGTTGTACTTGAGCTGGCGAGCGACCTTGGTCTGCTTTGCTTTGGCGCGTCCGCGACCCATGGCGTGACCCCCTTGAGGTGGTTCGGGCGGCCTAGAACAGGCGGCCTCTTCTATTCGAAAGTATTGTCCTGCGAGACATCATAGCCAATGGCCCCAAAAAATTCCCTTCCGCCCTGTATGCTGCGCATTTCTAGGCCGGCCCCAGGCCTCGGCGAAGCTTTTCGACGGCCACCTTCCCCGCCTTCTCCCCCTCAAACAACGGCAAAGAATCCGGGTCCACGGTGGCGGCGGTGCCGTCGATATCCAGCTGCGCGCCCGGCTGTCCCGGGGCGGGCAAGGCGGACCGCTTGATCAGTGCGAGGGCGATCGGGCCGTAATCCGCGTCGTGCACCACGGTGCCCAGGCGGCCAACCTTCCGGCCACTGGAGGTGATGGTGGTGCCGGGGGCGGGTTCGGTGGGGGAGGAGCCGTCGAGCTGCAGCATCACCAGAAGCCGCGGCGAGCGGCCGAGGTTTTCCACGCGCGCCACGGTCTCCTGCCCGCGGTAGCAGCCTTTGTACAGGTGGACGGCGCCGGGCCAGGGGGCCGCGGCACCCGCCGGACCGCCGGTGCGCGTGATTAACCGGGGGACCTCGTGGGGGATGGACTTGTCGTCCAAGTCCGCGCCAAGTTCCGGCTCGCCAGCCCGCACGCGCTGGGCGGTGAACGCCAGCAGGCCCGTCATGTCCCCGCCGCGTGCAACCCACTGCTCCGCCGCTTCCTTGAGCTGGGGGCGGGGCAGCCAGACGTCGTAACGCACAAAGCCCTCGAGCCAGGGGACCTCGCGGGTCCAGAGCGCGCCCGGAAGGTCCGCGGGCAGCCCGGCGGGGCCGAGGAGCGTCACGATGGCTAGGTCCGCCTCCTCCACCTCGACGTCGGACCAGAAAATCATGCGGCGCAGGTAGTCCAGCAAGCTCTGGCCCTGCGCGGCGGGAACGTCGAGGTAAAACGTGGTGCCGTCGTAAAACACGTCCGCGTGGTGCAGGATGTGCCCCTGCATGTCCAGGTCCAGGGCGGCGCCGGCGAACCCGGGTGCGGCGTTGTCAAGTTTCTGCGATAGCAGATTGTTCAGAAACACCGGCGCGTCCGGGCCTGAAACCGTCACCACCGTGCGCTGGGAGCGGTCCACCAAGCCGGCGCGTTGCGCAAGGCGGCGTTGCTCGCCCAACGGGTCGCCGTAGTGAAGCGCCACGCCGGCGGCATCGAGGGGTGATTCGCCCTCAAGCGCCGCCGCGCCGGGAAGGTCCAAGAGTGCACTGCGGTACGTCACGCGGCCCGATCATAGGGGCATAATGGACCTTTATGGGTCAATCGCTGCTTCCCCCCGAGCCCGTGATCTACCTCGTGGAGTCGTTCGGCGGCCCGATACGCAGGCAAAACCCCAACATGCCCCACGTGTTTTGGGACGATGCCGCAGTCACGCGCGGCGACGGTGTCTTCGAGACCATCCTGGTCCGCGGCGGCCGCGCGCTGAACCTGGACAAGCACGTTGCCCGCTTCATCCGCTCCGCCGCCGCGCTGGCCCTCCCGGAGCCGAACGCCGCGCAGTGGGTCGCCGCCACCGAGGAGGCCGTTGCGGACTACTGCAGGGAGCACTTGCGTATCGACGATCCCTCGAACCCACCCGAAGCAAAATGCGTATGGACCATGACGCGCGGGCGCGAAACCACGGGTGTGCCAACCGCCTGGCTGACCATTCGCCCGATTGGGCAGGAGGTGCTGCGGCAGCGCGAGGAGGGCGTGGCTGTGGTGACCACCCCGCGCGGGCTGAGCGTGGCGGCTGATGTGCCGTGGATGGCAGTGGAAGCGAAGACGCTGAACTACGCGGCATCCATGGCCGCCCTGCGGTGGGCGCGCGCCCAGGGTTTCGACGACGTGATTTACACCGAGCCCGCCGCCGACCGTGCTGATGGTGCCGATGGCGCCGACCTTGCCGAGCGCGTGCTCGAGGGCGCGACCAGCACCGTGGTGATGGTGAAGAAGGGCGGCAGGCTGCGCACGCCGGCGCCCGGCCCCGGCATCCTGCCGGGCACCACGCAGGCCGCGTTGTTTGACTTTGCTTCCGAGCGCGGCTGGAAATGCAAGGCCAAAGACATCTACGTCAATGAGCTGGAGAAGGCGGAGTCCGTGTGGCTGGTCAGCTCCACACGCATTTGCGCGCGGGTGACCAGGCTCAACGATCGCGAGCTGCCCGCGCCAGCCAACGAGGCCGAGGTGCGCGAGCTCATCACCGCCGCGCTGGAGGCTTAGCCCGCGACGCGCTCGAGGCTTAGCCCGCGACGCGCTCCAGCTCCGCGGACATGTACGGCACAATGCTCTCGCCCACCACACGCTCATCCACCCAGCCGAGGTTGTTGTTGGGCATGAGGCCGTAGAGGCGGCGGCCCGGTCCGTGGTCCGCCGGGCCGTTCTCGGTGGCGATGGTGCTGGCGCTCTCGATGCGCCACGCGCGCTCGTTCACCGGCTCGCCGTACAGCACCTCCACCAGGCCGCGCGAGTTGGTCAGCGTGACCTCAATCTCGTCCTTCTCCGAGATGCGCCAGAAACCAACCTCGCGCTGGTCCGGGCCCTGGGGTTCGCCCTGATCGTCAATACGCCTGATCGTCAATACGCCAGATGCGCGACTCAAAACGCAGGTAGTTCTCGCCGTCGTGGGAGAACACCAGCTGCTGGCCAAAGGTGTACTGCTCGCCGTGGTCGTCGGCCTGGCCGGTGCCCTGCCACACGCCAACCAGCGGCAGGAGCGCAAGCAGGCCGTCGTGCAGGCTGGGGCCCTGGCGCAGGTTCGCGGTGTCGTCCTCCAGCGGGAAGTCCTCGAAGCCCAGACCCGGAATGTTGCGGTGCGCGGTGCGCTTGGACTGCTCCGCGGCCAGATTCACCGCGGCGCTGCCGTCCAGAGTCTCCGGCTGCGGCTGGGGCTCCTGCTCCGGGGTCTCCGGGGTCTCCTGCGGCGTGGGCTGGTTGTTTTCGTTCTCAGTCATGCAACCCAGCGTAGCCTTGGGGCATGACAGCCGAGATTAGGGAAGTGTCCGCGCCGGTTGATGGGGCTGAGGGGTTGCTTGGGAGCGTCGAAAAGCATGATGGCGTGGCGCCGCTCTCCGAGCAGTACCTGGCTGCGTTGCGCGATCCCGCGCGCGGCCACACGCACTTGGCGGCGTACCGCGGCGAGCAGCTCGTGGGGCTTGCCGCGTGCGCGCCGGACGGTGGGGTGGAGCTTGCGGTGCACCCCGATTTCCGCAGGCAGGGCGTGGGTTCCGGGCTGCTTTCGCGTATCGACGATCCTTCGAACCGCGCCTTTTGGGCCCACGGCAACCTGGAGGGGGCGCGGGGCCTTGCAGCCGCGCGGGGCATGGAGCCGAAGCGGGAGCTCTTGGTGATGTCGATTGACGCGGAGGGTCTTGAGGTGGGCGGGACGGAGCTGCCTGACGGGTTCGCTGCGCTGAACTACGCCCAAGCCGTGGAGCGATTCGGTCGCGAGCGTGTGGAAGCGGACTGGCTGGCGGTGAATAACGACGCGTTTTCGTGGCACCCTGAGCAGGGGGGATGGGACCTTGCGCGGTTGCGGCAGGGCATGGACACCGACTGGTTTGATCCGGAGGGGCTGTGGTTTCTCTACGACGAGCGTGGGGCGGAGCCTGCGCTGGCGGGTTTCCACTGGACAAAGCGTCATCCGGGCGCAACTGGTGAGGTCTATGTGGTTGGGCTGTCTTCGAGTTACCGGGGGGAGGGAATGGGGGGACCTCTCATGGCGATCGGGCTGGAGCACCTTGTAAAAGACGGATCTTCGCAGGTCATCCTGTATGTTGAGGCCGATAATCAGCCCGCGGTAAAACGCTACAATGAGATCGGGTTCACAGTTGCCGAATCTCACGTTGTTTATCACTATTAAGCGATCTACCTGCGGTTTTACAGCCAAAAATCAGAGTTCATTGATTGTTAACTTGCGGCGACACCGTTGGTTAACCCCTGCCCCGTAGCTTTACCGGCTGTGAGTAATCGGAGTTGATCTGCGTCTGCCGCACGGCAGGAGTGGTTCAAACCCTTCGGGAACCGATGCTCTTTGCATTGATCTCTTTAACACCGGAAAGGTACCCCGTGATCCGCAACTTCAAGCGCACCGCCGCAATCATCGGCGTCGTCGCAGCATCCTCCGCTTCCCTCGTCGCCTGCGGTGACTCCAACGACAACGCTGCTACCACCGCAGCTGAGACCGCAGCTTCCTCCGCAGCTGACGCTACCTCCGCAACCGACGCTGCTTCCGAGACCGCTGCAGCTAAGGGCGACTACGAGCTCTCCGGCGAGACCGGCCAGCTGGTCGCTGAGGGTGCTTCCTCCCAGCAGAACGCAATGGACTACTTCGGCTCCGTCTACGCAGCTGAGGTTCCGGGTGCTTCCCTGGCCTACACCCCGTCCGGCTCCGGCTCCGGCATCAAGAACTTCATCGCTAACCAGGCTGTCTTTGCTGGTTCCGACTCCCCGCTGAAGGACGAGGAGATCCAGCCGGCTGCAGACCGCTGCGGTGGCAACGAGGCATGGCACCTGCCGTTCGTCATCGGCCCGGTTGCAATCGCTTACAACCTGGACGGCGTGGACGAGCTGAACCTGACCGTCGACAACATCGTCGACATCTTCCAGGGCAACATCACCAACTGGAACGACCCGGCTATCGCCGAGTCCAACCCGGGTGCTTCCCTGCCGGACCAGGCAATCAACGTCTTCTACCGCTCTGACGAGTCCGGTACCTCCGACAACTTCCAGAAGTTCCTGAAGGCTGCTTCCGACGGCAAGTGGGACTCCACCGGCAAGGCATTCCCGAACGCTGTTGGTACCGGTGCAAACGGTTCCTCCGGTGTTGCACAGGAGGTCTCCGCGACCCCGGGTGCTATCACCTACGTTGAGGCTGGCTTCGCTGACCAGAAGGCAAACATCGACTTCGGTGCTGGCCCGGTTGAGCTGAACGAGGAGTCCGTGGGCAAGGCTCTGGACAACCTGACCTTCAAGACCGAGGGCCACAACATGGTTGTTGACTCCTCCGCTCTGTTCGCTTCCCACGACAACGGCGCATACCCGCTGGTGCTGACCACCTACGAGATCGTCTGCTCCGCTGGCTACGATGAGGCAACCGCGAACATGGTCCGCGACTTCCTGAACATCGCTCTGGACTCCCAGGACGAGGAGCTGGCTGACGCTGGCTTCATCCCGGTCTCCGGTTCTCACGCAGACCGCCTGCGCGAGGCTATCAACGCGATCCAGTAAGCATCGCAGCTTCAGGTTGCGGCGCCTCGCCCACGGCGAGGTGCGGTAACCGATAGACCCCCCAAACACTGAGAAACGTTCGGGGGGTCTATCTATGCGGGGATGCAGGCAGTGTTCTGTGTCACCGTGGCTATCTTCCTCCCATTTTCCTAAGGATTCGCGAACATGGCTGACAACGAACTGCCTGCTACCGAACACGACGACCGCGGTGCAGGTCCCGCGACAAAGTCCGATCCCGTTATCCAGCAGTCCTCCGGCACCCCGATCGAGAAGGGTCAGGACCCGGCGACTGAGGGCACCCCCACCACCGGCACTGCCGAGGGCAACACTGCCGACACCGGCACCGGCGCAGGCGTGAAGCGCCCGGGCGACCGCGTCTTCGAGGCTCTCTCCACCATCTCCGCAGCGCTGATCACCGTGCTGGTTGCTGCGATTGGTATCTTCCTGCTCATCCAGGCGTTTGAGCCGCTGCGCCGCAACGAGGGCGGCCTGCTGGGCTTCTTCACCTACGGCGGCCAGTGGCAGACCGCCAACCTCGAGGCGATGAAGTTCGGTATCCCGAACCTCTTCTTCTCCACCATCACGATCTCCCTGATCGCGCTGATCATCGCCATGCCGGTTGCACTCGGCGTCGCGCTGTTCCTCTCCAACTACGCACCGGACAACCTGGTTCGCCCGCTGGGCACCCTGGTGGACATGCTCGCTGCCGTGCCGTCCATCGTGTACGGCCTCTGGGGCGCGCAGGTCCTCGGCCCAATGCTGAGCAATTTCTACCGCTGGCTGAACGGCTGGGCCGGCGACTTCTTCCTGTTCGCCACCTACCAGAACTCCCCGCCGTTCTCCACCGGCCGCAACATGATGACTGGTGGCATTGTGCTGGCGGTCATGATCCTCCCGATCATCGCCGCTACCGCACGCGAGATCTTCGTGCAGACCCCTCCGGGCCAGATCGAGTCCGCCCTGGCACTCGGCGCCACCCGCTGGGAAGTCATCCGCATGACCGTGATCCCGTTCGGCCTGTCCGGCTTCATTGCAGGTTCCATGCTCGGCCTCGGCCGCGCACTGGGTGAGACCATGGCCCTCTACATGGCTGTGGCTCCGGCGAACAGCTACCGCGGCTCGCTTTTCGACGGTGGTACCACCTTCGCTACCGCCATCGCTAACGCGTCCGCCGAGTTCAACAACCCGATCTCCGCCGGCGCCTACATCGCCGCGGGTCTGGTGCTGTTCCTCCTGACCTTCATCGTTAACTCGATCGCCCGCTCGATCGTCAACAAGTAGTGGGGAGCTAGGAAGAAAATGTCTACCGCAGTACCCAACAACAGCGCCAACACCGGCGCGACCTCGTCGAAGGTGACCACCACCACTGACACGGCGACTACCACCACCGCTCCCGCACGCACCTCGAGCGAGAACCCGTTCACCGACATCTCCTCCAGCCGCAAGAACATGAACTCCTTCATGGGTGGCCTGATGTGGTTCGCGATGATCCTCGCCCTCATCCCGCTGCTGTGGCTGCTGCTGACCGTTATCGGCCGCGGCTGGCAAGCAGTTGTGGACCCGGCCTGGTGGACCAGCGACATGGTCGGCGTCCGCGCCACCAAGGCAGGCGGCGGCGCCGCTCACGCTATCGTCGGTACGCTTGTGCAGACGCTCATCGCGTCCCTGTTCGCAATCCCGATCGGTATCTTCACCGCCATCTACCTGGTGGAGTACTCCAACGGCAACCGCCTGGGCAAGCTGACCACCTTCATGGTGGACATCCTGTCCGGTGTCCCGTCCATCGTTGCCGCCCTGTTCATCTACGCACTGTGGATCACCATGCTGGGCCAGCAGCGCTCCGGCTTCGCCGTGTCGCTCTCCCTGATCCTGCTCATGATCCCGGTTGTGGTGCGTAACACCGAAGAGATGCTCCGCGTGGTCCCGATGGATCTGCGCGAGGCTACCTACGCACTCGGTGTGCCGAAGTGGAAGACCATTGCACGCATCGTGCTGCCGACCGCCCTGTCCGGCATCGTCACCGGCATCATGCTGGCAATCGCCCGCGTGATGGGTGAGTCCGCGCCGGTGCTGGTGCTCGTTGGTTCCACCCCGGCTCTGAACTGGTTCAACATGTTCGACCAGCCGCAGTCCTCCCTCCCGCTGTTCATGCTGGACATGTGGAAGGCTGGCGCTTCCGGCCCAGCGAACGACCGCCTCTGGGGCGCGGCTCTGACGCTTGTCATCCTCGTCGTCACCCTGAACCTGCTTGCCCGCTTTGTGGCGAAGAAGTTCTCGGTCAAGAAGTAACCCACCCGCGTACCACCACATTCAGGAGTAAACCCAGATGTCTACCAAGCTCGTTCTCGACGACGTCAACATCTACTACGGCGACTTCCACGCTGTGCAGAACGTCAACATGCAGATCCCGGCTCAGGCCGTGACCGCATTCATCGGCCCGTCCGGCTGCGGCAAGTCCACCGTGCTTCGCACCCTCAACCGCATGCACGAGGTCATCCCCGGCGCATACGTGAAGGGCAACATCCTGCTCGACGGCAACAACATCTACGGCCCGAAGGTTGACCCGGTTGCAGTGCGCAACACCATCGGCATGGTGTTCCAGAAGGCAAACCCGTTCCCGACCATGTCCATCGCCGAGAACGTTGTCGCCGGCCTGACCCTGCAGGGTGAGAAGGACAAGAAGAAGCTCGCAGAGATCACCGAGGAGTCCCTCCGCGGCGCGAACCTGTGGGACGAGGTGAAGGACCGTCTGGACAAGCCGGGCGGCGGCCTCTCCGGTGGTCAGCAGCAGCGTCTCTGCATCGCCCGCGCAATCGCGGTGCGCCCGGAGGTTCTCCTCATGGATGAGCCTTGCTCCGCTCTTGACCCGATCTCGACCCTGGCTGTTGAGGACCTGATCCACGAGCTGAAGACCGACTACACCATCGTGATCGTGACCCACAACATGCAGCAGGCAGCTCGTGTGTCCGACAAGACCGCGTTCTTCTCCCTCGAGGCAACCGGTAAGCCGGGCCACCTCGTGGAGTACGACGACACCACCACCATCTTCGAGAACCCGTCCCAGAAGGAGACCGAGGACTACATCTCCGGTCGCTTCGGCTAAAGGTTTGTGCGGGGGCTTGCTCCCGCTTTACGACGTTCGCCGCTCACCCCTTAACCCAGGGGCGGGCGGCCTCGCCGTTTCTTGGGGCTGCAGAGTGTGCCTGCCCCACTGCGCTGAGGCACCTGCTGCGGTGAATCTCATCGTGGCGCTCCGGCCCTTGATCAACCCCTCGTGCGCTGAGGCCTACACCCCTGTAGGCCTCAATAAATCCGAGTCACACCAGTAACACGCGACCTGGGGTTTTTCGGTAGGCCTCAATGTCCGGGAACGCTGAGGCCTACACCCCTGTAGGCCTCAAGGAATTGGGGTACGGTCCGCGCCGCGGGGCCGAGTGGGCGCAGCTCGCGCGCCGCGGGGCCGAGTGGGCGCAGCTCGCGCGCCATGGGACCGTGCTTGGCGCTGGCTACCGTTCGCGGGGGCCGTTGGCCATGAAGTCGACTTGGCGGGCGATAGCCACACAGTGATCGGCGAAGCGTTCGTAGTAGCGGCAGATCAGCGCGAGCTCCACGGCCTGACGCGACGAGTGGTCCCAGTTTCCGCAGGTCAGGCGGGTGAGGTCGCGTGCGGTGTTGTCCACCGTGTCGTCCAATGCGACTAGCTCATCAGTGGCCAGCTCGCCGGTGGCAATCAGCTCACTCGCCCTCCCAGCCATGCGTTCTGCGGCGGTGGCCATGTCACGCACGCGGTCGGTGACATCGTCGGGCAGCGCGGGGGAGGGATGATGCTGGCGCGCCACTTTGGCAATGAGTTTCGCCAAGTTGCTCATGCGCTCGAGATCAGTCTCGATGTGGATGTAGGCCAGCACCCGTCGCAGGTCACTGGCAACTGGGCTTTGGCGTGCGAGGAGTTTCAAGGCGCGGTCCTCGCAGCGGCAGTGGATCTCAACTGCGGTATCGGAGCCGGTCAGCGCATCTTCCGCGGCCTCAAGGTCTTGGTCCAGCAACGCACGCGTCGCGTGGAGCAGATTAACTCGCGCCAGCTCGCACATTTCGAGAATGTCGTCCTGGTAGGCCTCCAGGTTTGCGCGGAACTCGGTGCGCAAGCGCGTGCCTGGGCGCTGCGGGGTGCCCGCGCTTGTGCCGGCGCCCGTGCCCACGCCCGCGCCTGCGCCGCGGCCCGCTGCAGCGCCTGCGCCGCGGCCCGCTGCAGCACCTGCACCTGCGCCTGCGTCGCGGCCCGCGCCACCTGCGCCTGCGCCGCGGCCAGCGCGACCCGCACCCGCGCGGCTACCCACCGTTGTTCTCAATCTCGGCGCCTTCGGGCACCGTGTCGTCCTCTGGGTCGTCCAGCCAGCCTTCGGGCAGCGCGACCTTGGAGGGGGAGCCTTGGCGGCCGCGGGCGTCGTCGGCGTGCTCGGCAACTGCCTCGGCCAGCTCCGGGTCGGACCAGATTTGCTCCAGCAACCCGCGCAGCTCTGCCAGCGTGGAGACTTTGGCAAGCGAGCGTCGGAAATCGCCCCCAACGGGGAAGCCCCGCAGGTACCAGCCGGTGTGTTTGCGAATGTCGCGGCAGGCGTGGGACTCGCCGTCGTGAAGCGAGAGAAGCTCCGCGTGGCGGTAGATGATGCGCGCGACCTGGCCCAGCGTAGGCTCGGCCGGCACCTCCTCCCCGCGCAGTTGCGCGCCGAGCTGGGCGAACAGCCACGGGCGGCCAAGGCAGCCGCGGCCCACCTCGACGCCGTGGCAGCCGGTTTGCGCCATCATGCGTGCAGCGTCGTCCGCGGCGAAAATGTCGCCGTTGCCTATCACGGGCAGGCCGGTGCCGTCCATGTGCTGGACAAGGCGGGTGATCTCGTCCCAGTGCGCGACGCCGGAATAGCGCTGGTCGGCCGTGCGCGCGTGCAGCGCCACGGCGGCCGCCCCCTGCTCAGCGGCGATGCGCCCCGCGTCGAGGTGCGTGTGGTGTTCTTCATCCAACCCGATGCGGAACTTCACCGTCACCGGAATGCCCGACCCCTCCGCCGCGCGCACGGCGGCGCCGACGATGTTGCCGTAGAGCCTGCGCTTGTACGGAATTGCGGAACCGCCGCCGCGGCGGGTGACCTTGGGCACGGGGCAGCCGAAGTTCATGTCGATGTGGTCGGCGATGTCTTCCTCAACGATCATCCGCACTGCGTCATACGTGTACTTCGGGTCCACTGTGTAGAGCTGCATGGAGCGCGGCCGCTCCACGTCGGCAAAGGTGGTCATGTGCAGCGTTTTCTCGTTGCGCTCCACCATCGCGCGCGCGGTGATCATCTCGCACACGTACAGTCCGGACGCGGTGCAGGTGAGCTCTTGCTCAATCTCGCGGCACAGCACGCGGAACGGCATGTTGGTCACGCCCGCCATGGGCGCGAGGATGACCGGCGAGTCGAGTTCGATCCCGCCGATGCGTAGCGCCTGGGTTGCAACCGTCATGGAGCACTATCTTTCCTTGCCGCGCGCGCCCAGTCCAATCACACTTTTGGGGGTGGGGCCTACGCTTTTCGACGCTAGCTTTAAACCCGCAATGCAAGATAGGTCACAATATGTGGGTACGTGTTACCCACACCCGTTCGTCTATCTAGAGAGGGATTTTCATGAGCTCCGCGACAAGGTGATGTCCGCAGCTGAGGCCGCCGAGTTCGTCGAGCACGGCGACAAGGTCGGTATCTCCGGCTTCACCGGCGCCGGCTACCCCAAGGCCATGCCGGGTGCAATCGCCGAGAAGGCGAGCCGAGAAGGCGAAGGCCGCGCACGAGAAGGGCCAGGACTACAAGATCGACCTGTTCACCGGCGCGTCCACCGCGCCCGAGTGCGATGGTGTCCTCGCCGAGGCGGGCGCGCTGCGCTACCGCATGCCGTACCAGTCCGACCCGATGATGCGCAACAAGATCAACGCGGGCGAGATGAAGTTCCAGGACATCCACCTCTCCCACTCCGGCATGATGGTGGAGCAGGGCTTCTTCGGCGACCTGGACGTGGCCATCGTGGAGGCCGTCCGCATCACCGAGGACGGCAACATCGTCCCGTCCTCCTCCGTCGGCAACTCCGTGGAGTTCCTCAACGCCGCGAAGAAGATCATCATCGAGGTCAACTCCTGGCAGTCCGAGGACCTTGAGGGCATGCACGACATTTGGACCGTGCCGGCGCTGCCGAACCGCATCCCGATCCCGATCACCAAGGCCGGCGACCGCATCGGCACCACCTACATCGAGATCGACCCGGAGAAGGTTGTCGCCGTCATCGAGACCGATGATCCGGACCGCAACGCGCCGTTCAAGGCTCCGGACGAGGTGTCCGAGCAGATCGCCGGCAACTTCCTCGACTTCCTGGAGAACGAGGTCAAGTTCGGCCGCCTCTCCTACGACGGGTACGTTATGCAGTCCGGCGTGGGCAACGTCCCGAACGCCGTGATGGCTGGCCTGATGGACTCCAAGTTTGAGAACATCCAGGCATACACCGAGGTTATCCAGGACGGCATGGTGGACCTCATCGACGCCGGCAAGATGACCGTGGCTTCCGCGACCTCCTTCTCCCTCTCCCCGGAGTACGCGGAGAAGATGAACAACGAGGCAGCTCGCTACCGCGAGTCCATCATCCTGCGCCCGCAGTCCATCTCCAACCACCCGGAGGTTATCCGCCGCACGGGCCTGATCGCCTCCAACGGCATGATCGAGGCGGACATCTACGGCAACGCCAACTCCACCCACATCAACGGCTCTCGTCTGATGAACGCCCTCGGCGGCTCCGGCGACTTCACCCGTAACGCCTACATCTCCTCCTTCATCTCCCCGTCCATTGCGAAGGACGGCGCCATCTCCGCCATCGTGCCGATGGTCTCCCACGTGGACCACACCGAGCACGACGCCATGGTCTTCATCACCGAGTACGGTGTTGCCGACCTGCGCGGCCTGGCTCCGCGCGACCGCGTGGCAAAGATGATCTCCATCGCCCACCCGTCCTACCGCCCGCTGCTGGAGGAGTACGTGGAGCTCGCCTCCAAGTGCAAGTACCAGCAGACCCCGCACGACCTGAAGCACGCTTTCGACTTCCACACCCGCATCGAAGAGACGGGCACCATGCAGAAGTCTGCAGAGTAGCTCTGCGCGCTTACACCCCAGTACGGACCATCACGGTTCGTACTGGGGTTTTGGTGTTTTCCGGCAGGTTCAGACAGGGCGCGGGAATACCTCGGTGCCCACGGGGCCGTCAACGTGTGTGACCACGATGACCGTGCGGTCCGGTTTCGCGCCGGGCAGCGGCTGGTGCAGGAGCATGTCCATGACTCCGGCGGCAGCGTCGGGGGAGAGGTGCTCGGTGGGTTCGTCGAGAAGCAGCACATCGGCATCGCTGACCAGCGCGCGGGCGAGCAGCAGACGGCGGTGCTGACCGGGACCGGAAGAAAGCGAATCGGCGCCGTCGGCAAGCAAAAGGTCCAGGGGAAACTCGAAGCCGACCGCGGTGAGCGCCTCCTCCAGCACAGCGTCGGGTGCCGTGGGGTTCGCCACCAGCAGGTTTTCGCGCACGGCGGTGGCGAAGACCCACGCGTCTTCTGCGAAGAATCGCGCGCCGGTGGGTTGCGTGACACGACCTGCGCGCGGCGGCTGCAGACCGGCGACGGTGGCCAGCATTTGCGTCTTGCCGCTTCCCGACGGTCCCCGCACCACCATCCGCTCGCCTTCCGCGAGGCGGAAGTTCCACACCGTGTCGCCGTGGAGGGTGGCAAGGTCCTCGGCGACCACGGCGCGGGTGTCTTCACGCTGAAGCTTGGTGGGCGCCGGCTGTTCGGCCACCGCGCGCAGGCGCGCGGCGGCGCGCCGGGCCGCGTCGAAGTGGATGGCGGCAACGCCAAGCGGCCCGTGCGACTCGAACGCGGCGAGCGGAAGCATGATCAGCATGCCCAGCCACACCGGGTTGCCCGTGTAGGCGGTCGCCGCCACCCACAACACGGCCACGGCGGTGAGGCCCGTGGCCCACGCCTGCATGCCGGCGGCCAGCGCCTCGGGGCGCTTCGAACGCACCCAGGCGGCGCTCGCCTGCTCGGAGGCGCGGGCAGCTTTCGCCGCGCGCTGATCCGTCAGCCCGGCGGCGGTGAACTCGACGCGGTCGCTGAGCACCGAGTCCAACTGGGAGATGAACGCGTTCTCCGCGCTCACAAGATCGGTGCTGCGCGCAGAGCGCACGGCGAGCGCGGGCACCAACACTCCAGTCACCGCAAAACCGCACGCCAACGCCACCGCGGCCTGTGGCTGCAGCAGCACCGCAGCCACCAGTGCGACCGCGCTCACCACCACCGCCACGCCGGCGGGCACAATCGCACGCACGATCACGTCGGTCACGCGTTCGGTGTCCGCCACCAGCAATGCTTGGGCGTCGCCGCGGGAGGTGACGGGTGCGCGCGATTGAGCGTCGTAAAGCGTGGCCCGAAGCTGCGTCAGGGAGGAAAGCGCGAGCTTGTGGGACACCAGCCGGTCTAGGTAGCGGAACACGGCGCGGGAGATGCCCAGCGCGCGCACGGCGGTAACCGCGACGGAGAGTTCGAGCACCGGCGGCATTTCCCACGCGCGCGTGATCAGCCAGCCAGACAGCACCGCCAGGCCAAGCGCGGTGAGCAGTGTGACGGCCCCGGCGATGATGGGACCGATGAAATCGCGCGGCCGCACCCCAGCCAGCCGCAGCACGTAGCGCAGATCACTCACAGCGCCACCACCTCATCCGCGGCGGCGACTACGCGGTGATCGTGCGAGGCGACCAGCACCGTGCGGCCCTCGGCGGCGAGGCACTGCATCCGCGCAATGACCTCCGCCGCGAGCTCGGGGGAGAGGTGCGCTGTGGGCTCGTCGAGGAGCACGATGCTTGCTTCCGACGCGAGCATACGCGCAAGCCCCACCCGCTGCCGCTGTCCTGCGGATATGCCGCTGCCGTCCGCGGCCACGGGGTGGTCGGGCGCAAGGCCCGGCAGCGCGGCGAGCTCACCCGCGGGCGCCGTGCCGGTAAGCACGAGGTTGCTGGCAACCGTGCCTGCCTCCACGGCGGGTCGCGCGGGGAGGTAGGCCACGTCGCCGTGCACTGCAACCTCTCCAGCAACAGCGTCGTCAGGCAGCACGCCCAGTACTGCGAGCAACGCAGTGGATTTGCCGGAGCCGTTCGCACCGGTGAGCACGGTGAGCTGGCCGGGGCGGGCGTGAAAGTGCAGGTTCTCGGGCCGAGTGCCGTCGCGGCCGGCAACGCTCAGGCCCTCCGCACGCACGCCGGAGGGCGCTCCAACGGGCCCGCGGCGCAGGTAAGAACCGGCGACGGGCGGGGGAGCGTCGATAAGCGTGAGCACCGCGTCCGCGGCCTCGAGCCCGTCCGCCGCAGCGTGGTACGCCCCGCCGACGCGGCGCACCGGATTGAACACCTCCGGCACGATGATCAGCACCACCAACCCTGGCAGCAGCGCGATCTCGCCGACCACCAGACGCAGGCCGATGCTCACCGCCACTACAGCCACGGACAGCGTGGCCAGGAACTCCAGCGCGAACGAGGACAGGAAAGCCAGGCGCAGCACGCTCATGGTGGCGCGTTCGTGCCTTTCGCCGGATTCGCGGATCTGCCGCGCCGGGCGTTCCGCGGCGTGCAGCGCGCGCAGCGTCGGCGCGGCCGCCAGCAAGTCGCCCAACTGGGCTCCCAGCCCGGCGGTGACCTCCAGGCGGCGGCGCGTGTGGTCGGCGGTCAACTTACCGATGAGCACCATGAAAAACGGGATGAGCGGCAGGGTAATCACGCAGATCAGGCCGGACACCCAGTCGTAATAAAAGACCACCGCCAGCGCGAGCGGCGTGCCCACGCACGTGGCCACCAGCGCCGGCAGAAACTCGGTCAAAAACGGACGGAAATCGCCCAGGCCGCGCGTGAGCACGTGGCGCCAGTAGCCGGCGCGCTCCTCCACCTCCCGCGGGTCGCGGGCGGCGAGCGCCCGCATCGCCTGTGTGCGCAGCGTATCGACGACAGCCCCAACCGACCGATTCGCCGCCCGCGCAGCCAGCCAGGCCACCAGCCCGTGAGCGAGGACCACAAGGACGAGGGCAGTGAAAGGAAGCGTCGTCAAGCAAAGTGCCCGTGACCGTGCCCGCAGCCACGGTGCCGATGAGCACACCCCGAGCGATGAGCAGCATCGACTCGAGCGCCTGCGCGACGCCGGTGCGGACGATGAACCCCCGCACCGGCGGGACAAGCCGGATCAGGCGGGGGTCGATCGGGGAAGCCACGGACTAGACGCGCACGCGCTTGCGGAACTGCCAGTACGTCCACGCCTGGCCGGCGGCGACGACGGGGAAGAGGAGCACCGCGGCCCAGGTCATGATCTTCAGCGTGTACGGGCTGGAGGATGCGTTGTAGATGGTCCAGCCCTCGAACGCGGCGCTGGTGGACGGCATTACGTCCGGGAAGAGGATGCCGAAAAGCATGACGGAGCAACCCAGGATGGCCACGGTGGTGGACCAGAACGCCAGCTTGTCGTTGCCACGTGCCAGCCCCAAGACGGTGGCCAGGAGCGCCAGCACGGTGAGGGCGAGGGGGAGCCAGGTCAAGCCGCTACCAAGCGAGAGCTGCACCCAGAGCAGGTAGATGCCGCCGCCGACCAGCACGATGGGGGCGAGCATCTTCAGGCCGATGGCGTGCGCCTCGCTGCGCAGCGGGTCGTGCGCCTTGCGGCCGATGAATGTCGCGCCATGCAGCATGAACAGCGCCACAAACGCCACGCCGCCGAGCAGCCCCAGCGGGTTGAGCAGGCCGAGGAAGCCGTCGCTGAAGCTGTCCAAGCGCCCGTTCTCATTCAGCGGCACGCCGCGCACGATGTTGGTGAACGCCACGCCCCACAGGAAGCTGACCAGGTAGGAACCGACGGCGATGGCGGTGTCGCAGCGGCGGCGCCACTCGTAGGTGTCCACTTTGCCGCGCCACTCAATGGCCACGCCGCGCAGAATCAGCCCGATGACGATGAGCACGAGCGGCAGGTAGAAGCCGGAGAAGAGCGTTGCGTACCACTCCGGGAACGCCGCGAAAATGGCAGCGCCGGCGGTGATCAACCACACCTCGTTGCCGTCCCACACCGGGCCGATGGTGTTGATCGCGGCGGTGCGGCGACGGTCATTCTCTTCCCCCTCGCCCTTCATGAACGGCAGCAGCATGCCCACGCCGAAATCGAACCCCTCCAGGATGAAGTACCCGGTGAAGAAGAAGGCGATGAGGATAAACCAGATGATTTGCAGGTCCATGGCCTTAACGCTCCTTGCCTTGCTTTTCGACGACAGTAGAACCCGCCCCGAAGCTCAACGGCTCCAGCGTGGTGTTTTCCTCCGGCCCGTAGGTGATTTCCGCAACGCGCTCCGAATCCCCGTGGTGGAGGCCCGGCTGGTTCATGCCCTTCTTGGTGTAGCGGGCGATCAGCCACACCCAGATGACGGCGCCGACGCCGTAAATGAGCGTGAACAGGGACATGGAGAGCAGCACCTGCCACGGCTGGTGGTCCGAGACACCGAAGTCCACGATCATGTGGATCTGGTCCTGCATCCCCTCCGGGTTCTGGCCTTGGTAGATCGGGTTCGGGTGCACGATCCAGGGCTGGCGGCCCATCTCGGTGAACACCCAGCCGGAGATGTTGGATAGCCACGGTGCGGGCAGCGCGATGATGCAGGCCGGCATGATCCACTTCGCGGAAGGCACGCGCTTGCCGCGCGTCATCCAGAGAGCGATCACGGCCATGACCATGCTCACGGCCATGAAGCCGATCATCATGCGGAAGGACCAGTAGGTGACAAAGAGGTTCGGGGTGTAGTTGCCCGGGCCGTAGAGCGCCTCGTACTGCTCCTGCAGGTCCAGCACGCCTTGCAGCGTCACGCCGGTGAATTTGCCGTCCGCCAGGAACGGCAGCACGTAGGGGATGCCGATGAGCTGGACGGCTGATTCACAGTCATTCAGCGTGGAGATGGAAAGCACGGAGAAGTGCGGGTCCATCTCTGTGCGGCACAGCGCCTCTGCAGAGGCCATCTTCATGGGCTGCTGGGTGAACATGAGCTTTGCCAGCTTGTCGCCCGTGGCGAAGATGAGGACGCTGGCCACCAGTATGGTCCACGCGCCGAAGCGGGTGCAGCTGCGCCAGATGGTGGCGGCGTTGCCTTCCGGGTCGCCTGCGCGCTGCTCCTTGACCATCCACCAGCCGGCCAGGCCGCATACCAGCGTGCCCGCCAGCATCCAGGAACCGAACACTGCGTGCGGGAACGCGGCCAGGACGGTGGGGTTGGTCAGCAGTGCCCAGAAGTCCACCAGCTCGGCGCGGTCGGTCTCCGGGTTGTACACCGCACCCACCGGGTGTTGCATGAAGGAATTGGCGGTGATGATCCAGTAGGCGGAGACGTTCACCGCGAACGCCACGACCCAGATCGAGGCCAGGTGCGCCCACTTGGGCACGCGGCCCCAGCCGAAGATCCACACGCCCAGGAAGATGGACTCGAAGAAGAAGGCGGTCAGGCCCTCGAAGGCGAGCGGGGCACCGAACACGTCACCGACGAAGCTGGAGTATTCGGACCAGTTCAGGCCGAACTGGAACTCCTGCACAATGCCGGTGACAATGCCCATGGCGAAGTTGATCAGCAAAATGTTGCCGAAGAATCGTGTGGCGCGGTACCAGCGTTCGTCGTCAGTCCGGTGCCACATCGTCTGCATGATGGCCACCATCGGGGCCAGACCCATCGTGAGCGGTACAAAAAGGTAGTGGTAAACGGTGGTGATGCCGAATTGCCACCGTGAGAGGTCGACGAGATCGAGCTCCATCTGCGGCGTCCTTTCCGGGAAATGAAGACCGAGAAGCGCAAAAGCACGCAACTGTATACAGCGTTCTACATAGGTCGTACGAAAGGTGGGGAACGCGTCATTTTGAGACGCACGTCGCACGCGCCCCGGGGGTAATTTCATCCCGCAGATTCCCACGGACTACCATGAACGCGCACGGGCCTTTAGCTCAGTTGGTAGAGCTACGGACTTTTAATCCGCAGGTCCCGGGTTCGAGCCCCGGAGGGCCCACTGCCATCCCCCCAATCCACGCGGTTGGGGGTTATGTCATTCATGCCGCCCATTACAGTGGGGCCATGCTCTCTGGGTTTGACACTTCGGCGATAGCGGTGGCGTTTGGCATCACGCTGCTGGCCGGGCTGTCTACCGGTTTAGGCGGGCTCCTCGTAGCCCTGAAGCACGCGCCGGGGCAGCGTTTCCTCGCAGGTTCGCTGGGTTTTTCCGCTGGCGTGATGGTCTACATTTCGCTGGTAGAGCTGCTGCCGGAGGGCATTGCCGAGCTTGCCGACGCTTCCTCCACCAACCCACATCTCCACGGCACTATCGCCTTCTTTGCGGGCATCGCCTTGATTGCGCTGATTGACCGCGTTGTTCCGGACGGTGTGAACCCGCGGCAAACGCCGCCCGGCGGTGGTGGCGGCGCCGGTGCGGGTGCAGGAGCAGGAGCGGGCGCAGATGCTGGCACGCGAGCTAGTACGCGCGCGACGCAACAGATGCGCAACGTGGGCCTGCTTACCGCGCTGGCGATTGCCCTGCACAACTTCCCGGAGGGGTTTGCCACTTTCGTTGTGGCGCTTCAAGATCCGGTGCTGGCGCTTCCAATCGCGGTGGCCATTGCAATCCACAACATTCCGGAGGGCGTAGCCGTCGCAGTGCCTCTGCGCGAGGCGACGGGGCAGAAGTGGCGTGCCGCCGGCTGGGCCATGCTCTCCGGGCTCGCGGAGCCGCTCGGTGCCCTACTTGGTTTTCTCCTGTTGCGCCCGTTTATGGGCCCGACAACGCTGGGCTACAGCTTCGCCGCCGTCGCGGGCATCATGGTCTTTGTCAGCCTAGCCAAGCTCTTGCCCACCGCGATCCAGTCCGGCCGCCTGAACGCCGCCGCATACGGCACGGTCGCTGGCATGGCTGTCATGGCCGCGAGCCTTCTCATTCTCCCTGGTTAACCCACCACGCGAGCCGAAACCGCGCTACCCTGCGGGTATGGGTCTCATTCGCTTCATCCTCAACATCATCTGGCTGTTCACGGCCGGGATCTGGCTGTTCATCGCCTACACTCTCGCCGGCATCATTTCTTGCCTCCTGATTGTCACCATCCCGTTCGGCATCGCCTCCTTCCGCATCGCCGGCTACGTCATCTGGCCGTTCGGCCGCGAGGTTGTGCAGGGCAACACCGGCGCCTTCGGCATGCTGGGCAATATCCTCTGGTTCGTCTTCGCCGGCATGTGGCTCTCCATCGGCCACGTGGTCACCGCCGGCGTGCAGGCGATCACCATCATTGGCCTCCCGCTCGCCTGGGCGAACTTGAAGATGATCCCGGTCATGTGCTTCCCGTTCGGCTCCCGAATCGTCAGCTCTTCTGACGATCGCGCCCGTTACGCCCCCGTCGTCCGCTAATCGCCCAGCTAAGCACTCTGTTTGGTCTTGTCCCCCGGCCTGTTTTATGATTGGCGGGCTGTTATCAGCGCCCCTATCGTCTAGAGGCCTAGGACTCCGCCCTTTCACGGCGGCAACACGGGTTCGAATCCCGTTGGGGGTACGGCCCTGTGGCGCAGTTGGTTAGCGCGCCGCCCTGTCACGGCGGAGGTCGCGGGTTCAAGTCCCGTCAGGGTCGCCATTTGCCCGAGGTTAGCCTCGGGCTTTTGCTTTTCGACGTACGTTCTCAGCCCCAAACTCTCGTGGACATCCCGCGGTGCAAGAGGTCACGCGCTATAGATCTGTTGCCAAACTGTTAGCGAGATTAAGCTCACCTTCTAATGAGTTTGGCGTTCCAGAGCTCATCTGTTTGTCCCTCTGAAAGCAAGGACCCCCTCGTGAAAAGAGAAAAAGTAACTGCCGCAGTCATGGCTGCGGTCTTGGCTACTGCTGGCGTGCTAGCCCCCAGTGCACCGGTAGCAGACGCCCGCACTACGGCTGACCCGAAATTCGAACCGAAGCGCAAGGGCAACCAGGGCCTGATCGACGGGGCATTGGACAGGCTGAAGACGTTGGAGGACAACTACGTCAAAGCTGAGGTCGCGCTTCAGACGGCGAAAGCCAAGGGGGAACCGACCAAGGACCTTGAATACGATGTCGATTTCCAGCGGAAGTCTGTCCTGCGCCAGCGCGCGGTGGTAACGCAGGTTTACATGGATGCCGCCTGGGATAAGGGCTTGAAAAAGCCGAATCTCGAGTACGACGCGTGGAATAAGTTTTACAAGGAAAACATGGCATTGGCGCTGACCGCCAATGATCCTCAGAGGGCTGAGAAGACGCTTGGCATACACATCCAGGCGCTTCAGAAAGCCGGAATTGTGGATTCCAAGCACCTCAGCACCACTCTTGATGATCTCCGCAAAGAGGCAAAGGTCGAGGAGGAATTCAAGGATGACAAGGAGGTAGCGAACGAGCCTCCAAAGCCCGAAAACCCGACGGACCCGAACCCGGGCGGCACTGAGAACCCGGGCGGCACCGACGACAGCAACGGCGATGCCGACAATCCGGGCAGCACCGACGACAACACTGGTGGTTCCGACAACCCGGACAACCCGGGCGGCGCCGACGACAACACCGGCGGTTCCGACAACTCCGGCGGTTCCGACGGCAGCACCGGTGGCTCGGACGACAACCCGGGCACCACCGACGACAGCGCCGGTGGTTCTGACGACAGCACCGGTGGTTCTGACGACAACACTGGTGGTTCTGACGACAGCACTGGCGGTTCCGACAACCCGGGCGGCGCCGACGACAACACCGGCAGCACCGACGACAGCACCGGTGGTTCTGACGACAGCACCGGTGGTTCTGACGACAGCACCGGTGGTTCTGACGACAACCCGGGCACCACCGACGACAGCACCGGCGGTTCTGACAACAACACCGGTGGTTCTGACGGCAACGGCGACGGTGGTTCCGACGACCAGGACAACACTGGCGGTTCCGGCGACAACACTGGCGGGAACGGTGACGACAGCACCGGCGGTTCCGGCGACAACACTGGCGGGAACGGTGACGACAACACCGGTGGTTCCGACGACAGCAACGGCGGCAACGGCGACGGTGGTTCCGACGATTCGGACGGCACCGGTGGCTCTGACGACAGCACCGGCGGTTCCGACAACTCGGGTGGTTCTGACAACCAGGACGGCACTGGTGGTTCTGACAACCAGGACAACACTGGCGCGAACGGTGACGACAACACCGGTGGTTCCGACGACACGACCGGCGGGAACGGTGACGGTGGTTCCGACGACCAGGACGGCACCGGTGGTTCCGACGACAGCACCGGCGGTTCTGACAACAACACCGGTGGTTCTGACGGCAACGGCGACGGTGGTTCCGACGACCAGGACAACACTGGCGGTTCCGGCGACAACACTGGCGGGAACGGTGACGACAGCACCGGCGGTTCTGACGACAGCACCGGTGGTTCTGACAGCAACACCGGCGGCACGCAGAACCCGGGCGGTTCCGACAACTCGGGTGGTTCTGACAACCAGGACGGCACTGGTGGTTCTGACAACCAGGACAACACTGGCGCGAACGGTGACGACAACACCGGCGGCACGGAGAACCCGGGCGGTTCCGGCGACACCACCGGCGGGAACGGTGACGGCAACGGCGGTGGTACCGACAACCAGGACGGCACCGGCGGTTCTGACAACAACACCGGTGGTTCTGACGGCAACGGCGACGGTGGTTCCGACGACCAGGACAACACTGGCGGTTCCGGCGACAACACTGGCGGGAACGGCGGCGACAACACCGGTGGCTCCGACGACACCACCGGCGGGAATGGTGACGGTGGTTCCGACGACGAGGACGGCACTGGTGGTTCCGACGGCCAGGACAACTCTGGCGCGAACGGTGACGACAACACCGGCGGTTCCGACGACACCACCGGCGGGAACGGTGACGACACCACCGGGGGGAACGGTGACGACAACACCGGTGGCTCCGGCGACAGCACCGGCGGGAATGGTGACGGTGGTTCCGACGACCAGGACGGCACTGGTGGTTCCGGCGACAACACTGGTGGTTCCGACGGCAGCACCGGTGGTTCCGACGACAGCACCGGTGGTTCTGACGACAACACTGGTGGTTCTGACGACAGCACCGGCGACGCCGACAACCCGGGCGGCGCCGACGACAACACCGGCAGCACCGACGACAGCACCGGTGGTTCTGACGACAACTCGGGCGGCGCCGACGACAACACCGGCAGCACCGACGACAGCACTGGTGGTTCTGGCGACAACACCGGTGGTTCCGGCAGCACTGGTGGCTCGGACGACAACACTGGTGGCTCGGACGACAACACTGGTGGTTCTGACGACAGCGCCGGCGATGCCGACAACTCGGGCAGCACCGACGACAACTCCGGTGGTTCCGACAACAACGGTGGTTCTGACAACTCCGGCGGTTCCGACAACCCGGACAACCCGGACAACCCGGGCAGCACCGACGACAACACTGGTGGTTCCGACAACCCGGACAACCCGGGCGGCGCCGACGACAACACCGGCGGTTCCGGCAGCACTGGTGGCTCGGACGACAGCACCGGTGGCTCGGACGACAACCCGGGCACCACCGACGACAGCACCGGTGGTTCCGACGACAACGGCGGTTCTGACGACAACACTGGTGGCTCGGACGACAACTCCGGCGGTTCCGACGGCAGCACCGGTGGTTCCGACGGCAGCACCGGCGGTTCTGACGACAGCACCGGCGGTTCCGACAGCACTGGTGGCTCGGACGACAGCACCGGTGGCTCGGACGACAACCCGGGCACCACCGACGACAGCACCGGTGGTTCCGACGACAACGGCGGTTCTGACGACAACACTGGTGGTTCTGACGACAACTCCGGCGGTTCCGACGGCAGCACCGGTGGTTCCGACGGCAGCACCGGCGGTTCTGACGGCAGCACCGGCGGTTCCGACAACCCGGGCACCACCGACGACAGCACCGGTGGCTCGGACGACAACCCGGGCACCACCGACGACAGCACCGGTGGTTCCGACGACAACGGCGGTTCTGACGACAACACTGGTGGTTCTGACGACAACTCCGGCGGTTCCGACGGCAGCACCGGCGGTTCCGACGGCAGCACCGGCGGTTCTGACGACAGCACCGGCGGTTCCGACAACCCGGGCACCACCGACGACAGCACCGGTGGCTCGGACGACAACTCGGGCAGCACCGGTGGTTCTGACGACAGCACCGGCGGTTCCGACAACCCGGGCACCACCGATGACAGCACCGGCGGTTCTGACGACAGCACCGGTGGTTCTGACGACAACCCGGGCACCACCGACGACAGCACCGGTGGTTCTGACAACCCGGACAACCCGGGCGGCGCCGACGGCAGCACCGGCGGTTCCGACGACAGCACCGGCGGTTCCGACAACAACGGCGGCTCTGACGACAACACTGGTGGTTCTGACGACAACACTGGTGGTTCCGACAACAACGGCGGTTCCGACAACTCCGGCGGTTCCGACAACTCCGGCGGTTCCGACGGCAGCACCGGTGGCTCGGACGACAACTCGGGCAGCACCGACGACAACACTGGTGGTTCTGACGACAGCACTGGTGGTTCTGACGACAGCAACGGCGATGCCGACAACCCGGGCGGCGCTGACGACAACACCGGCGGTTCCGACAACACCGGCGGTTCCGACAACAACGGCGGTTCCGACAACTCCGGCGGTTCCGACGGCAGCACCGGTGGTTCCGACGACAACACCGGCGGTTCCGACGACAACACCGGCGGTTCCGACGACAACACTGGTGGTTCCGACGGCAGCACCGGTGGTTCCGACGACAACACTGGTGGTTCCGACGACAGCAACGGCGGTTCCGACAACTCGGGCAGCGCCGATGACAGCACCGGTGGTTCTGACGGCAGCACCGGTGGTTCCGACGACAGCACCGGTGGTTCTGACGGCAGCACTGATGGTTCTGACGACAGCAACGGCGATGCCGACAACCCGGGCGGCGCCGACGACAACACTGGTGGTTCCGACGACAGCAACGGCGATGCCGACAACCCGGGCGGCGCCGACGACAACACTGGTGGTTCCGACGGCAGCACTGGTGGTTCCGACGACAGCACCGGCGACGCCGACAATCCGGGCAGCGCCGACGGCAGCACCGGCGGTTCCGACGGCAGCACCGGCGGTTCCGACAACCCGGACAACCCGGGCGGCGCCGACGACAACACTGGTGGTTCCGACGGCAACACCGGCGGTTCCGGCAACACCGGTGGTTCTGACGACAACACTGGTGGTTCAGACGACAGCACCGGCGATGCCGACAACTCGGGCAGCGCCGACAATCCGGGCGGCGCCGACGACAGCAACGGCGACGCCGACAATCCGGGCAGCGCCGACGGCAGCACCGGCGGTTCCGACGACAACACTGGTGGTTCTGACGACAGCAACGGCGATGCCGACAATCCGGGCAGCACCGACGACAACACTGGTGGTTCTGACGACAACACTGGTGGTTCTGACGACAGCACCGGCGATGCCGACAACTCGGGCAGCGCCGACGACAACTCCGGCGGTTCCGACAACAACGGTGGTTCTGACAACTCCGGCGGTTCCGACAACCCGGACAATCCGGACAGCCCGGGCAGCACCGACGACAACAACGGCGGCTCCGACAACAACGGCGGTTCTGACGACAACACTGGTGGTTCTGACGAGAACACCGGTGGTTCCGACAACCCGGACAACCCGGGCAGCACCGACGACAACAACGGCGGTTCCGACGGCAGCACCGGTGGTTCCGACGACAACACTGGTGGTTCTGACGACAGCACTGGTGGTTCTGACGACAGCAACGGCGATGCCGACAACCCGGGCAGCACCGACGACAACAACGGCGGTTCCGACGACAGCACCGGTGGTTCCGACGACCAGGACAACACTGGCGGTTCCGACGGGCAGGACGGCACTGGTGGCTCCGACGACACCACCGGCGGTTCCGACAACTCCGGTGGTTCCGACAACTCCGGTGGTTCCGACAACTCCGGTGGTTCCGACAACCCGGACAACCCGGACCACCCGGGCAGCGCCGACGACAGCACCGGTGGTTCCGACGACCAGGACAACACTGGCGGTTCCGACGGGCAGGACGGCACTGGTGGCTCCGACGACACCACCGGCGGGAACGGTGACGGCAACGGCGGTGGTACCGACAACCAGGACAACACTGGCGGTTCTGACAACAACACCGGCGGCACGGAGAACCCGGGCGGTTCCGACAACTCGGGTGGTTCTGACAACCAGGACAGCACTGATGGTTCCGACGGCCAGGACAAGACTGGCGGTTCCGACGGGCAGGACGGCACGGGTGGCTCCGACGACAGCACCGGCGGGAGCGGTGACGGTGGTTCCGACGACCAGGACGGCACGGGTGGCTCCGACGGCCAGGACAACACTGGCGCGAACGGTGACGACAACACCGGCGGCACGGAGAACCCGGGCGGTTCCGGCGACAACACTGGCGGGAACGGCGGCGACAGCACCGGCGCCAACGGCGACGGTGGTTCCGACGATTCGGACGGCACCGGTGGCTCTGACGACAGCACCGGTGGTTCTGACAACAACACCGGCGGCACGGAGAACCCGGGCGGTTCCGACAACTCGGGTGGTTCTGACAACCAGGACAACACTGGCGCGAACGGTGACGACAACACCGGCGGTTCCGACAACTCGGGTGGTTCTGACAACCAGGACGGCACTGGTGGCTCCGACGGCCAGGACAACACTGGCGCGAACGGTGACGACAACACCGGCGGTTCCGACGACACCACCGGCGGGAACGGTGACGTCAACACCGGTGGCTCCGACGACAGCACCGGCGGTTCCGACAACTCGGGTGGTTCCGACGACCAGGACGGCACTGGTGGCTCCGACGGCCAGGACAACACTGGCGCGAACGGTGACGACAACACCGGCGGTTCCGACGACACCACCGGCGGGAACGGTGACGTCAACACCGGTGGCTCCGACGACAGCACCGGCGGTTCCGACAACTCGGGTGGTTCCGACGACCAGGACGGCACTGGTGGCTCCGACGGCCAGGACAACACTGGCGCGAACGGAGACGACACCACCGGCGGGAACGGTGACGACAACACCGGTGGCTCCGACGACAGCACCGGCGGTTCCGACAACAACACCGGTGGTTCTGACGGCAACGGCGACGGTGGCTCCGACGACAGCACCGGCGGGAACGGTGACGGTGGTTCCGGCGACCAGGACGGCACTGGTGGTTCCGGCGACAACACTGGCGGGAACGGTGACGACAACACCGGCGGTTCCGGCGACAACACTGGCGGGAACGGCGATGACAGCACCGGCGCTTCCGGCGAAAGCACCGGTGGCAACGGCGACGACAACACCGCCGGCAACGGCGACGGTGGTTCCGACGATTCGGACGGCAGCGGTGGCTCTGACGACAACACCGGCGGTTCAGACGGCGACAACACCGGCGGTTCAGACGGCGACGGCGGTGGCACCGACAACCAGGACAACAACGGTGGCGACGGGAACGGCGACGACAACACCGGCGGGAACGACAACCCGGGTGGTTCTGACGGCAATGTCGGTGGCTCGGACGACGCCAGCGGCACCGACGGCGGCAGCAATGCTGGCGGTGCTAATGGCACCTCCGACAAGCCCGGAAACACCGGCGGAAACTCGGATGGAGAGACTGGTTCCACGCAGCGGCCCGGTGCCGCCGAGAAACCGACCAGGGGAGAAAACAGCAGCTCTTTCGAGGGCTCTTCCGACTGCGGTTCTTCGCGCGGTCGCGGTATCTGGTGGTGGCTGTTTGTAGTGCCATTCCTCATGGGTGTGGTTGGCGTCATCGGGTACCTTGCCCCGATGTACGCGCCGCGAGTCGAGGAGCGTGTGAACGCCTTTATCAAGGGTTTCTAACCTCTAGCGACATCAACATCTGAAGCGCCCGCTGTCCAGCAGAACGTTTGGGCGGCGGGCGTTTCGCTCTTCCTTGGCACCTCTACATGCTGGATAACCTGCGGATTTGTACCCATCTGGTGGGCGTGTGTAAGGTATCAACTCGTGCAAGCGACCGGTTCTTACGCCGGAGAGCGAGCGCAAAACAAAGGAATATGGCCCTGTGGCGCAGTTGGTTAGCGCGCCGCCCTGTCACGGCGGAGGTCGCGGGTTCAAGTCCCGTCAGGGTCGCAGAATCGTAGAGTCTGTGCGCATGCCGCGCAGCACACGGTTCCGGCTAGATAGCTCAGTCGGTAGAGCACACGCCTGAAAAGTGTGGGGTCGCCAGTTCGATCCTGGCTCTAGCCACAACGAAAACTCCTCACTGCCCAGCGCAGTGAGGAGTTTTTCCGTTTCAGAGACCGAGACACCGGTAGGGTGAGTGCATGTCTGAGAACAACACCAACGTGGCAATCAACGAAGCTAAGCAGCGCTACGAACTATTCGTGGACGGGGAGCTTGCCGGTTTCGCCGATTACAGCGACCTCATCGGCGTGCGCGTCCTGCCGCACACCGTGGTGGACCCGAAGTTCCGGGGCCGGGGCCTGTCCAAGCCGCTGATTAAGTACGCACTGGACGATATTCGCGAGCAGGGCATGGGCGTTGTGCCCATGTGCTCTGCTGTCTCCGCGTTCATTGACGCGAACCCGGAATATCGGGACATGGTGTAACCGGGGCTCAATACCGGGTTAGTACCGGGGCTAAATGATGTAGCTGCCCGGATCGACGTAGCGGTCCGGGTCCACAAGGTGCTTGCGCTCGTCAGAGGCGCGCTCGCGCGCCTTGGCTGGGATGCCAACCGCGATGGAGTTGGCCGGCACGTCCTTGGTCACCACCGCGTTGGCGCCGATGGCGGAGTTTTCTCCGATGGTAATCGGGCCGAGTACCTTCGCGCCCGCGCCGATGGTGACGTTATCCCCAATCGTCGGGTGGCGCTTCGTTTGGGTGAGCACCTGCCCGCCGAGGGTGACGCCGTGGTACAGCATGACGCCGTCGCCGATCTCCGCGGTCTCACCAATCACAATGCCCATGCCGTGGTCGATGAAGAAGCGTCGTCCAATGGTTGCGCCCGGGTGAATCTCAATGCCGGTGAGGAAGCGGTTGAACTGCGCCAGGATGCGTGCCGGAGCCTTCCAGCCCCGGATCCACATGGCGTGGCATGCGCGGTGGATCCAGATGGCGTGGAGGCCGGAGTACACAATCGCGTTCTCCACGTCGCCGCGCGCTGCCGGGTCGTGCGCCCGCGCGTTAGCAAGATCCTCGCGGACGGTGGAGATGATCGAAGCAATCATGCCGGTGAGCTTACATAAGCAACCCCCGCCCTCTGCCGGTTGTATTCGCGCAGCAGGGCGGGGGTTACGGGTTGCTTGGAAGCGACGGGGTTAGTCGCGGATATCGTCGTAAAGCAGGGTGGAAACGTAGCGCTCACCGAAGTCGCACACGACCACGACAATGGTCTTGCCCTCGTTCTCCGGGCGGGACGCAATCTCCAGCGCAGCCTTCAGGTTCGCGCCGGTGGAGATGCCGCCGAGGATCGCGTCCTCGCGGGCGAGCTCGCGGGAGGTAGCGACGGCGTCCTCGTTGGTGACGGTGATGATCTCATCGATGATGGTGCGGTCCAGCGTGCCCGGCACGAAGTTGGCACCCAAGCCCTGGATCTTGTGCGGGCCAGCCTCGCCCTTGCTCAGCAGCGGAGACGCAGCCGGCTCAACAGCGATCGCCTTCAGCTCCGGGTTCTGCTCCTTGAGGTACTTGCCGGCACCGGAGATGGTGCCGCCGGTGCCCACACCCGCAACCAGGAAGTCCACCTGGCCATCGGTGTCAGCCCAGATCTCCGGGCCGGTGGTGGTGTAGTGGATGCGCGGGTTGGCCTCATTCTCAAACTGGCGGGCCAGGATTGCGTTCTCCGTCTCGGCGACAATCTCGTTGGCCTTCTCCACAGCGCCCTTCATGCCGGCAGCGCCCGGGGTGAGCACGATCTCCGCGCCAAATGCGCGCAGCACTACACGACGCTCAATGGACATGGTCTCCGGCATGGTCAGGATGACCTTGTAGCCCTTGGCCGCACCGGCCAAGGCGAGGGCGATACCAGTGTTGCCGGAGGTCGCCTCCACGATGGTGCCGCCGGGCTTCAGGTCGCCGGAAGCCTCAGCAGCCTCGACGATGGCCTTACCGATGCGGTCCTTCACCGAGTTGGCCGGGTTGTAGAACTCCAGCTTTGCCAGCACGCGTGCCTTTGCGCCGTGTGCTTCGGTGATGCCGTGCAGCTCCACCAGCGGGGTGCCGCCGACCAAATCCAGGACGTTGTTAGCAATCTTTGCCATTGAATTCGCTCCTTAGTTTCTCTGGATAGTTTCGGAGTATACACACCAAAACTAGACCGTCCAGTCTTTTGCGAAGAGACTATGCGGTCTCGCATGAGAGCTGGGGGTTTGCTCGAGTGAACGTCGAAAAGCATCTGCCCAAGGGCGGCTCCCCCCGTCCGCTAACCACGGGGGCAGCGCGCGGGTGTAGTGAAACCAACACTGTCGGGCACGCGCGCTTCGGCGAGGGTGAATTTTGCTACCCCCTCCGAGGGGTTATGATCACGTTTTAAGCCCGCTTAGGAAGTACAGCGGGAGGTTGCGGGAAGGCAGAAAGACCCAATGACTGTGGATGCCCAACGGATCAAAGATGACGACGACGCGATCCGCGCCGCCCTCACCGCCCTCAAAACCGCGACCGGGATCCCGGTTGCAATGTACGGCACGCTGTTGGCGGATAACCGTCTGCAAATCACGCAGTGGATCGGTCTGCGCACCCCCGCGCTGCAGAACCTCATCATTGAGCAGGGTGCTGGTGTGGGCGGCCGCGTTGTCACCACTCGCCGCGCCGTGGGTGTCTCCGACTACACGCGAGCAAACGTCATCTCCCACGAATACGACAAGGTGATTCAGGACGAAGGTCTGCACTCTGTGGTTGCTGTTCCCGTCATCGTGCAGCGCGAGATTCGCGGTGTGCTGTATGTGGGTGTGCACTCCACCGTGCGTTTGGGCGACAAGGTGATCGAAGAGGTCACGCTGACCGCCCGCACGCTGGAACAGGACTTGGCAGTGAATTCCGCGATGCGCCGTCTGGACGGCGGGAAAGGCGCCGCGAAGCCTGGCCGGGTAATGAACGGCGCGGAGTGGGAACAGGTGCGCGCCACGCACTCGAAGCTGCGCATGCTGGCCAATCGCGTGGAAGATGAGGCGCTGCGCAAGGAGCTGGAGCAGCTCTGCGATCAGATGGTCTCGCCGGTGCGGGTGAAGCAGTCCACCAAACTTTCCGCACGTGAGCTGGACGTGCTGTCCTGCGTGGCGCTGGGCCACACCAATGTGGAGGCTGCGGAAGAGATGGGCATTGGCGCGGAGACTGTGAAGTCTTACCTGCGCAGCGTGATGCGCAAGCTGGGTGCCCACACCCGCTACGAGGCGGTCAACGCCGCCCGTCGTATCGGCGCGCTGCCTTAAGCTCCCGGCCTCGCCCGCCAACGTCGGTACGCTTGGGGGCGTGAAAGAGAAATTCCTGGTAACCGGCGGCACTCGCCTTGAGGGCGTGGTGAAGGTGGACGGCGCGAAGAACAGCGTGCTCAAGCTCATGGCTGCGGCGCTGTTGGCGGAGGGCACGACAACGTTGCACAACTGCCCCGAGATCCTGGATGTGCCGCTGATGGCGCAGGTGCTGGTGGGTCTTGGCTGCGAGGTTGAGGTGGAGGGTGCCACGGTGCGCATCCACACCCCGGCCGAGGTTTCTCCCAATGCAGATTTTGAGGCCGTGCGCCAGTTCCGCGCCTCTGTCGCCGTGCTTGGGCCCCTGGTTGCGCGTTGCCACGAGGCGCGCGTGGCACTCCCGGGCGGTGACGCGATCGGCTCCCGTCCCCTGGACATGCACCAGACCGGGCTGGAGAAGCTGGGTGCTACCACGCACATCGAGCACGGCGCGGTAGTAGCGGAGGTGGAACAGCTCCGCGGCGCGAACATCAAGCTGGACTTCCCGTCGGTCGGCGCGACGGAGAACATCGTCACCGCTTCCGTGCTTGCCAAGGGGCGCACCGTCCTCGACAACGCCGCCCGTGAGCCGGAGATTGTGGATCTGTGCGACATGCTCTGCGAGATGGGCGCCCAGATCGAGGGTGCCGGCACCTCCACCATCACCATCGACGGCGTGGAGCGGCTCACCCCGACCGAGCACACCGTGGTGGGGGACCGCATTGTGGCCGGCACATGGGCGTACGCCGCGGCGATCACCCGCGGCGACATTACGGTTACCGGCATCGCCCCCCGCCACCTGCACCTGGCACTGAGCAAGCTCAAGCTGGCCGGGGCGAATGTGGAGACCTACGAGCACGGCTTCCGCGTCCGCATGGACCAGCGCCCCAAGGCGGTGGACTACCAGACGCTGCCGTTCCCGGGCTTTCCCACGGATCTGCAGCCGATGGCCATTGCGATCTCCACCGTTGCGGACGGCGTTTCCGTGATCACCGAGAACGTCTTCGAGGCCCGCTTCCGCTTCGTCGACGAGATGCTGCGCCTCGGCGCCGATGCCAACGTTGACGGCCACCACGTTGTCCTGCGAGGTGTTGACCAGCTCAGCTCCACCGATGTCTGGTCCTCCGACATCCGCGCCGGCGCCGGCCTTGTTCTTGCCGGGCTTGTCGCCGACGGCGTGACCACGGTCCACGACGTCTACCACATCGACCGCGGCTACCCATCCTTCGTGGAGCAGCTCACCGCGCTGGGGGCACACATCGAGCGCGTTCAGAGCTAGAGCGCTTTACGACGTTCGTTTGGTCACGTTCATGCTTTCATAAACCCCCGTTGTGCTGGGGGTTTGTGTTGTTGTGGTGGGGTGTGTAACTTAGTTCGAGTCAGCGCGACCGACAACGCCCCGCCGGGACGACATGGTGATCATGGTCTGGTGTGTGAGCGGTTAGGAAAACTACCGCTGACGGAAATACGAAAGCTACTCACAGCGCTCTGATTTGGTTCGGATGTGTTGGGGTGTGCGTGTGTTGTTTGAGAACTCGATAGTGTGCCAATGCATTTTTGTTTGTGGGTTGGTTGTGTGCCTGTGACATGTTGGCTGCATGGTTCCGTGTTTTGCGGGGTGTGTGGTTGGTGTGTGCTGGTGGCTGCGTTCTGAATCCTTTGATGGGGGCGTGGTTGATCGGTTGGGCCATGATTGGTTCACTGACGTTTTTTGCAAAGTTTTTGGTTGGCCCCAAGTTTTTCCTCGTCGGATGTGGGGCCAGCCGTGTTTGCAGTAATTTTAGGAAAACATTTTTTGTAAGCCAGTTCTGCACCGGTTGGTGTGGGGTGGTTTGTTTTGGTTGGGTATTGGGCTTTTCACGGCCTGTTTCTTGACGAAACTTGACACTCTATTTCGGAGTGTTTTTTGTGGAGAGTTTGATCCTGGCTCAGGATGAACGCTGGCGGCGTGCTTAACACATGCAAGTCGAACGGAAAGGCCCCGCTTGCGGGGTGCTCGAGTGGCGAACGGGTGAGTAACACGTGGGTGATCTGCCCTGCACTTTGGGATAAGCCTGGGAAACTGGGTCTAATACCGGATAGGACCATCGTTTAGTGTCGGTGGTGGAAAGATTTTTTGGTGTGGGATGAGCTCGCGGCCTATCAGCTTGTTGGTGGGGTAATGGCCTACCAAGGCGTCGACGGGTAGCCGGCCTGAGAGGGTGTACGGCCACATTGGGACTGAGATACGGCCCAGACTCCTACGGGAGGCAGCAGTGGGGAATATTGCACAATGGGCGCAAGCCTGATGCAGCGACGCCGCGTGGGGGATGACGGCCTTCGGGTTGTAAACTCCTTTCGCCAAGGACGAATTTTGGACGGTACTTGGAGAAGAAGCACCGGCTAACTACGTGCCAGCAGCCGCGGTAATACGTAGGGTGCGAGCGTTGTCCGGAATTACTGGGCGTAAAGAGCTCGTAGGTGGTTTGTCGCGTCGTTTGTGGAATACCGCAGCTTAACTGTGGGGTTGCAGGCGATACGGGCATAACTTGAGTGCTGTAGGGGAGACTGGAATTCCTGGTGTAGCGGTGAAATGCGCAGATATCAGGAGGAACACCGATGGCGAAGGCAGGTCTCTGGGCAGTAACTGACGCTGAGGAGCGAAAGCATGGGGAGCGAACAGGATTAGATACCCTGGTAGTCCATGCCGTAAACGGTGGGCGCTAGGTGTGAGTCCCTTCCACGGGGTTCGTGCCGTAGCTAACGCATTAAGCGCCCCGCCTGGGGAGTACGGCCGCAAGGCTAAAACTCAAAGGAATTGACGGGGGCCCGCACAAGCGGCGGAGCATGTGGATTAATTCGATGCAACGCGAAGAACCTTACCTGGGCTTGACATACACCAGATCGGGCTAGAGATAGTCTTTCCCTTGTGGTTGGTGTACAGGTGGTGCATGGTTGTCGTCAGCTCGTGTCGTGAGATGTTGGGTTAAGTCCCGCAACGAGCGCAACCCTTGTCTTATGTTGCCAGCGGTTTGGCCGGGGACTCATGAGAGACTGCCGGGGTTAACTCGGAGGAAGGTGGGGATGACGTCAAATCATCATGCCCCTTATGTCCAGGGCTTCACACATGCTACAATGGTCGGTACAACGCGCAGCTTCCCTGTGAGGGGGTGCGAATCGCTGAAAGCCGGTCGTAGTTCGGATTGGGGTCTGCAACTCGACCCCATGAAGTCGGAGTCGCTAGTAATCGCAGATCAGCAACGCTGCGGTGAATACGTTCCCGGGCCTTGTACACACCGCCCGTCACGTCATGAAAGTTGGTAACACCCGAAGCCAGTGGCCCAAACGATTTGTGGGGAGCTGTCGAAGGTGGGATCGGCGATTGGGACGAAGTCGTAACAAGGTAGCCGTACCGGAAGGTGCGGCTGGATCACCTCCTTTCTAAGGAGCTTTATGTTTTGTACCCGCAGTTGCGGGTGCCGCACAGTGATTGCTGTGTGGTTGGTGGTTGAGTCGCCGTGTGTGCGGCTGCCACTGTGTTTGTTTGAAAATTTTCCAGGTGGACATGCACCGGCTGGGTTGGATGCCCGGCTCATGGGTGTGGTGCTGGGGATGCAACCTTTTCCCCGTGTGGGGGTCCGCGAACAAAGTGTTGTATGTGTTGGCATGCTGTTGGGTGTCTGGGGCAGCACAGGTGTTGTGTTGTTTCTGTGGCCTGCATGGTTCGCGCTGCTTACCGTTGTGATGGGTGGTGTGGTGTGTGGGTGTGGTGTGTGAGAACTGGAGAGTGGACGCGAGCATCTGACAACATCCGCGTTTGTGCCTTGCACGTGTGTGTGGGGTGTGGGTGTTGTTGTTTTTTCTGTTTTTTTTGTGTGTTTGTTCTTAGTGTGTTGTTTTTATGTAAGGGCGTACGGTGGATGCCTTGGCATGCTGAGCCGATGAAGGACGTGTGAGGCTGCGTTATGCCTCGGGGAGTTGCCAACTAAGCGTTGATCCGAGGATGTCCGAATGGGGAAACCCAGCACCAGTTGTGTGGTGTTACCTGCAGGTGAATGCATAGCCTGTGTGGGGGTTGACGCGGGGAAGTGAAACATCTCAGTACCCGTAGGAGAAGAAAACAATTTGTGATTCCGTGTGTAGTGGCGAGCGATAGCGGATGAGGCTAAACCATGTGCGTGTGATACCTGGCAGGGGTTGCGTGTGTGGGGTTGTGGGGTGCGGCTGTGTGCAGTCTGCCAACTGTGCCGACTTGTGTGCGTGTGTGAGCGGAAGTGCCTGGGATGGTGCACCGGAGTGGGTGATGAGTCCCGTACGCGTATATGCATGTGCTGGTTGTGTCGCAAACCCCGAGTAGCAGCGGGCTCGTGGAATCTGCTGTGAATCTGCCGGGACCACCCGGTAAGCCTAAATACTCAGTGTGACCGATAGTGGATTAAGTACCGTGAGGGAATGGTGAAAAGTACCCCGGGAGGGGAGTGAAAGAGTTCCTGAAACCGTGCGCTTACAATCCGTCAGAGCACCTCAGTGTGTGATGGCGTGCCTTTTGAAGAATGAGCCTGCGAGTCAGCGGCATGTCGCGAGGTTAACCCGTGTGTGGGGTAGTCGTAGCGAAAGCGAATCCGAAATGGGTGTTGTAGTGGCATGTCCTGGACCCGAAGCGGGGTGATCTACCCATGGCCAGTGTGAAGCAGCTGTAAGAGGTTGTGGAGGCGCGAACCCACTTAGGTTGAAAACTGAGGGGATGAGTTGTGGGTAGGGGTGAAAGGCCAATCAAACTCCGTGATAGCTGGTTCTCCCCGAAATGCATTTAGGTGCAGCGTTATGTGAGCTTGCCGGAGGTAGAGCTACTGGTTGGTTGAGCGGGACGATCATCTTAGCAATGTCAGCCAAACTCCGAATGCCGGTTGAAGTGGTGCATAGCAGTGAGACTGTGGGGGATAAGCTTCATAGTCGAGAGGGAAACAGCCCAGATCGCCGGTTAAGGCCCCTAAGGGTGTACTAAGTGGAAAAGGATGTGGGATCGCGAAGACAGCCAGGAGGTTGGCTTAGAAGCAGCCATCCTTGAAAGAGTGCGTAATAGCTCACTGGTCGAGTGGTTTTGCGCCGACAATGTAGTGGGGCTCAAGTACACCGCCGAAACCGCGGCAAGACATTGTCTTGGGTAGGGGAGCGTCGTGTGTGGGGTGAAGCCGTATCGTAAGGGGCGGTGGACTGCATGCGAGTGAGAATGCAGGCATGAGTAACGAGAGATACGTGAGAATCGTATCCGCCGAATGACTAAGGGTTCCTGGGTCAAGTTCGTCTTCCCAGGGTGAGTCGGGTCCTAAGGCGAGGCCGACAGGCGTAGTCGATGGTCAACGGGTTGATATTCCCGTACCCGTGTATGCGCGCCAAATGCTGAAGCGGTGATACTAACCACCCTGAACCACACGGCAAGACGTCTTTGACTTCTACTGTGTGGTGATGCGTGGGGCCTGATCTGTGGTAGGTAAGTGATGGGGTGACGCAGAGTGGTAGCCGCGCCAGTTATTGGATTCTGGTGCAAGCGTGTAGCACGACGCCTTGTTAAATGCGGGCGTCACTAGGTGTGAGGCGTGATGCGTAGCCCAATTGGGTGATGGTGGTGATCCTGTGCTGTCGAGAAAAGCCTCTAGCGATGTGCATGTACGGCCCGTACCCGAAACCGACACAGGTAGTCAGGTAGAGCATACTAAGGCGGTCGGGTGAACTGTGGTTAAGGAACTCGGCAAAATGCCCCCGTAACTTCGGGAGAAGGGGGACCACACCCGGTGATGCCATCTTGCGTGGTTGAGCTGGTGGTGGTCGCAGAGAAGAGAGGGGAGCGACTGTTTATCAAAAACACAGGTCCGTGCGAAGACGATTAAGTTGATGTATACGGACTGACGCCTGCCCGGTGCTGGAAGGTTAAGAGGACCTGTTAGGTAGTGATACCGAAGCGGAGAATTTAAGCCCCAGTAAACGGCGGTGGTAACTATAACCATCCTAAGGTAGCGAAATTCCTTGTCGGGTAAGTTCCGACCTGCACGAATGGCGTAACGACTCCCCTGCTGTCTCAACCACAGGCCCGGTGAAATTGCAGTACGAGTAAAGATGCTCGTTTCGCGCGGCAGGACGAAAAGACCCCGGGACCTTCACTATAGCTTGGTATTGGTGTTCGGTGCGGTTTGTGTAGGATAGGTGGGAGACGTTGATGCATCAACGCCAGTTGGTGTGGAGTCGTTGTTGAAATACCACTCTGACCGTAGTGGATACCTTAACCTTGGCCCATGATCTGGGTTGGGGACAGTGCCTGGTGGGTAGTTTAACTGGGGCGGTTGCCTCCCAAAATGTAACGGAGGCGCCCAAAGGTTCCCTCAGCCTGGTTGGCAATCAGGTGTTTAGAGTGTAAGTGCACAAGGGAGCTTGACTGCGAGACTTACAAGTCGAGCAGGGACGAAAGTCGGGACTAGTGATCCGGCACCTACTTGTGGATGTGGTGTCGCTCAACGGATAAAAGGTACCCCGGGGAT